>JAEXHR010000379.1 GCA_023449855.1 Pseudomonadota bacterium | reverse complement strand
GCTTCATGTTGATCGCCATAGCGGTCAGGAAGGACTGGATGCGCATGTTCTCCAGGCCGCGGCGCACAGCCCGTGCGAGACCATGCCAGGATTTCGCCTCGCCATGGAAACCTTCCGAACGCCAGCGATGCCGACGATACAGGCGCTTTTCCTCTTTCCCCCAACGGTCACGTTTCCGCCGTGCTCGAAGAAGTGCGGGATAATCGTTGACATCTCCACGAGCGTGCGCAGGTTCATCATGTCATCGGTCATCGGTGGTCCTTCCGAAATGGGTTGGCGTCAACAACCAAACCCTACCGGAAAGCGCCGATGACCACCCACACGCCGCTCACTCGCTACAGCGCTACCAACGGCGCGCTCGCGAGCGGCTTCATTATCGCCGAGCTACACCAACTGATGGGACACGACCCGTGTTCCTGTCCGTTAGTCGGGCAAAACTCGTAAATCAGATGCGCGGGCGGGCCGGCCGAACAGGAACCCCTGGCCATAGCTACAGCCGAGTTCTCGTAGCGCGTGGAGTTCTGTCACCGTTTCAACGCCCTCGGCGACGACCTGCTTTCCCAGTGCCTTCGCGATATCAATGATGCGGTCTGGATGGCGGATAGGGAAGACCCGGGAGCGCCTCGTATCGCTCGACCGGGTTCCTGCGGGATCGATGTGATCTAGCTGTTCAGTCCCGGCATCTGGTGGATCGGGTTCAGGATGAATCGATCTGGCTCTGAGGTCCAGACCTTGCAGATGTATTCATATGGCGTGAGACCGCCGAGGGTCTTGAGCCTTCGTGCGAAGTTGTAGGCCGCCATGAAGTCGGCGAGGTGTGTTCGCAGCTGGTCGTGGCTGTCATAATGGAAGCGCTTGACGGTGGCCTCCTTGATCGTGCGGTTCATCCGTTCGACCTGGCCATTGGTCCATGGATGGTTAGGTTTGGTTAGCCTGTGCTCGATCCCGTTGGCCTCGCAGATCATGTCGAAGCGCATTGGCCGGGAGTAGATGGTATTCCGGTTCCGAGGCTGCTCTGCGAACTGGATGCCGTTATCGATGAGAATGGTATGGACCTGGTAGGGCACGGCTTCGAGCATATGCTGAAGGAATTCCCAGGCGGTCTTCCTGTCGGCCTTGTCGACGAGTTGGGTCACGGCGAACTTGCTCGTGCGGTCAATACCGACGAACAAATATAGTTTGCCTTCAGTGGTCTGAACCTCGGCGATGTCGATATGGAAGAACCCTATGGGGTAGCGCTTGAACTTCGACCGCTTCGGCTTGTCGCCTTTCCACATCAGGCAGGCGCGATATGCCATGCCGTTGTAGGCACCGGTGCAGTGCGGATCGTGTCAGGTGAGGGATCGAGGGCTGCAGGGCGTAAAGACAATCGTCTAAGGGCAGAAGCGTATGACGCCGGAATGCCACGACCATCGCCTCTTCGGCTTCGGTGAGGACGGTGGACCGCGGCTCTGACGGCCCCGTCTTCATATCCTCGACCGTCGCACGCTTGCGCCACTTCGCAACGGTCTTGGGGTTGATGCCCAACTCCCTGCTCAGTTGCGCGAGCGAAGCTTGCGATCGCTGTATTGCTGCTCGGACAGCGTGCGTGGTCGTGGCGCTTCCGTGACGAATTTGTCCCATAGGGCATCCTTCCATTCCAAGGAAAGGATCGCACCATCAAACCACCGGATCAAACAACTAGATCCTGCCTGCCCCGAGCACCTTTCCGGGATTGAGAAGTGCCGGCGCGTCGAGCGCGCCCTTGATCCGGTGCATCAGGGCGAGTTTTGCCGGGTTGGACAAAGCCGATAGCGGCGCCACCCGCTTCGCGCCGATCCCGTGTTCGGCAGAAAACGACCCGCCCAGCTCTCCGATGCCCCGGTAGATCGCCTCCTCGACGGCACGCGCCTTTTCGGCCGGAATGTCGCCGCCGGTGCTGTTGAGGACGATGTGGAGGTTTCCGTCGGCTAGATGGCCGAAGACATAGGGATCGAGCGCGGCATCGATCGCCTTCAGATCAGTGAGGCACCGTTCGAGATAGGACGCGACCTGCGAGAGGGGAATGGAGACGTCGTAGGATGGCGCGCCCGGATGCTGCCGATAGATGAGGTCCGTGTCCTCGCGAAGCCGCCAGAGATCGGCCTCCTGCGCGCCCGAAAAGGCGATGACGGCCGAGGTGTCGGGATGAACGGCAACCACATCCTCGTAGATGCGCGCGAGTTCCGATTGCAAGGCGGTCTCGTCCGCGCCACCGAGCGTCATCAGGAGGTTGACGGGATGATCGGTGGCGTAGTCGGCCGCCGACCAGTGATGGTGGCTGGAGGTCAGGCGGAAATAGCTGTGCCAGACCGCTTCGGCGGCGCGCAGATGGCCGTATTCGGCATCGAGCCCCCGGCGCACCGTCTCAAGTGCTGCATCCACAGACGCCAGGCCGAACAGGACTGTCGCGGTGGCCAAAGGCTGGGGTTCGAGCTTGACGGCAATCCGCGTTATCACGCCGAGCGTGCCTTCCGCACCGACAAACAGATGTTTCAGATCATAGCCGGCGGCGTTTTTCACAACGCGGGTCAGGTCGGAATAGACCGAGCCATCCGCCAGCACGGCCTCCAGTCCCAGAATGCGATGCCGCATGACCCCCGACCGGAAGGCCGAAATCCCGCCGGCATTCGTCGAGGTCATGCCGCCGATCGTCGCCGAGCCGCGGGATGGCAGATCGATCCCCGGTTCAAGGCGATGCTCCGCGGCAGCCACCTGCAGCGCCTGCAGCGTCACGCCGGCCTCGACCACCACAACGCGCTCGACGGGGCAGAGATGCAGGATGCGATTGAGGCGGGCGGTGGAGAGTACCAGTTCGCCCGATTTAGACATCCCGCCGCCCACGAGCCCGGTTCGCCCGCCATGCGTGACAAGTGGGACGCCGTGGGCGCGGCAGCAT
>JAEXHR010000230.1 GCA_023449855.1 Pseudomonadota bacterium | reverse complement strand
GGGGGCGGGGGGGGGCCCCGCCACAACCGCCGGAGGGTGTGTTCCCCCCACCCGACCGGCAAGCCCGGGCGACCTCCCCCGCAAGCGGGAGAGGTAAGAAAGTTACGCGAAGGTCTTCGCAAAGCCTTCGACGGCGGCCTTGAGCTTGCCGGCGGTCTCGTCATTGAGATCGCGGCTGTCGCGGATCGAGTCGAGAATGTCGGCATTCTTGCCACGCAGCAGCGACAGCAGACCGTCTTCGAAGGCGCGAACCTTGGAGACCGGCAGGTTGTCGAGATAGCCGTTGGTGCCGGCCCAGATCACGGCGACCTGCTCTTCCATCTTCAGCGGCGAGAACTGCGGCTGCTTCAGGAGTTCGGTCAGGCGCGCACCGCGGTTCAGCAGGCGCTGGGTCGAAGCGGCGAGGTCCGAGCCGAACTGCGCGAAGGCAGCCATTTCGCGATACTGCGCGAGCTCACCCTTGATCTTGCCGGCGACCTTCTTCATCGCCTTGGTCTGCGCCGACGAGCCGACGCGCGACACCGACAGACCGACGTTCACGGCAGGGCGGATGCCCTGGAAGAACAGGTCGGTTTCGAGGAAGATCTGACCGTCGGTGATCGAAATCACGTTGGTCGGGATGTAGGCCGACACGTCGTTGGCCTGGGTTTCGATGACCGGCAGAGCGGTCAGCGAGCCATTGCCCTGCTCGTCGTTCAGCTTCGCAGCGCGCTCGAGAAGACGCGAGTGGAGATAGAACACGTCGCCCGGATAAGCTTCGCGGCCCGGCGGGCGGCGCAGCAGCAGCGACATCTGGCGGTAGGCGACGGCCTGCTTCGACAAGTCGTCATACACGATCACGGCATGCATGCCGTTGTCGCGGAAATACTCGCCGATGGTGCAGCCGGTGAACGGTGCGATGTACTGCATCGGAGCCGGGTCCGACGCGGTGGCGGCGACGACGACGGAATATTCCATCGCGCCCTGCTCTTCGAGCACCTTCACGAACTGGGCGACGGTCGAACGCTTCTGACCGACGGCGACGTAGACGCAGTACAGCTTCTGGCTCTCGGGAGCGCCGGCGCCGTTCAGCGACTTCTGGTTCAGGATGGTGTCGAGCGCGATCGCGGTCTTGCCGGTCTGACGGTCACCGATGATCAGCTCGCGCTGGCCACGACCAACCGGGATCAGGGCGTCGATCGACTTCAGGCCGGTCGCCATCGGCTCATGCACCGACTTGCGCGGAATGATGCCGGGCGCCTTGACGTCGACGCGCATGCGCTTGTCGGCCTGGATCGGACCCTTGCCGTCGATCGGATTGCCGAGACCATCGACCACGCGGCCGAGCAGCCCCTTGCCAACCGGAGCGTCCACGATGGCGCGGGTACGCTTGACGGTCTGACCTTCTTTAATCTCGCGGTCGGCACCGAAAATAACGACACCGACATTGTCGGTTTCGAGGTTCAGCGCCATGCCGCGCGTGCCGTTCTCGAACTCGACCATTTCACCGGCCTGAACATTGTCGAGACCGTAGACGCGGGCGATACCGTCACCGACGGACAGCACCTGACCGACTTCAGAAACCTCGGCTTCCTGGCCGAAATTCTTGATCTGATCCTTGAGGATTGCGGAAATTTCTGCGGCGCGGATGTCCATCAGCCTGCCTCTTTCATCGCGTGCTTGATCGAGTTGAGTTTGGTGCGAAGCGAGCTATCGACCATGCGGCTGCCGAGTTTAACGACAAGCCCGCCGATGATGGACGGATCGACCTTCACGTTGAGCGCGACATCCTTGCCGGTCACTGACTTCAGTGCACCCTTCAAGGCGTCGAGATTCTTGTCACTGAGCGGCTCGGCGACGGTGACGTCAGCCGTGGCCTCGCCCTTGAACTTGGCGACCAGCGCATTGAAAGCGCGGATCACGTCGCTCACCGCAAACAAACGGCGGTTGGCGGTCAGGACATTGAGGAAATTAGCCGTAACACCGGAAATACCGGCCTTGGCGAGCACCGCACCGAGCGCCTTGCGCTGATCGTCGGCGGTAAACACCGGACTGCGAACGAGACGGGCCAGATCGGCGCTCTCGCTGAGCAGTACTGCAAACTTGTCGAGATCGGCCTTCACCGCATCGACGGATTTTTCGTCGCGCGCCAGCTCGAACAGGGCTGTTGCGTAACGACCGGACACTCCCGAAACCGACGGATCTTCTGCTGCCACGAATTGTGCTCTTCAGGCTGTCAAATTCGCAAGGGGAGAACCAGCGCCATTTGGGCGGCGCTTAGCGGCTCAAGTCCTTGGAATTCAAGCGGGACTTCGATTCTTCAGGCAGCGACAGAGCGCCCCCGCCCGTTCAAATCGCGGCTTTGCTAGCATGGCGCGCACGGCCATGCAACGCGACGAAAGCGTTTGATGATGCCTTGTCGCAGGGCAAAGCGAAGAATCGTTTCAGAGAACCGTGCGGCGAAAAATTCTGCGCCAGCAACGCCGGCTTCACATCACTTCGACATCGCACAACCTGAATTCCGCTTTGCGGCAGGTGAGTCCATTTTCGAGGTCGAGGCAATTCACAACGCGGTGTGTGGCTACGGACCGCAAATCAGTAAGGCGGCCAACAGATGCGGCGGCCCGCCGATAACGCCGGACAGGACAAGTTGTTGACGATTACTTAACGAATGCTTTTGAAGCAAAGTCATCACTTCGCTATACAGTATAGACAAGTAATCTTAAGTAAATCTTTTAGTTAAAAAATCGTTAAGCGCACCACACGACTATAGCATCTGCCATCACAAGATATTTCATCGTGAAATGGAACGATTTCTCTGCCCATTTTACGCCTCAATACGTGGTCAAACGCAACCTCAGTGAAATTGGGACGGGGGTCCACTTGCCACATTTGTGGCAATACTGTCTGAGGGATTACGATACATGCTGCGTTACGGAAAGTCGGCACTGGGTTTTGTGACCCAGCCGCGCATGGCAGTGGCCCTGATTGCCGCCACTGTCGCTCTTGGGGGAACGGTTACTGAGGCTTCGGCCAAATCCAAGCACCGTCATCATCACAAGCATCACCATCACCACGCCGCCAAGGCTGCGGCGCCCGCCTCTCCCTTCGAAGCCAATGCGTCGATCGGCCCGTTCGCGCCGACGGCTGAAGCGCCTGCCCGTACTGGCGGCCGCAGCTTTTCGGGTGTTGCGTCCTACTACGGCAATGAGGCCGGCAACCGCACCGCGTCGGGCCAGCGCTTCAACCAGAATGCCATGACCGCGGCGCATCGTTCGCTGCCGTTCGGCACCAAGCTGCGCGTGACCCATGGCGGCCGCAGCGTCGTCGTCACCATCAACGACCGCGGCCCGTTCATCAAAGGCCGCGTGCTCGACCTGTCCAAGGGCGCAGCGAGCGCCATTGGCCTGACGGGCCGTGGCGTCGGCAAGGTCGTCGCCGAAGTCATGTAAGAAGAACGAGCGTATCCTGCTCTGATCTTCCAGGTTCAGTAGCGTTGCGTACGTATTGCGTAGAGTAAGCGTTGAGTAAAAGAGCCTGTCGTCATCAAGGACGGCAGGCTTTTTTGTATGAAGACCCGTAGCCCGCATGAGCGGAGCAATATGCGGCCATGCATCGAACCACATCGTTCGCCGATGCGACAACCGCGCACTGATGTTTGAAACGAAGGACAGATGATGAGCGCAAATGCCATCCGCCGAACCGTCGTCATTTTCTCATGCCTGGTTGCTTGCGGGCTGCTTCCATCCAGTGCCACGGCGCAGGCGCCGCAGCGTGTGAACGGCACCACGGTGACCATGATCCCGCCGGCCGGCTTCGAGCCCGCCAAAGACTTTTCGGGCTTCGCCGATCAGAAGACCAAATCCAGCATCCTGATCGCCGAATTGCCGCCGCAGGCCTGGCCGCAGCTCTCCGCTTTGTTCGGCAGTCTCGACGCCGTGCGGGCCGGCTTCAAGCAGAAGGGTATCGACGTCGCGACACTGGATAAGGTGTCGACTGCGTCGGGCGAAGCCTTCCTTGCCAGCGGCACGCAGACCGTCGCGGACACCAGGCTCGCCAAGTGGGTCGCCCTGGCGCAAGGCAGCCGCACGGTGATGATCACCGTGCAGGCGATGCCGGCCGCAAAGCTCGACGATGCCGCCATCAAGGCGATGCTCAAGACTGTCTCGCTCGGCGACGCACCTTCAGTGGACGACAAGCTGGCCAGCCTGCCATTCAAGGTGACGCCATCGGCGCCGTTCCGGGTACTCGATGCGATGGCCGGCAGCACCGTGGCCATGACCGTTGGCGACAAGGATGTCGATCCGAAAGGCGAACAACCGCTGCTGATCGTCTCCGCGCAGATTGGCAACACGCCGGTGCTCAGCGAAGATTCCGCCGTGATCGCGAAGACCCTGCTGCGCCAGACCAGGGATCTGGACAAGGCGACGATCGAGACGGAGAAGCGCGTTTCGTTCGGCGGCGCGAGCGATGCGGTCCTGCTCGAGGGCAAGACCGATGGCAACAAGCGCTTCGTGCAGTATTTCGCAACCGGACCGAGCGGACGCTTCGTGCGGATGATCTCATATTTCGCAGCGGATCGCAGCGCCGAACTGCGCCCGGCGATCGAGAACGTCGCAGGGTCGGTCGCGTTCAAATAGTGCTCGATGCGTAGCCCGGATGGAGCGCAGCGCAATCCGGGATTCAGAGGCTCCACATATTCGCCGGTCCCCGGATTTCGCTACGCTCCATCCGGGCTCCAGAAACAAAAAGGGCGGCCCAAACGGCCGCCCTTTTCTTATTCGTCAATCTCCGCCGATCAGTTCGGCTTCGCCGACGGCTTGTCTGCGGCGGGCTTGTCGCCCGAAGCCTTGTTCTCGTTCGCGGGCTTGTCGGCCGGCTTGCTGGTGTCCTGCGCGGCCTTCACTTCCGGCTGGGTCACGGCGGCATTCGACGTAACCTTGATCCCGTGCAGCAGATCCGCCGCAGCCTTCAGCGCCTTGTCGTTCTTGGCATCCGGCGGCACGTAGGACTGCGAACCGGTCTTCTCGTCGCCATCGTTCTTCAGATGGCCGCGGAGCGAGGCTTCGCCCTTGGTATCGGTGCGCGACTTCAGCTCATCCGGCACATCCTGCACGATCTCGATATCCGGCACGATGCCCTTGGCCTGGATCGATTTGCCCGACGGCGTGTAATAGCGCGCCGTGGTCAGGCGCAGCGCGCCATTGCCCGAACCGAGCGGGATGATGGTCTGCACCGATCCCTTGCCGAACGAGCGCGTGCCAATGATGGTCGCGCGCTTGTGGTCCTGCAGCGCGCCGGCGACGATTTCCGACGCCGAGGCCGAGCCGCCATTGATCAGCACCACCACCGGCTTGCCCTTGGTCAGGTCACCGTTATGCGCGGTGCGACGCTGGGTTTCCTCGGCATTGCGGCCGCGGGTCGAGACGATCTCGCCGCGATCGAGGAACGCATCCGAGACGGTGACCGCTTCTTCCAGCAGGCCGCCCGGATTGTTGCGGAGATCGATGATGTAGCCCTTCACCTTGTCGGCGCCGATCGCCGCGGTCTGCGCCGCGATCTCGCGCTTCAGGCCTTCGGTGGTCTGCTCGTTGAAGGTGGTGACGCGGATATAGGCGATATCGTCGCTTTCCACACGCGCGCGCACCGAGCGAACGCGGATATTGTCGCGCACCAAGGTGACATCGAGCGGATTGTCCTGACCCTTGCGGATGATCTTCAGCTTGATCTTGGTATTCACCGGGCCGCGCATCTTTTCGACGGCCTGATTCAGGGTCAGGCCCTGCACGGCTTCGTCGTCGAGATTGGTGATGATGTCATTGGCCATGATGCCGGCCTTGGACGCCGGGGTATCGTCGATCGGCGACACCACCTTGATCAGGCCGTCTTCCATGGTGACTTCGATGCCGAGACCGCCGAATTCACCGCGGGTCTGCACCTGCATGTCGCGGAAGCTCTTGGCGTCCATGTAGCTGGAATGCGGATCGAGGCCGGTGAGCATGCCGGAGATCGCGGATTCGACCAGCTTGCTGTCGTCCGGCTTCTCCACATAGTCGCTGCGGACGCGCTCGAACACGTCGCCGAACAGATTGAGCTGGCGATAGGTATCGGAGGTGGCGGCGCGCGCGCTGGTGCCCATGAACACCGCGCGTGGCTGAGTCACGAACAGCGTCAAGGCGGCGCCCGTGGCAGCACTCAGCAGAATAATCGAAGTCTTGCGCATCATCCGCGAACCTTTTCGCCTTCGTTAGCGGCCCACCAGGGGCCAGGGTCAATTGGAGTGCCGTCCTTACGGAACTCGATATACAGAACAGGCTGGCTGGCATTGGCTGTCGGCACCGGGCCTGCGAGCACGGAGGCTATCCGAGACGTCGACCCCATGACGGCGATCGGTTCCCCGGCGAGCACGAACTGACCAATGTTCACCGAAATTCGCTCCATCCCGGCGATCAGGACATGATATCCGCCCCCGGCATTGAGGATCAAGAGTTGTCCATAGCTGCGGAACGGCCCTGAATAGACCACCCAACCGTCACACGGAGTTGTGACCTGCGCGCCTGCACGCGCCGCCACCGAGATGCCTTTTTCGACGCCACCGACACCGTCCGAGACGCCGTAGTTCCGCAACCGGATGCCGTTCACCGGCATTGCCAGCATGCCTTTGGCCGACGCGAAGGCGATGGCCGGCGCCATGCGGCCGGAATTCTTCAGCGCATCGACATTCGGCTTGCCATTGGCCAGATCGGCCGGTGCGCCCTGCAGGCTCGCGGTTTGTGCGGCCTTGGCCGCCGCCTTGGATTCCTGCTCCATCTTGGCGACCAGCCCCTGCAGACTGTCGACCTGACGCGCCAGCGCCACCGCCCGGGCGTTTTCCGCGTCCATGTCCTTCTCGACCGCAGCGAGTTGGCGCTGCCGCTCGCCGGTGAAGGAAGCAAGACGGGTCTGTTCTTCCTTGAGTTTGTCGCGATCTATGGCGAGCTGATCGCGCTCGCTCGAGATCGCCTTGCGCAGCTTCACCAGCTCGCCGAGATCGGCGACGAGTTTCTCGGCGCGCGCGCGCATATCCGGCACTACGGAGCCGAGCAGCATCGCCGTCCGCAGCGACTGCAGGGCATCTTCGGGCCGCACCAGCAGCGCTGGCGGCGCGCGGCGGCCGGCGCGCTGAAGCGCTGCCAGGACTTCCGCGATTTCACCGCGCCGCGAATCGAGCGACGCCCGGACCTCGCGCTCGCGGCTGTCCAGCGGACGCAACCGTGCTTCGGCATCGTCGATCTTGGCTTCGACGCCGCGCACGCGCGCGGCGATATCAATGAGCTGCTGGTTGAGCTTGCCGCGATCCTGACCGATGGCGGCAATATCGGCCTTCAGCCTGGCCTGCAATTCCGCAGCCTTCTTCTGCTGCTCGCGCGCCGCCTCGAGTTCCTGCTCGCGCTGACGGATCAGATCCGTGGCCGGCGCGGCGGCTTCCTGCTGGGGCGACGGCGCCTGCGACCATGCGGGTTCGACGCCCAATCCAGCGAGCCCTGCAGACAGCAACATGACCGCAGACGACGGAGCGCGTCGTCCGATGTCACGGTGAGAGAGCCGCAGCGACAGGATCAAGGTTTCGAAAGCGCCTTTACACGCGATGATAGGGGTGACCAGCGAGAATCGTGGCAGCCCGATAAATCTGTTCCAGGAGCATGACGCGAACCATCTGGTGCGGCCATGTCGCCGATCCGAAGGCCATGCTGAGTTTGGCTTTGCGCCGCAATTCGGGCGAAAGTCCGTCCGCGCCGCCGATGACAAAAACATAATGTGACACCGATTCGTCCCGTGCCCTGCCAAGATGCCGGGCGAAGCTGGCGCTATCAATGCTGCTGCCGCGCTCGTCCATGGTCACAAGGATCGCCTTGTCAGGAATCAAGGCTGCAATCGCCGTGCCCTCTTCGGCCATCCGGGTCGCCGTATCGCGCGCCCGGCTTTCCGGAATCTCATGAACCGTCAGGCTGCGAAAGCCGAGCTTGCGGCCGATATCGTCGAAGCGTTCGCGATAGCGCTCGGCAAGCTCGCGCTCGGGACCTTGCTTGAGTTTGCCGATGGAAATGACGAGGAGATGCATGAGTGTGACCTAACTCCAGCCCTCATCCTGAGGAGCGCGCTTTTGCGCGCGTCTCGAAGGATGGCCGCAAGCTCGGAGCCAGGCGAACTCATGGTTCGAGACGCGCGCCAAGTGGCGCGCTCCTCACCATGAGGGGCGGAGTTAGACGGCTTTCAGGCTCACGCGCTGCTCATCCTGCGTGTTCTGCGCCCACAGCCGCTCGATATTGTAGAACTCACGGACTTCCGGCCGGAACACATGCAGGATCACTTCGCCGGTATCGATCAGCACCCAATCGGCATTGGTCATGCCCTCGACATGCAGCTTCTTCTGCCCGGCTTCCTTGAGACCCTTGGCGACGTTCTCCGCGATCGAACTGACATGGCGGTTCGAGCGGCCGGTGGTCACCACCAGATAATCCGAAAATGCCGACTTGCCCCGCAGATCGATGGTGACGGTCTCTTCCGCCTTCATGTCCTCAAGGCGCGCCATCACCAGCTTCAATGTCTCGGTCGCGCTGTCGCGCACGACCTCGGCGGCTGCAGCCTTCTTCGGCGCGGCCTTCTTGGCGATCACGGCTTTGGTCGCGGTCGATTTGGCGACCTTCGCGGTCTTGGCTTTCGGAGTGGCGGCCTGCTTCGGCGCAGCAGCTTTCTTGGCTGGCGCCTTCTTCACGGCCTTGTCGGTCGCGGCCTTTTTGGCCGGGGCCTTCTTGGCGGAAGCGGACTTCACCGAAACTTTGTTGTCGGCAGAAGCGGCGGCTTTCGACGACGCCTTTTTGGAAGCGCCCGTCTTGGACGATGAAGTGGCCAGGTGACCATTCCTTTCAGTGTGGGGCCGCAAATCCGGCGCCCGGTTGATCAAATACGCATGTGGGTTTGCCGGACTCAATATTCCAGCACGCAACGATACTAGCACGTCTCGTGGTTGCAGGGGGACTCAGCTTTTCCAGCTGCCGTCCGGGTTCCGCAACCGGGTGGAGGACATGGTCAGCTTCAGGCCGGTCAGGAATGTCCAGGCGGGCGGATCTTGCTCTGCCAATGACCGCGAATTGCTCTGTTTGACCCGAAAACGCGCCAAAGCTTGCGGCGCCTGTGCGGCCAAAGCACGGCATCCTTGCGACGCCGGGTTTTGCGAGGCGCGATCGATGGCCGCGAGGGGAATAAGACCCGCAATCTGCTGCCAACGCCCCCAGCGATGAAACTGGGCGAGATTGTCGGCTCCCATGATCCAGACGAAACGAGCTTGCGAGCATCGCCGGCGCAGATAGGTGACGGTGTCGATGGTATAGCGCGTACCAATGACGCTTTCGAGACAGCTGACCACGATCCGCGGATGATCGGCGACCCCGGCAGCCGCTTCGGCTCGCTCGGCGAGATCGTGTAAATTTCCGTTATTTTTCAGAGGATTACCTGGCGACACCAGCCACCAGACGACATCCAGCTGCAGCCGTTTCATGGCGAACAGCGTCGCGGCGCGATGGGCCGCATGGGGCGGATTGAACGACCCGCCCAGCAGCCCGATTCGCAAACCGGGCGAGACCGGCGGCAGGCCGCGCATGAAGACCGGTGATCGCGGCGCCCGCAGGCGGTCACTCACGGCCGCGTCTGCCCGGTGCCATGGACGCGATATTTGAAGCTCGTGAGCTGCTCGGCGCCGACGGGGCCGCGGGCGTGGAATTTACCGGTGGCAATGCCGATTTCAGCGCCGAAACCGAACTCGCCGCCGTCGGCGAATTGGGTCGAAGCATTGTGCAGCACGATGGCGGAATTGACTTCGTTGAGGAAGCGCGTCGCCACCGCATCGTCCTCGGTCACCACAGCATCGGTGTGGTGCGAGGAATGCGCGTGGATATGCGCAAGTGCGTCGTCGAGACCGTCAACGACGCGCGCTGAGATGATCGCGTCCTCGTATTCGGTGTCCCAGTCCTCGGCCGTCGCTGCCTTCACGCGCGCATCGGCCTGCTGCACGGCGTCGTCGCCGCGTACTTCGCAGCCGGCTTCCAGCAGCATGTCGACCAGCGGCTTCAGATGCGTGCCGGCCGCCGCGCGGTCGACCAGTAGCGTCTCGGTCGCGCCGCAGACACCCGGCCGGCGCATCTTGGCGTTCAGCACGATGGACTTCGCCATATCGAGCTTGGCAGCACGGTCCACATAGACGTGATTGACGCCTTCGAGATGCGCGAACACCGGCACCCGCGCTTCCGCCTCGACGCGGGCAACGAGACTCTTGCCGCCGCGCGGCACGATCACGTCGATGCCGCCATTCAGGCCGGTGAGCATCAGCCCCACCGCCGCACGGTCGCGCGTCGGCACCAGCGAGATCGCCGCTTCCGGCAGGCCGGCCTCGCGAAGCCCCTGCACGAGGCACGCATGAATGGCGCGACACGAACGGAAACTGTCCGAACCGCCGCGCAGAATCACCGCATTGCCCGACTTCAGGCACAGCACACCGGCATCGGCCGCGACATTCGGCCGGCTCTCGAAAATCACGCCAACGACGCCGAGCGGCACGCGGACGCGCTCGATGGTCATGCCATTCGGCCGCTGCCAGCTCTCGCTCACGCGGCCGACGGGATCCTCGATGTCATGGATGACGCGAATGCCATCCGCCATCGCCTGCACGCGCGCCTCGGTCAGCGTCAGACGATCGATGAAGGCCGACGTCGCGCCATTGGCGCGGACTTCGACCACATCCTCGGCATTGGCCGCGAGAATGGCCGCCGAATTCGCCCGGATCGCCGCTTCCATGGCCGCCAGTGCCCGGTTCTTCTGATCCGTTGGCGCCACCGCGAGCGCCCGGGCAGCCGCGCGAGCGCGGGCGGCGAGGTCGTTCATCAGAACCGGCAGATCGGCCGATCCGTCGATGGCTTTCAGCGAGGCGGTCATGGGAGGCTCAAGGCTTAAGATCAGGAAGTTACTCCCTAAAATAGGCGCTCAGGCCCGGAAGGTCAAAACCGCAGCTGTCAGAGGCGGTCCGACAGCGCCTGCGCGGTGTTGGCCAGAGCCGGCCCCCACTTTTCCACCAGCGTTTCGGCCGACATGGCGAAGGTCGTCGTCACGCAATTGATCGACATCCGGGTGCGTCCGTCCCGCGAGACGAGGGGAGCCGCAATACCGCGGATATTACGCCGCCATGCCGTGTCCACCAGGCAAAAGCCCCGCTCCGCCACATCGCGCACGGCGCGCTGAATCGCCGCTTCGACACCGGCCCAGTCGTCGCCCTGGTCATGCATCAGCAGGTCCATCACGGCAGCCCGCGCGGGCGCATCCAGACTGGCGAGATAGGCGTGGCCGGTGGCCGTGCGGGCCATGTCGATGACCGAGCCGACGCTGAAGAAATAGGGCATCACCTCGCCGGGGCAGCGGTCGAGATAGATCATGTTGGGCGCGTCGGGCCAGGCCAGCGATACGGTGCAGCCGCTGGCGGTGGCCAGCCGCTGCAATTGCTCGTGGGCGACCGGCAGGATCTTCATGTTGCTGAGCAGGGAGAAGCCCAGCGTCAGCACGCGCGGCCGGAGCTGGTATTTGCCGCTGACCGGCTCGTAATCGAGATATCCGGCATCGACCAAGGCGCGGGTGAGCCGCGAAACGGTCGGCTTCGGCAGGCCGGTGGCCGCTGCGATCTCGGCATTGCCGAGACGCTCCTTGTCCGGCCCGAAGGCTTGCAGAACGTCGAGACCGCGCAGCAGCGCACCGCTCGGATTGGCCGGATCGGTCCCTTTCCGCGCCGTTTCAGTAACTGCCGAACGCCGTCCCGCCATTGCATCGCCCTGATCGAAATCGAGCTCTTCATACAAGAGATTCTGCATTCATGGGCGGAACTTGACCCGCTCATAAAGTCTCGCTAGTTTCATTATACGAAACATTAGGATCGTATAATGAACAATGCGCCCAAGGGCGCCCTGACGGGCATGAAGGTCATCGACCTCTCGCGCGTGCTGGCAGGGCCATTCTGCACCCAGATCCTAGGCGACCACGGCGCCGAAATTATCAAGGTCGAGCCGCCGGCCGGGGACGAGACGCGGACCTGGGGGCCGTTCGGGCCGGATGGCAGCGCCTATTACAGCGGCATCAATCGCAACAAGCGCCATGCGGCGATCAACTTCTCCCGGCAGGAGGGCCGCGATCTGCTGCTGCGGCTGCTCGAAGACGCCGATGTCCTGATCCACAATTTCAAGGCCGGCACGCTGGAGCGCTGGGGGCTAGGCTATGACGACGTCCTCGCCGAGAAATTTCCACGCCTGATCTACTGCCAGATCACCGGCTTCGGCGAAGACGGGCCGCTTGGTGGACTGCCAGGCTACGATTCCGTCATTCAGGCCATCGCCGGAAACATGAGCGTGAACGGCAGCCCCGATTCCGGGCCGCTGCGCGTCGGCATGTCCATCGTCGATATCGGCACCGGCATGAACGCGTTGGCTGCGATCCTGATGGCAGCGCTGGAGCGCGAGCGCTCCGGCCGCGGCCAGAAACTGGATGTCTGCCTCTATGACTGCGCCCTTGCTTATCTGCATCCGCATGCGGCCGGCTATCTGCAGACCGGCGTCGAGCCGGTGCGCAGCGGCAACCAGCATCCGAGCATCGCGCCCTATGAGGAATTTGCCACGCGTACCGGGCCGATGTTTCTCGGCGCCGGCAATAACGGCCAGTTCGTTGCCGTGTGCAAATTTCTCGGCTGCCCCGAACTGAGTGCCGATCCGCGCTTCGCCACCAATGCGCTCCGCGTCCAGCATCGCCAGGAACTGCATGCGCTGCTGCAGGACGTGCTTGCGGAACGCGATGCGGACCAGCTGGCGACAGACCTGCTGCGCAGCGGGATTCCGGCAAGCGCCATCAAGGACGTCCCGAGCGTGCTCGCCGCGCCGCATACGCATCACCGCAACATGATCCTCGAACAGGGCAGCTACAGGGCGCTGGGTATTCCGATCAAGATGTCGCGCACCCCCGGCAGCCTGCGCACAACGCCCAAGCCACTCGGCACCGATACGCGCGACATCTGCCGCGCAGCCGGGCTGAGCGACGCCGAGATCGATCGCATGGTCGCGGACCGCACCGTGCTGGAAGCGCCCTCGCATCCCCAGAGCTGAGCCCGAACCTCGCCGCATCCCGCCGATCCGCATCGGCTCCGCAAACAAACTGAAATCGGAGGACAACATGAATATCAATCGTCGCGCGCTTCTTGCCGGCGGCGCAGCCGCCATGCTGGCGCCACGCTTTGCCAGCGCCAACACTTTCCCGGCTTCGCCCCTGAAGATCGTGGTGCCGTTCGCACCGGGCGGTCCGACCGACTTCATCATCCGTCTGCTGAACGACCCGCTCGCCGGCAATCTCGGCCAGTCGGTGGTGATCGAGAACCGCGCCGGCGCTGCCGGCAATATCGGCGCCATGGCTGTCGCCCAGGGGCCGGCCGATGGCTACACCATGCTGCACAGCACGGTGGCGATGCTCGGCGTCAATCCGATCCTGTATCCATCCAACAACTACAATCCGATGAAGGATTTCCAGACCATCGCGACAACGGCATCGCTGCCGAATGTCCTGATCGTCAATCCGCAATATACCGACGTGAAATCGGTCGCCGAGCTGGTCGACTACGCCAAGAAGAAAAAGGGCGGCCTTACCTACGCGACCTTCGGCTCCGGCTCGTCGCCGCATATTCTCGGCGCGCTGTTTCAGAAGCTGACCGGCATCGAGGCCTTGCCTGTTCCGTTCCGCGGCAGTGCTCCGGCACTGACCGAAGTCGTGGGTGGCCGTGTCGATATCCTGTTCGACAGCATCACCACCAGCGCCGAACAGATCAAATCGGGCACCGTGCGCGGCCTCGCCGTCACATCGCCCGGCCGTGTGCCGCAACTGCCCGACATTCCGACCATGAAGGAAGTCGGCTTCTCCGGCTTCGATCTCAATTTCTGGTTCTCCGTCCAGGTGCCGACGGCGACACCTGCGGCAACGGTCGAGCGGTTGCAGGCCGCCTTCCAGCAGACCGCATCCCAGCAGGCATTCGCCGATGCATTGACCCAGCGCGGGGCCGAACGTCTGATCGTGCCGAAGGAGCAGCTGAAGGACTTCGTGGCGCGCGAAAGCGAACGCTGGACCCGCGTGGCCCAGGACATCGGCCTGAAGCCGCTCTAAACCACAACACACAACACATCCGGAGGACAGGACGCCGATGCCCGAGCCAATCGTTCGCTACGAAGTCACCGACACAATCGCACGGATTTCGCTGAATCGTCCGCCCGTCAATGCGTTGAGTCTCGAACTGATCCGCGCCGTGGTGGCTGCCTTCAAACAGGCGGCCGACGACAGGACGGCGCGGGCCGTCGTTCTGTCCAGCGCGATCGCCCGTCGCTTTTCCGCCGGTCTCGATCTCGACATTCTGCTCGGCAAGCCCGGCGAAGAAATCCGCAAGTTTCTGCAGGAGCTCTACATCAACCTGTATGACGCGCAGTACAATCTCGGAAAGCCATCGATCGCCACTGTAAATGGCGCTGCCCGTGGCGGCGGCATGACGATGGCGGTGTCCTGCGACGTAGTCCTCGCCGCCGAAAGCGCGACATTCGGATATCCGGAGATCGATGTCGGCGTGCTGCCGGCGATTCATTTCGCCCATCTGCCGCGCATCGTCGGTCGGCACCGCGCCTTCGAACTGCTGTTCACCGGCCGCACCTTCGATGCCCGCGAGGCCTGCGATCTCGGCATCGTCACCCGCGTGGTGGCCGATGCCGACCTCGATGCCGCAGCCATAGCGACGGCGGCGACTTTCGCCACGAAATCGGAAACGGTGCTTCGTATGGGACGAGCCGCATTCATGCGCCAGATCGATCTCGACTATCGACGCAGCATCGCCACTGCCGTCGAGGATTTCGTCAATGTGGCGGTGACCGACGCAGCCCAGGAAGGCCTGCGCGCTTTCGTCGAGAAGCGCAGGCCGACCTGGGATAAATAGCCCGGGCGCCTCGCCTGCGATCCGTCCGTTTCAATACGGACGCTTCGCCCCGCGTGCAGCCGAGCAGGACGGCGCGGTACCTTACGCTTCCATCGAAATCATATCGCGCGAACGCCCATCGACCCTCCGGGGGCGTCTGCGTCTTGCTGTTCGTTTGAACGGTGCGGAAAACTGGTGCCGCAAACAGGACTCGAACCTGTGACCCCGTCATTACGAATGACGTGCTCTACCAACTGAGCTATTGCGGCGAACCGAATTCGCGATTCGGCTGGACAGCCGGTCGCGCTGGGGCCTCTGATATCGCCCGCACCCCGGTTTTGCAAGGTGAGACTGGCAGCGCAAGGAACTGCTTTTTCTCCCTCTCCCGCTTGCGGGGGAGGGCCGGGG
>JAEXHR010000276.1 GCA_023449855.1 Pseudomonadota bacterium | reverse complement strand
AGGAAGAGGCGGAAGCCGCCAAGGCCGCTCTGGAAGCCGAGCAGAAGGCGGCGCGCGACGCCCGCTACGCAGCCCGCAAGGCGCGCAAAAAGTAATATAGCACCCCAACAAGCCGTTGCATAACGGGCTGGCGTCTTGACGCCAGCCCGTTTGCCGTTCAACAGCCGGCCGATTTCGCCTTCGCGTTCAGGGCCGAGGCCACGCGGCTCACCGGCGGACGGCCGATCACGCCGCTGATCTGGTTGGTGGCGGCCAGCAGCCTGTCCATGTCAACCCCGGTCCGGATCCCCATGCCTTCCAGCATGTAGACGACATCTTCGGTGCCAACATTCCCCGTGGCTCCCGGTGCATAGGGGCAGCCGCCGAGACCACCCGCCGCGCTGTCAATCACGCGGCAGCCTTCTTCGAGGCCGGCATAGATATTGGCCAACGCCTGGCCATAGGTGTCGTGGAAGTGCATCGCCAGCTGGTCCATCGGGACGGCATCGGACACCGTGCGGAGCAAGGCGCGCGCCTTGGTCGGTGTGCCGACACCAATGGTATCGCCGAGCGAAACCTCGTAGCAGCCGAGACCCGACAAGGTCTTCGCGACATCCACGACGGCCTTCGGCGCGACCTCACCGTCATAGGGGCAGCCAAGGACGCAGGAGATATAGCCGCGCACCTTGATGCCATCGGCCCTGGCGCGCTCGATCACCGGCTTGAAACGCTCGATGGATTCCGCAACCGAGCAATTGATGTTGGCGCGTGAGAAGCCTTCTGATGCCGAGGCAAAAACCGCAATCACCTTGGCGCCGACGGCCTTCGCGCCTTCATAGCCCTTCTCGTTGGGCACCAGAACATGGAATTCACCGGGCAGATCGCTCACGCCGCGAAACACCTCGTCCGAGCCCTGCATCTTCGGCACGGCCTTTGGCGAGACGAACGAACCGACCTCGATCGTACGCAATCCCGCCGCGAACAGCCCTCTGGCAAAAGCAATGCGATCGGCGACGCTGACCTGTGTCTTTTCGTTCTGCAGGCCGTCACGCGGGCCGACCTCGATGATCCGAACCTGATCGCTCATTGCATTCCAATCTTCAATATATTCAGGAGATCACGCGCTCGGCTCGACCTCGGCGAGTTCGGCGCCTTCTCCAACGACATCGCCGACCTTGCAATTAAGCTGCTTGAGCACGCCGGCAAAGGGCGCACGCAGGGTCTGCTCCATCTTCATGACTTCAAGTGTCAGGATGGCGGCCCCCTTCTCCAGAACAGCGCCCTCTTCGGCCAGCAACGCCACGACGGTGCCGGGCAGCGGCGCGACGATCTTATCCTCGCCGGCCGTTTCCTCATCGTCGCCGCCAAATGGATCGACCCAGTGCAGGTCGAAGCGGCCGTTGCGGGTGCGCACATAGAGTTCGTGGCCCTCGACAAGTCCGACAACGCGCGATCGAGCACCATCCAGCGTGAGATCAATCGTGCCATTGCCGGCTGATACTGCCGCAAAAGCCTGCTCGCGATCGCCGATGACGACAGATGATCCCTCGCCGCCATAACGCAGAGCGACCGACGATTCGTCTTGTCCACGTTTGAATTTGAAGACGCGATTACGCCGACCGACAGGCATCCAGCCCGCGGTCTGCCATGGCGATCGCATCTCGTTCTGCGCGGTCGCCTGCTCGGCGGCAAGGATTGCAGCGACGGCGGCTGACAATTCGAGATCACCGATCACGCTGCCGCTTGCGGTCAACGCGCCTAACTCACGTTCGATGAAACCGGTATCGATCTTGTTGGCGCGGACGTCCGGATGCGTCACTAGCTTCGACAAGAACGCCGTGTTGGTGACAATGCCGCGAATATCCGTCTCATCGAGGGCACGGCCGAGTGCGTCAATCGCTGTGGCGCGCGTCGGCGCCCAGGTGATGATCTTGGCCAGCATCGCGTCGTAATTCGGCGATACGGTATCGCCAGCGCGATAACCGGCGTCGATGCGCAAGCCGCTGATGTCGGAGGCCATCCGCCAGGCGCTGATGCGGCCGACTGATGGCATGAAATTCTTGTCGGGGTTCTCCGCATAGACTCGCGCCTCGATGGCGTGGCCCTTGAGCGTGATCTGATCCTGCGTCAGCGGCAGCGTCTCGCCGAAAGCGACACGGAGCTGCCATTCCACCAGATCGATGCCGGTGATCAGTTCGGTGACGGGATGCTCGACCTGCAGGCGAGTGTTCATTTCGATGAAGAACACATCCTTGCCGTCGGAGACGAACTCGATCGTACCGGCACCGACATAGTTGACGGCGCTTGCCGCCTTGCGGGCGGCGGCGCAGACGGCGTCGCGCTGCGCTTCGCTCAATGTCGGCGATGGCGCTTCCTCAATCACCTTCTGATGGCGGCGCTGCAGGGTGCATTCGCGTTCGAACAGCGACAGCAGATTGCCGTGGCTGTCGCCGATCACCTGCACTTCAATGTGGCGGGGATTGTCGACATATTTCTCGATCAGCATGCGGTCGTCGCCGAACGCCGCCTTTGCCTCACGCTTGGCGCTAATGACGGCCGGCCCAAGTTCATCGGCCGAACGCACCACGCGCATGCCACGGCCGCCGCCGCCCGCCGATGCCTTCACCAGCACGGGAAAACCGATCTTTCGCGCTGCATTGGACAGCGTGTCGTCGTCCTGCGCATCTCCGTGATAACCGGGCACCAGCGGCACGCCCGCTTTCTCCATCAGCGCCTTGGAGCCAGACTTCGAGCCCATTGCGGTAATCATCTCGGCAGTTGGGCCGACAAAGATCAGTCCGGCTTCGGCACAGGCCTGCGCGAATTCGGCGCTCTCGGAGAGGAAACCGTAGCCGGGATGGATGGCTTCCGCGCCGCTGCTCTTCGCAGCGGCCAGAACACGGCTGATGTTGAGATAGCTCTCGCTGGCGCGCGCCGGGCCGATCAGCACGGCCTCGTCGGCTTCGGCCACATGCTGCGCATGGGCGTCGGCTTCGGAATAGACCGCGACGGTGCGCAGCCCCATTGCGCGCGCAGTGCGGATGACGCGGCAGGCGATCTCGCCACGATTGGCGATCAGGAGCGTGCGGAAACGGCGATAGATTGCATTGGCCATCACTGTCGCCTCACATCCTAAACAGGCCGAAACGCGTCGGCTCGACCGGAGCGTTGGCCGACGCGGACAGACCCAACCCGAGCACGAGGCGCGTATCGGCGGGATCAATCACGCCGTCGTCCCACAGCCGGGCCGTGGCGTAATACGGGCTCCCCTGCGTTTCGAACTGATCGCGGGTCGGCTTGCGGAACGCTTCTTCGTCCTCGGTCGACCAAGTGCCGCCCTTGGCCTCGATATTGTCGCGGCGGAGCTGGCTCAGCACCATCGCTGCCTGTTCACCGCCCATCACCGAAATGCGGGCATTCGGCCACATCCACAGGAAACGCGGAGAGTAGGCGCGGCCGCACATGCCGTAATTGCCGGCGCCATAGGAGCCGCCGACAACGACTGTGAATTTCGGCACATTCGCCGTCGCAACCGCCGTGACCAGTTTTGCGCCGTCGCGGGCGATGCCGCCGGCCTCGTATTTCTTGCCGACCATGAAGCCGGTGATGTTCTGCAGGAACACCAGCGGAATGTTGCGCTGGCAACAGAGTTCGATGAAATGCGCGCCCTTCAGCGAGCTTTCGCTGAACAGGATGCCGTTATTGGCGATGATGCCGACAGGAAAGCCCCAGATATGCGCGAAGCCGCAAATCAGCGTGGTGCCGTACAGCTTCTTGAACTCGTCGAATTCGGAGCCATCGACAATGCGCGCGATGATGTCGTGCATGTCGAACGGCTTGCGCTGGTCGGCGGGGATGACGCCATAGAGCTCTTCGGCAGCATAGAGGGGATCGCGGACAGGCCGCAGATTCCAGGCCGCGCGCTGCGTCGGCTTGAACGTCGCCGCGATCTTTCGCGCCAGACCGATGGCATGGGCATCGTTCTGCGCATAGTGATCGGTGACACCCGACTGGCGCGAATGCACGTCGGCGCCGCCAAGTTCCTCAGCGCTCACGACCTCGCCGGTTGCCGCCTTCACCAGCGGCGGCCCGCCGAGAAAGATCGTCCCCTGATTGCGCACGATGATGCTCTCGTCGGACATCGCCGGCACATAGGCGCCGCCGGCAGTGCAAGACCCCATCACCACGGCGATCTGCGGAATACCTTGGGCCGACAGTTGCGCCTGATTGTAGAAGATGCGGCCGAAATGGCGCTCGTCGGGAAAAATCTCATCCTGCTGCGGCAGGAAGGCGCCGCCGGAATCGACCATGTAGATGCAAGGAAGATTGTTCTGCCGTGCGATATCCTGCGCACGCAGATGCTTCTTCACGGTCATCGGATAATAGGTGCCGCCCTTGATGGTCGCATCGTTGGCGACGATCATGCATTCGCGGCCGGATACGCGGCCGATGCCGGTGACGATACTCGCCGAATGCACGTCACCGCCATAGAGGCCGTTGGCTGCGAGCGGCGAGAGTTCGAGAAAGGCCGTGCCGGGATCGATCAGCAGATCGACGCGTTCGCGCGCCAGCATCTTCCCACGCGCGGTGTGCTTGGCGCGGGCAGCCTCGCCGCCGCCGCCCGCCACGGCGCCGAGCTTCTCCTTGAGCTCGGCCACCTGCGCCTGCATGGCCTCGACGTTACGTTTGAATTCAGCCGAACTGGAATCGAGCGTTGAGCGAAGGGCCATCGGCTCCCGTTTCCTGCAAATCCGTTTCTTGTTTTGCCCGACCCTCTGGCGGGGCACGGGATGGTGTCATTGCGCGGCAGGACCGCGCAACCCTAACTTTTGGACACGATAGCGGGAGATCATGGAGCCGGTCAGTGCGACCAAGGCTCCTGGCGGCTAAAGGCAAAATTGTCGGAATAAGCAACCTTGCGCTCGATCCGCGCCTTGGGCTCGATCACCTGATAGGCGATGCCCTCACGCTCGCAATAAGCGACGGCATCTTCCTTGGTGTCGAAATGCAGCGACAGCTGCTGCTTCATGTCGGTGGAAGAGGTCCAGCCCATCAGAGGCTCGATCACCCGCGCCTGCTCCGGCTCGTAGTCGAGCTGCCAATCGCGGGTCTTGGCCATACCGGACTGCATGGCGTTCTTGGCGGCCTTGAAGATACGTGCGGTCATGGAATGAGACAGCTTTCGAAGATGCGACACTGCGACAATGTGGTGAAAACGGCAGCGCTGGTATATCCAGTTTTCACAAAGATTTACCCGCGATTCCGTCGTTTGGCGGCATGACAAGGTGTATATTCGGTCCCCGGCGTCGTGACAATCGGGGCCGGAAACAGACTATCCTGATCAGCGTTCCGCGTTCCATACTGCCCCTCCCATCCGGCTTCCGAAGCGGTCCCCCATGGAAATCCACGCCACCCTCCCCCCCAAAGGCCGAGACCTGCGGCTGGACCTGTTCCGCGGGATTGCCAACTGGGCGATCTATCTCGATCACATTCCGGACAATGTGGTGAACTGGGTCACCACCCGGAATTACGGCTTCTCGGACGCCGCGGACCTGTTCGTCTTCATCTCCGGCTACACGGCGTCCTTCGTCTACGCCAAGATGATGCTGGAGCGCGGCTTCATTGTCGGCGCAACCCGCCTGACCAAGCGCGTCTGGCAGCTCTATGTCGCCCACGTCATTTTGTTCGTGATCTACATTGCCGCCATCGGCTGGGTGGCGCAGCGCTACAACGACCCTGACATCATCAACGAGTTCAACGTTGCCGGACTCGTGGACAACCCGATCCAGACCCTGACGAACGGCCTGCTACTCAAGTTCAAGCCGCTGAATCTCGACGTCTTGCCGCTCTACATCGTGCTGATGGGCTTCTTCCCGCCGGTGCTGTGGATGATGCTGCGCAAGCCCGATCTGACCATGCTGGCGTCGCTGGCGCTGTATTTCGCCGCCCGCCAGTTCGGCTGGAACCTGCCGGCCTATCCCTATGGCACCTGGTATTTCAACCCGTTCACCTGGCAGCTCCTGTTCGTCTTCGGTGCGTGGTTCGCGCTCGGCGGTGCGCTGGAATCGCGCTCCGTGATCCGCTCGAAGGTGGTGCTCTACTTCGGCATCGCCTATCTGCTGTTCTCGCTCGTCATGACCATGGCCGGCCGTTTCCCTGACTATGGCCACATGATCATGCCGGATTGGCTGTTCGACGCCTTCAATCCGAACGACAAGACCAATCTCGCCCCCTATCGCGTGCTGCATTTTGTGATCATCGCCTTCTTCGTCACGCGCTTCGTGCCGAAGGAATGGAAGGGTCTGGAATGGCCGGTGTTCCGCCCGCTGATCAAATGCGGCCAGCAATCCCTCGCGGTGTTCTGCGTCGGGGTGTTCCTGTCCTTCGTCGGCCATTTCCAGCTGATGATGTCCTCCGGCTCATTCCTGGCACAGGTATTCGTCAGCGCCGCCGGGATCGCGATCATGACCCTGGTCGCCTATTACATTTCCTGGTCGAAGAAGCAGGATAAGCCGCTGCCGAAGCCAGCAGTAGCCGAGACCGCCAAACCGGCCGAAGCGCCGTCCAAAGCGGCCGAATAGCCCCCGCCACTTGCAGGCGCGGTCCGAGAAGCCGACGATTTATGGGGCTAATGGTCGGGGCACAAAGATTCGAACTTTGGACCTGCGGTACCCAAAACCGCCGCGCTACCAGGCTGCGCTATACCCCGACACTCCGGTGTCGATACACGCTTAGGAGAAGGACAGCAAGGCTTCCCGCAAGCTTATTTGATTACCGCCGCTTCTTGAACAGCGGATGCACCACCTGATCGCCAGGCGCGATGCCGTATTTCCGCGCGGTGCCGGCGATCACTTCGAGGACGGCCTTGGCCGGACCTCCAGATGAGATGATCTTCGTGGATTCAGTTTCGGTATTTTCGGCGATCCTGATCACGCGGCCATCCCCGCCGATGAAAATCATGTCGAGTGAAATATAGGTGTTCTTCATCCACATGGAGATGGTCTGTTCGGGGGTGAAATCGAACAGCATGCCCCGGCCATCGGCCAGCTCCTTGCGATACATCAGCCCCTTGGCGCGCTCCTCGTCGGTGACCGCCATCTCCACCGAAAACATCCGCACGCCGGACTTGGTCGCAATCTCCAGCGGCTGCAGCTCAGCGGCCCCCGCCACCCGAGGCGTCAATGAAAGCCCGAGAAGGAGCGCGAACAGCAACAGCAGACGCGCGGGGAGTGCGTCGCGAAACGTGGGCGAGAAAGCGGAACGAACGAAGCCGGTCATCGATGGGATTCCAGAAGCAACCCTGGCGACGCGCCGGGCGCGCGAACCCTACCCCGCACCGGCCACAGGACGCCAGTGCGGCGCACAGCACAGGCGCGTGAAAACCGCGATGATCTGAAAAAGAAGCGAGGTCGAAACCTGGTTTCGACCTCGCTTGCGATTCGGTGTCAGTCGCTTCGATGTCAGTGCGACGAGAAGCCTGGCGCGCCGCCTTCTGGCTGAATCTCCGCGGCCATCATGCCCTTGGAGCCGGGCCCGAAACGAACCAGCACATACTGGCCGGGACGCAGCTCGGTCATGCCATAGCGGCGCAACGTTTCCATATGGACGAAAATATCCGGTGTCCCCTCGCCGCAGCTCAGGAAACCGAAACCGCGCAGACGATTGAACCACTTGACCTGCGCGCGCTCGAGACCGCTGGTCGCCGTCACCGTGACGTGGGTACGCGGCGGCAGCATCTGCGCCGGATGGATCGCGGTCGACTCGTCCATCGAGACGACGCGGAAAGCCTGATAGCCCTTCGAGCGCTGAACGCATTCTACGACGATGCGCGCGCCCTCATAGGCTGTCTGAAAACCATCGCGGCGCAACACAGTCACATGCAGCAACACATCGGCCGCGCCATTGTCCGGAATGATGAAGCCATAGCCCTTGGAAGCGTCGAACCATTTGATGACGCCGCGGATCTCGACGAGATCGACTGCCGAACCTTCTCCCGCGAATGGATCGACGACGGGACGCTGCGCGTTACCGGGATTCTCGCCCGACGAACGCGGCGCTCCCGCACCAGGCATCAGCCCACGCTTCGACTCAAATGCATCCGACCCCATGGCCCCGGATCCCACTATCAATTGCGCTGCCAGCCCGATGTCAGCGCTATCCCACATGCCTCATCGAGATGTTTTCTCGACAACGCGGTGCGAATCTCCTGCGATTCGAAGATAACACTGCCGACTGCTCAGCAAAGACAAAAAACGAATACAGCGCGAGCTATGAACAGCTTGCGCTGTAGAGAATCAGCCTCGCATCAGTTTCGGACGAATGGGCCGAGCGTTTCGCCGATATCCTGATGGATGACAAGGTCTGCATGCTCGTCTTGTTCAGTCGCCTCATTGTTGATGATCACAAGCTTCGCACCTGCACGTTTCGCCATGAGCGGAAAACCTGCCGCAGGCCAAACGACAAGCGACGATCCGATCGCGATGAAGAGATCGCAGTGCCGCGACAATTCCGCCGCGCGACGCATTTCGTCTTCTGGCATCGCTTGACCGAACGAGATCGTCGCGGTCTTCACCGGCGCGCCGCATGCACTGCAATTCGGAGCACATCCTGCTTGGTCGAAGCGTGTCTTGACCCATGGCAATTCGTACCGTGCTTCGCAGCCAATACAGCGCGCGTAAGTCGTATTGCCGTGGAGTTCGATCACATCGTCCGCTGCAAACCCCGATGCTTGATGCAGATTGTCGATGTTCTGCGTGATGACGGCCGGGATCTTTCCTGCCCTGTAGAGCGTCGCCAATGCGAGATGACCGCGACCCGGCATCGCCGCTGCGAAGACTTCCTCCATCGCAAATCTGCGTCGCCACGATTCGTCGCGCGCCTCCTGATCGGCGACAAACTCATCGAAGGGAATCGGTCTGTTGCGAGTCCACAGACCGCCCGGCGAACGAAAATCGGGAATGCCTGTTTCGGTCGAGATGCCTGCGCCGGTGAACGGCACAATCACACGGGCTTCGGCGATCAGTTCGCCAAGCCTCTCCACACCGCTACGAAGATCTGTTGACGTCATGATGCGATGTCATCCGAAGGGGAATACCGACATGACAATGCCGCAGACGGCCATTCGGTACCACCCATGGAGCCATCATCGATGCTGCGCTTATTCGTCTTTGCCGCGCCCGTTGGCCACTCTGTTGCGGCTCGGCTTTTCAATCAGGAAGTCCTCGCGTTTGCGGCCGGCCGCGATTTCCCTCGCCAGCCACCCGGCGACGCCGCCGCGGCCCGTCCAGGTCTCGCCTGTTTGGGGATGCCGATACTTCGGAGCGATCTTGACGCCGCGCGTCGGGCCGCCCTTGCCATTCACGCTACCAATCTGGGCGAGCTGCGCTTGCAACTCGGCCCGATGGGCCAATAGCTGCCTGTCGATATCGTCCCGCAGCGACAGCAATTCGGTGACGGACAGAGCCTTCAAATCGCGCGTCGGCATTACGAACTCCGGATGAATACGGACATGCTCCTCTCGATGGCGCACAAAACGTGCACCCGGGCATGTGCATTTAAAACAAATGGATCAAATTCAGGCGGTGCCTACGCACCACCGAACGATTGGCGATCGGACGTCGTAACGCCCCCGCTCGTTCCTCAAAAAATCCTGAAGTGTGGCCGACGTCAAGCGGCGCGCGACACATCCGTCGACGACAAATCCACCTTCGTCTCTCCTTTCCTGGGCTTTGCGACCGGCGTTGCCTGCGATTTCTTGGCGACCTTGCCGTACTGAGCCAGCTTTTCGAGTTCCGCCTCGAGTTCTGCCTGACGCGCCGCGACCTTCTCGGCAAGCTTGTCTGTCGCACGATCGCGCAGCGCGGCCAGTTCTTCGATGCTCAGCGAGTCCAGATCAAACTTGCTCATGGTCATCTCCCTTGTTCTTCTGGACTATCGACATCGTTAATGAGCCGCAAGGACGGACCACTATTCATCCACGGAGTTGGCCGGCAACCCGGTAAGGTTGACGAAAGTTCGAGGCTGCCATGAGAATGTCCCTGGGCTAGGGAACGCGTCATGGCATCTTGGAAAGAAGAGCGTGACCGGTTGGTGGCACAAACGCTGGCATTTGTTCAGCAGGTTGCCGCGGCACATCCGGCAGCAGCGGGCAAACTCGGACTGGGCTCCACCAGGACCTCAGCGGAGGCGGAGATCGCCTTGCTGTCCTCTGGCCCCGACATCATCGAGTTGCCCAAAGTGATCGATGAGCCGATCGCGGATTCTGTGCCAGTTGGTGTCGATCTCGGCGCCCCACCTGTTTCCACCAACATTGCCGCCGATCTGCCCAAGAGACCGCTCCAGTATTCCACGATATCCGAGCGTTCCGACATTACGCAGCGCGTCGCGGCCTTCAAGGCACAACAGATGACGCTCAATCGCGAGCGTGAGGCCTATTACGACAGCGTGCAGGCACGTATCCGCTCATCGCTACGGAACGATACCGGCTCCGGCCGGTTGTGAAAGCGGAGCAGCCCCCCAATACTCTATTCTCGGAAGCCCCGCCGTTCCCCGGTGGGGCTTTCTCAATAGAAGCGCTGGAGTGCGGCGGCCCGCATGGGCGATCAGGTTATTTGCCGAGATGGCGGCGTACAGCCGCAACTGCGGGACCGACGGCCTCGATCGCGGCCTGCAGATCGTTCGAAGAGATGCCGAACCGATACGCCCAGTAGTTTCGCTGCGTCTCATCGTTGCTGTCGATGGTCGCAGGTGGCCGGACGCTGTGCGCTGTTTCCAACGCCAGTACCTCGGAGACTGGTGCAAGACGGATCATCACGCGAGGGTAGCACCTCCCTCGCCCTCAAGAACCGCGAGTTCGACCCAGCCCTAACGAAAGACTAACGAGAACGGCCTGCTTTTACTGGATGGCCGCACCGAGAGAAGCCTGAGCCTCGCCAATGGCCACACAAGCCTTCTTACGCCGCAAACCGCGGATCGCACCGGTGACCTTCAGCACTTTTCCAGCCGAACATGAACCATCGTAAACGAGCGCACTCTCATAAGGCGCCAGAACGAGCGGTTCGGCCGTCCGAATGGACTGCGCAGCAGCTGGCGTGACGCCGGCCAGAACCAGGAGCCCCAAAATACCCGATACGCGAAAACGCATTGTCGTCCCCAAAACCCAGCAGCACCCGATACCAGTCCAAGGGTTAAAGGTTTCACACCCTCTGATTGTTTTTCAATCGGCGAGCCGCGGCCGTTGGGTACAATCATGATCCCGGACTTGGCAAAATACAAAGCAAATCTCGCGCCGTCCGTGCAGTACACTCATAGCGTGACTTGCGTATGACCACACTCTTTGCAGGTAAACTCGACCCGCGTGACCCCCTTGGGCGCTGACACCTTGTTCGGAGCCCCGCATTTGCCACAGGTCGATAGAATACGGGTATCGCCCTGCTTCACGACGACCGTCTTGCGCTCCAGCGACTCGCGGATCAGGCGCTCGGCCTCCTCCCGCATTGCCTGCTTGCTCATTTGCACTCCCGTCCCGCCGGCCAACATGACCGGTCTGCGACCGCTCTTATAGCCGAGCGGCGTGACGCTTCCTAAATCCGAAGGCACGGATGTCCCCGGAATAAAGGGAACCTTTCGGGAAATCGCGCATTGTGTGGCGCCGGGCCCCCGTCGAACGAGGTCTCGCCTGTCAGGCGCCGCTGTAATGACGCCACAATCGGACGAGAAACGTGCCAACCGCCGCCACGGCGAGACGACGACAAAAGAAAGAAGAAAATGAAAGAAAATCCGATGCCCTCGGCTCGCGCCGATATCGAGAAACGCGTCATGCAGTTTCGTGAAAACCAGGCAAAGCTTCAGCGCGAACGTGAAGGCTACTATGACGCGGTTATTGAAAAGGTTCGCGCCACGGAGTGGAACGAGTTTGTTAGTGCGCATCCAAAACGGAATGCCGCAACGAGGTAGCCGACGAAATTGACGCTCCTTTCACGAGCCCGAAGCAAGCGCTTCGGGCTTCATTGTTTGCTCCGGATACAAAAGGCCTACCAGTAGCCATAACTGCGATAGTAGCGCGGGCCACCATATCCATAACGCGGGCCATAATATCCGCCATAGTAGGCCGGACGATATCGCGGACCGTAATAACCGTAATAGCGCGGCCCACCGTAATAATAGCGGGGTCCGTAATACGGACCATAAGCCCCTGCCACGCCAGCGGCGAGTGCCCCGGCCGCAAGGCCGAAACCGATCGCCGGGCCCGGTCCCCAGCCATGACGCCAGCCATGCGCTTCGGCCGGCGCGCTCACGACTGTGGCACCCAGTGCGGCGACGGCGGCAAGGATAACTGCTGCCTTCTTCATGAGATGTGCTCCCGTGTTCACTGGGCAAATAACGCGCATGTATTTTGTTGGTTTCAGCGCCTCGTCAGGTTCGATGCGCACATTCCTGCGACGGCATGCGTGATGTCGGTTCCTGTTGGCGCAGAACGTCTCGGCTGCACGCGGATGTTCAGCAATTCAACCGCACACCGTTGATGTTGCAGTGCGCTTAATCTGCCGTTCACCATAGCCGACCGCCATTCGGAACGGCCCATCATGCCGACGCTTTCCTCCCGACGACTATGAGGCGGTCGACGAAGGCGCGCTGTGTTGCGCATCTTCAAACAGTGGAGCAACGCCGATGATGGAACAGATCGCCAGGATCGATATGGCGCTCGATGAATTGCTGGTCAGTCTCGGCGGAATGGTTTTGCGGCTCTCGCATCCTCAGGTGACGCGCACATGCGAAGAACGCACGGCGCTCGCACGCTCCGTAAATCAATTTGCCACCTGTGCCGCGCGCTCACGCGATCCACGCGTACAGCAACTGAACGAACAGCTGAAAGCGTCGTTGAAGCCACGGCTGCGTCTGGTTGCGAGCCGCTGATCTCGGGAACGTTTCGTCCAACCGCATGTTGGACCAGCCGGTGAACAGGGAGATGAACCATGGCACTCGAGGCGAGCGAGCAAGGCAATCTCATCGGTAGCGACAAGGTTGAAGGCACCGCCGTGTTCGGCGCAGACGATCAGAAGATCGGCTCGATCGAAAGGGTGATGATCGACAAGAAGAGCGGCCGCATCTCCTATGCCGTGCTGTCATTCGGCGGCTTCATGGGTATTGGCGATGATCATTACCCGCTGCCCTGGCAGTCGCTGAAATACGATACCGATCTCGGAGGCTATCGGACCGGCGTCACGCAGCAGCAGCTGGAGCGCGCTCCAAAATACGACGACGATAGCAACTGGAACTGGGCTGACACCTCGCGAGCACGATCGATCAATGACTATTACGGCGTGCCTCTCGCAATCTGACCAGATGGTCCCCTCGATACATTTATCCACCTGACAGCGTCCTTCGGGGCGCTGTTTTCATTCGATAGCCGCCCGCCGCATTAACAAATCGCTAAGCCTGATTGACGGCGATGCTGAACCAGTGACGTTATCTGGCATTGGTCGCCATGGCATCCTGCGCGCTCATCATACCGACAACAGACCTGCAGCCCAACCCGCCGCCCTATGGTGAGTTGCGCATGAACAAGGGCATCTGGGATCGCTTGCAGGCCGCAAAAGCCTATCAAGAGCCACAGATTGAGCGAGATCAGCCCTCGAAGCGCAAGGCTTCGCTCAATCTGGAAATCTGAGCTGCAAGGCTGATGGAACCGTTGTTCCGCCGCTGCGTTCTCGCCATATGGGGCCTCGCGAAGAAGACAACAGTGTGCTGCTGCTTGGCGCAGTCATCCTCATCTGTGGACTGATCGCAGGTGTGACATGGCTGCTCGAGCCGACGCCAGCTCTGGCCGGCAAATCGACAGAACGGGTGTCGCATCAAACACCCGTCGGATCTCGTGCCCTTACACCAGCCCGGGTAATCGTCCCTTTCACGCCCAACACCACACCGGGCGAGCGCTGAACATCGATTGAACCGTCAATTGGCCTTGGCAGGCTGGCCAGCGGTGCGGACGAGCTTGTCAGCCTTCACCAGCACATAATCCGTCTGTGGCTGCGGCCGGGCGAAAAAGCTGATCGCGATAAACATTGCACAAAATATAAACCCGACCAGCATCACGCGCCGGTGGGTAGGCTTGTCGGCACTGTGAAACGAAGCTGACATGGTTTGATCCTCGCCTTGGACCATCCATAACCGACACCATTTTGTGCGCAACTACACTTCAGTTTTAACGTAACTGACGCAGCTTTTCGCTGCATCACATTTTACCGAAGCCATTTCCAGACCTTAAGATCGATGGCTTCAGGCAACTTCTCAAAGAGACTCGGGTTGCCCGCTGATCGACTCACCTGTTCTCGAAATTGTCCTGGGAGATGGGGGGCACCTTGGTTTCGCGGGCGTACTTTTCGGCCAGATCGAAAACCTCGCGACGACGCTCCGGTTCGTTGATGTTGAGGTAAGCGACAACCATCTTCAATGCCTCCTCATCGGAGGCCCGTCCAAATCGCCACACGACGATCACTCCCAAGTTGTGCCAGCGAACATCGGAACCTTCTCCGGCACATCAGATTGAATGTGTTCGCATTCGATACAATAATACGACTATCGGGGAATTCGTTCCGGAGTCCAGCATGATCCACGGGCGAGCCATGTCCGAGATTTGTCGCGAACTGGCAGAGGCGGCAGCTCACAATCGTCACAATGTCCTTGCGCAACTTCTCCGTATGGCGGCGCTCGAAGCTGCAGAGAAAGACGCACGGTACACCGGTCCGGAAACGGACATCAGGGAGCAGCTGGTCGGCACCTGGGATTGGGACATCCCCAACGATCGCGTTTATGCCGATGGTCCCGCCGCAGGATTATTCGGCATTTCCGAAGAACAAGGCACACTTGGCTCGCCGCTTGAGAAATGGCTGGCGGCCATTCACCCCGACGATGCCGATGCACTCTCGACCGAAATCGATCGCGTCATGAAGACCGGTCACGTTTTCTCGATGGAATATCGAACCATCGCGAACGATCAGGTGCACTGGGTCTATGCGCTCGGTCGCTGCACTTTCGACGAGGCCGGCCATCCAGTTCGCTTCCCCGGCACGTTCGTTAACATCACCCATCAGAAGACAGACGACAGTCATTTCAGCATCGCGCCGCAATAGCGGCGCCAGCCAGCGGCGAGCCGCACGGGTAGCTGGAACGCCTTACACCCTCGCCTGTTGTCCCGCCATGGCGAGGAAATTCTACAGCGTCGTTGTCGTGCGCTCCGTCGAGGAATCGACCGAGGTGGTCGTCGAGGCCGCGAACGAAGATCAGGCTCATTCGGCGGCACTTGCTCATCTCGCGTCGAGGGGTGACGAGTATGAGTGGCATAGCCCGCGCAAGGATCTCATCGTCTGGCACAAGCGCGAGATCGACACTCCCGCCATTATCGACGTCAGCGCCTGACCGCCGCCACTGCCGCTCGTCGCATTAAGCTGCTATGGGATGGCTCTGCAGCCTGTCGGCTTCGCACTTGCCTTCCTCATGGAGATCGTCCCATGCGCTTCCTGCACACCATGCTTCGCGTCCGCAATCTCGACGTCGCCCTTAAATTCTACGCCGATGCACTCGGCCTCAAGGAGGTCCGCCGCGTCGACAACGACAAGGCCAAATTCACGCTGGTTTTTCTCGCCGCCGACGAGGACGTGCCGGCGCTGGCTGGCCAGACTGGCCGCGGCGCTCCGCTGGTCGAACTCACATATAACTGGGACGAAGAGACCTATGGCGAGGATCGCTATTTCGGCCATCTCGCTTACGAGGTCGACGACATCTACGCGACCTGCGATCGCCTGATGAAGCTCGGCATCACCATCAATCGCCCGCCGCGCGACGGCCAAATGGCCTTCGTTCGCTCTCCTGATCTGCACTCCATTGAAATTCTGCAGAAGGGCAACGCGCTGCCGCCGCAGGAGCCATGGAGCTCGATGCCGAATACCGGTCACTGGTGACCGAATAGACGCGATCTGCTCAGCCGCGCCGGAACTCCGCATCCTCGATGACGTTGTCGATGTGACATTGATTTAAAGGAGGCTGAGCAATGGCACGAGGACTTCTGCTTTGGTTGCTGGGTGTACCGATTCCGGTGATCATCTTGCTGTGGCTGTTCTTCGGCCGATGAGCCGAATCATCGATTGAATAAAGACAGCTGACGACGAAAGGGCTCCGCTTGTGCGGAGCCCTTTCCGCTTTTGGCACCTCGATCTTTCATGCCAGCCACGAGCATGTTGCACTTGTGAGCGCGCGACGATGCCGGCTACATCCGCAGCGTTGCAAACCACAAGGAAACGCCATCGTGAGCCGCTCACCTTCCCCGTCGCTGCAGCTTTGGGGCCGCGCCAACTCGGTCAATGTGCAGAAGGTTCTGTGGTGTTTTCACGAGCTCGACCTCGCTTTCGAGCGCATCGACGCCGGCATGCAATATGGCCGCAACACAGAATCCGACTATCTGGCGATGAACCCGAATGGACGCGTACCGACGCTTCTGCATGGCGATTTCGTGCTGTGGGAGTCCAACGCCATCGTCCGCTATCTCGCGCTCACTTTCGACAATGACGCCCAGCTCTATCCGGCTGAACCGAGAACCCGCGCCGGTATCGAGCGCTGGCTCGATTGGGTGTTGAGCACACTGCAACCGGCCGAGCGACCGTTGTTCTGGGGCCTGGTGCGCACGCCACCCGCACAGCGTGACATGACGGCGCTTCAGAAGACGGCCGATGAGAATGGCAAGCTCTGGGCGATGATCGATGCGCAGCTCACCGGACGCGACTATCTCGAAGGGAACGCTTTCAGCCTCGCCGATCTCGTGATCGCCTGCTATGCGCGTCGCTGGTTCGGCGTGGAAGGCGTTGCGCGCCCCGACTTCGCCAATCTCCAGCGTTGGTATGGTGCGATCTCGCAGCGCGCCGGTTTCGTTACCTGGGTTTCCCCGCCGCTAAGCTGACGTATTACTGGATCGCGCGCTCGACCAGCAAGATCGCGGCGATAACGACCAACGTGACGACCACGACCATCAGACGCGTGGGCCAGCCCATGCCGCGGCCGATCCACCAGATCAGCGCACAGCCCATCAGCAGTGGAACGATGATTTCCGGATGCATGGCAGCTAGCCGAGGAAGCGAACGCCGAGGGTCTTGCCGCGCCGCCACACCACTTCGCAATTGCGCCCGGTTCGCGCGTCGCGTGACAAAGCCAGCCGCATCCTGTTGCCGACCGACGTCGGGTCTTCCACGATCAGCTTCGCGCCGCTGGACGACAGGTCCAGCACATTGCAGGGACGCGCCGCAAAACCGCCGTCCAGCGTGATCCAGCCGGCCTGGTGGACCGACCGTCGGACATCGCGCTTTTTCGTAACAGCCATTGTGATCTCCGCGCCCCCGCTGGACGATAGAACGACAGGCTTGAAGAAGCGTTGCGATCGCCCTTCAATTTGGCAATGTCGGTGCGACCGAGGCTGATATCCCCATCTGATGACGATCTTGCAAATTGCTGCATCAGATGACTTGCCGACCCCGTCAAAGGTCACTATACGTTCGCCCACTGACGCCGGACTGATTTGTTTCCGGCCGGCGCAGAATTTTGGCAGGCCATCGTAACGCACTGATGTTCCAGCCATTTTTGCTAACCGTGCGAAATGCCGGTCACCTCGTCCGCTTCAGGATGCTCGCGGTGCCGACGTTTTTGCTCCCTTCGTCTATCGGTTAGGACGCCACCCTTTCACGGTGGAGAGAGCGGTTCGATTCCGCTAGGGAGCGCCAGTTTTCCTGGGAAAATGAGCCTACTTAGAGAATCCGGTTTTGCCTGCCCGTTTGCGACGTCTTGGTGCAGCGGGAAGCGATGAATTTTACGTGTAACGCATCGGATCGGCCGCGATAGCGCATACACCGGTTCACGACCGATTTGCCCGGCCGTTCGCTGGCATCTGCGCTGAATCCGAAAATCGTTTTGACTTCGCAACGAACGCCGATCGCACGATCCGGATTCTTGAAATCTTGTGTCCCCGGATGAGGAAGGATGACGCAACGCCACGAACACCGACAATCACCAAGACGATGCGCGGTGCCTGATCGAATCGCATAGCGGTACGGTCGCCGATATCGGACGTCCTGCCTGGCGGGGAGTTTACGAGCACAACACCCCGCCTGCCTTATTGGCCAATCGTCGTTCCGATATCCGCTACGGATTGGCGACCCTGACGCGCTCCTCCGCCGTCAGCTTTTCCTTTTGACTTTCGGTGAGACGACCCATGCCGATCAGTTCGATTGAGCTCGCAGGATCGTAGCTCTGCCTGTTCGAGCCGCGCGAACGGCGATCGTCCTTCTCATTCGGCGTAGAGGCATCGCCTCCGCCATAGCCGAGAACTTCCACGATGATGACTGACGGACGCTCATTCGGACCGGCCTGGGTTGCGTCCTTGATCGCATCCGCGGCTGCCTTGTCTTTCGTTTCAACTGACAGGCTGACCGGAGCCGCCTGCACCTTTGGTATCCCCTTCGTCTCGCCGCCAACCTTGATGTTCTCGGCATTGAGCACGAACATGGCTGCGACCGTGAAATTGCCGCTGACCCGGATGCCGGCGTCGCCGGCATTCACTGTACCGTGCGGCGCGATCAGCGTGACGTCGCCCTCCTTCACGCCACCATAGCCAATGATCGTGCCGATGCCGCTGCCGGAGATATCCGGGCGCTCGGTGACTTTCGTCAAAGCGTCGTCATCGGTCGTGACATCGGGAGCCGAGGGAACGCGGGCCGTTTTGGAGCCGCGGCCGGCATCGATGTCGCCCAGCGTCGACCAGATCACTTCGTCACCGCCGCCAAATGTCAGGACGCGCGAACGATTCACCGTGACGTTGTCGCGGGCGAAGATGTTGATATCGCCGTCCCGGAACGTAACGATGCCCGCCCCGTTCGGCACCACGGCGCCAAGCGCTGCGACCTGCAACCCGCCACCGGGAGTCAGCGTCTCGATGCCACCGCCAGCCATGGTCCTGAAAGTCGAATTGCCGATCTTGACGTCGCCTCTCCAGTCCTGCCCCGGAAACAGCGTTGCGATTGCCGCATATCCGCGACGGTATCCGCCATTGAGCGGCACACCATTGGCATCGAGTGCATTCTGGTTGTCACCAGCGGCCTTGAGCTCCTGGCTGTAGACCTTGTGCAGGAAGCGCTGCTGCGTGAACGACGGCAACGACGTGAAGCGCGACCAGGCATCGAGCGGCGACATGGTCTCGCCGGTGATGTCCTTGATGAACGACACGAGGCCCGAGCGGGCGAGATGCGCCTCCCCTCGGCGCATCTCCACGAGATCGAGCAGATAGATCGGGACAACCGTCCCGTCGATGGTGGTCTTCAGATAGCCAGGCATCGCGGCGACATTGGCCGGATCGAGATATGCTGCGATCATCGCGTCATAGGATGGCTGCTTGTCCTTCAAGCCTGCCATCACCGAGATCGACGCGCCATCGCGGGAGAGCCCTTTCACCTCGCTGAGTGCGACGGCGCGGACACGATCCGTGGCTTCAATCGTGCTGCCATCGTATCTATCGAAATTTCCGGCACTGAAAATCTGGAAATCCTGGCCATAGACATCCCGTCCCGCCTTGAGCGCGACGGCGCCTGGCCCCTGGATGTCGACGTTGCCACCGATGATATCCGTACCGGCCTGCAGTACCGATACATCAGAACGACTACAAGGCTCAACCTCGCAATCTAACGATCTTCGCATGCGAGGCCCTGATCAAGCCTCGACGGCAGAATGGCCAGCGTCAGCGGCTGCGGCAGTCCCGGCGGCGGCCTCATGCCGAGATCGAGGTGCTGCAATGCCTGCGCAATCGCATCGTCGCGGCGGAAATCCCCGGTCGAGCCCATCACAGAAACGCGCCGGACCACACCATACTCGGCGATCCACAACTGAACAGCAGCCCGAAAATTGCGCGGTCGCGTCTCCACCCGCTGGCACAGAGCTGCCGTGATGCCCGACTGGATTCCCGCTACAATTGCAGCTCTGGCCCGGAAGGGACGTGCGCATGTTCTTCCGGCTTAACGGAAATCGTCACGGCGTCGACATCGGTCATGCGTCCGGACAGCCCCGTCCCGGCAAGGAGGTTCTGCAGCGCGGCTCCAGATGTCAGCATGCCATCGACCGGCGACGACAAGCGCCCGCTCACAAGTGAGGATTCATACAGAACCTGCAGACCGCTTATTGTCGCATACACGTCGAGGGCTGCGGCGAGGTTCTGCGCCGGGATCTTGTAGGTGCGGACTTCCGACGCCTCCGCCTCGGCAATCCCCGAATGGGGCAGCACTATCGTCGCAAGACACGCGAGCATTCCGCACAACAGAGCTGGTCGCAGCGCCCGATGGCAGTGGCGCTTCCAAAAATTCATCCCCGAGCCCCAGGCGCGTCAAAGCCAAACGTTTTAACCGACTAACGAGGCTATAGCGTGCTTCAAAGGTGCAGTCATTAGAGTTGGAACGAGCTTCGCTATTACCCCTTTGCTTTCACCGGCTCCTCGTTACACGCCGATCAAGCATAGGAAAAGTCCTAGTCTCCTGCTCGACATCGGACCGCTACGCTCGAAACTGAGTTCGAGCAAGAGCCGTCCGACGTCGCCTAGATCAAGGGAGTGCGTTAGGCTCATCTACCGCACGAGCTTTTTCTTCTGGTAGATCAGAGCTTCCGTCTGCATGTCGGTCAACTCGCCTGCCCCCAGCACCTGGACCGGACTGCTCTGGTCGTAGTTGTCCGATCGCCTCTCATGCTGTTGCGGCTGTTCGCGGCGCCTCTTCTCTTCATCTTCGCCCTGTTTCTCGGTCGCCTGATCGGCCGCGCCTGCGCCGCCATAGCCGAGCACCTCGACGATAATCACTGACGGGCGTTCGTTGCCCTTGTTTTGCGTGGTCTCCTTGACCGCATCGTCGGCGGCCTTGTCCTTGTTGTCTGGCATCCGGACGTCCGGCAGGGCCTCTGCTTTCGGCATCCCCTTCTTCTCGCCATCGACCTTGATGTTCTCGGCATTGAGAACCTGCAGCGCCGCCACCACGAAATTGCCGCTGACGCGGATGCCCGCATCGCCGGCATCGA
>JAEXHR010000242.1 GCA_023449855.1 Pseudomonadota bacterium | reverse complement strand
CGTCCTATGCGGAAAGCGTCGTCGCCGGCAGCAACACCTTCGCGCTCACCTATGCCGGCAAGACGACCATCGCGCCGCGCAGCGAGCTCGGCCTGCGCACCGACAAGTCCTTCGCCGTCAACGACGCGATCCTGACGCTGCGCGGCCGCGCGGCCTGGGCGCACGACATCAATCGCGACCGCTCGGCGTCCGCGACCTTCCAGTCGCTTCCCGGCGCAAGCTTCATCGTCAACGGCGCGGCGCTCGCGAAGCACACTGCGCTGACCTCTACCTCGGCGGAGCTGAAATGGATGAATGGCTGGTCCGTGGCTGGCACGTTCGAAGGAGAATTCTCCGAGGTGACGAAGAGCTACGCCGGCAAGGGCGTGGTGCGTTACGCGTGGTGACAAGCCGCAATCGCCGTGGCCGTAGGATGGGTTGAGCGCAGCGATACCCATCCGACAAACCGCGCCGCTACCGCATTCCGTTCGGCGCCGCCGAGCAGTCTGACATCGGAACCGAATTCGCCGCGGAGGGCCTCGCGGAATTCACCCCGCTGCAGATCATCAAGGCGGCGCGCTGACGATCCGCTACGAAAATTCGTAATCGGAGCGCTTTTGTCCATGTTGATGGGCGAGGGCGTTCCGCCTCATTTCGGCCTCTGGTCTGCCGCCGAAGGGCCGCACCGAATGACGTGTATTCGCGCGGAAACCCGCGTTTTCGGCGCCCGAAAGTGCCGGTGTTGAAGAGTCATTAAAACATTTAGCTCAATTTGCGCGAATGACGCGCGGAGTTCGTTTGTATCTCGTCGGCTCCTTCGTCCTTGTCTCTCTGGCAGGTTGCGGCCGTGGTTTGTTTCAAACCGAGCAGCGCGAACCCTGGCGAGCCGAGGCAGAAGTCGCATGCATGAAGTCGGGCGCCGTGCGCGAGAGCGCCGGCCTGGTCCGCATCGAACCTATTTCCGGTCCTGGTGTTTGCGGCGCTGAATTTCCGCTGAAAGTCGCGGCTCTCGGCGAATCCAACAGCACCGTTGGTTTTGCCGATGAAGCACCGCGTCCGCCGGGTGGCATCGCCGGCGGGCCATCGCGCTGGCCGGTGCAGCAAGCGCCGTCGCAGCCGATGGTGCGCGCGACCAGCCAGTATCCGACCGCCTATCCGCAATCCGCCCCGCCGCCGCAGCAGCCGTCCTATGGCGGTGGCTATAACGCGGGCTATGCCAATACTCCGGCCAATGGCGGCCCGGTCTCGCTCAACGCGCCGGGCGTCGCCGAAGCTGAAGACGACATCAATCTGCCCGCCGATGGCACGCCCGAGCAGGGCATGCAGCGGGGGATGCCGCAAAGTGCGCCGCCGCAAACGCGCGCGCCTTATGGCCGTTATAGTTCAGGCGTCGTCCAGAGCCAGCCGCAGGATTATGCGCAGCCGCGTCTCGGACCGGGCGCCGGCAATGTCACCGGTTCGGTCGGTCCCGTCGAGATGAAGCCGACGGCGACACTGGCTTGTCCGATCGTGTCGCAACTCGACAAGTGGCTCGCCGAAGTCGTGCAGCCGGCAGCGATGCGCTGGTTCGGTCAGCGCGTGGTGTCGATCCGCCAGATCTCCGCCTATTCCTGCCGCGGCATGAACGGCAATTCACGGGCGCATATTTCCGAGCATGCCTTCGGCAATGCGCTGGATATCGCTGCGTTCACCTTCGCCGACGGCCGCAACATGTCGATCAAGAACGGCTGGAAGGGGCTCCCGGAAGAGCAGGGCTTTCTACGCGATGTTCAGGGCGGCGCCTGCCAGTATTTCACGACCGTGCTGGCGCCGGGCTCCAACATCTATCACTACGATCATATTCACGTGGATCTGATGCGCCGGCCGAAGCGTCCGTCGATCTGCAAGCCGGCAGCGGTGTCGGGCGAAGAAATCGCGTCGCGCGCCATGAGCCGCAGCTATGCCGGCCGTGGCGACGATGGCCCGACTGGCTCGATCAGGAAGTCGGCGAACAAGAACAGCCGCAAGACGCCGGACGACGAGGATTTCTACGAGAACGAATAGACGTCAGCTGCGATAGGCGGCAAGGAATACGCGCACCGCGCTGTCGACGACCTTGTCGATCTCCGCTGCGGTCGGTGTCGGTTTCGCCTGGAAAATGAAGGGTTGAAACAGCGTCGCCTGGCACGACATCATGAACTGCGCGGCTGTCAGCTCCGTATCCTCGATCTTCAATTCCCCCGCCTTGACGCGCGCATCGAGATAGCCGGCAAACTGCCGGATCGCATGCGCAAGCACGGCCTCGTAGAAGCGCTTGCCGACATCGGGCATGCGCTCGGCAATCGCCATCACCGTGCGGATCGCCGAGCCACCGCCGGGACGGCAGAGCAACTGGATATAGGCCCTGCCGAACTCGGCCAGCGTCGGCTCCGCTTCGCGGGCTGGGTCGAAGTTGAAGACGGACTTGCCCTGTTCGAGTTTCTCCTGCTCGACGATGGATTCGAACAGCCCGCATTTGTCGGTGAAATAGACGTAGAGCGTGCCCTTGGAGACGCCGGCGGCACGCGCGATCTCGCCCATGCTGGCACCATCGAAGCCCAGATTCATGAAGACCTTGCGCGCGCCGTCGAGGATCTGCCGGCGCTTGGCGCTGTCTTCCTCGCCGGTTGGGGCGAGGGGGGCATGTTGGGTCGCAACCATTCGTTCAGCCTGTTTCCCAAATCAGCGGAGTACCGCTGCAAGCAGCATCTGGAATAACCCCAAAACGTGATGGGATGAACGCAACTGTATCTTGACCGAACCGTTCGGTCAATGTACATGATGCCACACCAAGCGGGAGCCTCTGGCGTCCCGCGATCATTTTCAGGAGGCCGGAATGGCCGCACCACGCGATCAGGCTGCACGTATCGTTCGCAACGATGCCGAGGACGAGGCCGTCTCGGCACGTGTGGTACCGCTTGAGGAGCCTGCGACGCGCGGTCCTGCAGACGCACCGGAAAAGCCGGCAGGCGCCCCGGCGGTGACGCCCACTGCTGCCAAGCCTGCTACGCCAAAGTCGCCGCGCAAGAAGCGCATCCTCATGGGCATCGGCGCGCTCGCGGCGATCGCAGCGGTCTATTATGGCGTGAACTATTATCTGGTCGGCCGCTTCATCGTCTCTACGGACGATGCCTATGTGCGCGCCAACAATTCCACGCTCGGCGCCCGTGTTGCCGGTCACATCGCGCAGATCGTTCCGGGCGACAATACCGAGGTGAAGGCCGGGCAGGTAATCTTCAAGATCGACGACGGCGACTACAAGATCGCGGTCGATGCAGCCCAGCGCAAGATCGATACCCAGAAGGCGACCATCGAGCGCATCGGCCGTCAGGTGACGGCGCAGGAAAGCGCGGTCGAGCAGGCGCAGGCGCAGCTGGCGTCTGCCGATGCAGCTGCCACTCGTGCGCAGCTCGAGTTGGATCGTCAGGAAACGTTGAACAAGCAGGGCTTTGCCTCGCGCTCGGTTTACGAGACCTCGCAGTCGAACCGCGATCAGACCGCGGCCTCCGTGAAGGCCGCCAGGGCGTCGGTGGATTCGGCTAAGAGCGCCGTCGAAGTCACCAAGGCGCAGCAGGCGGAAGCGCGTGCGCAACTGCAGGAGCTGGATAGCGCGCTCGACAAGGCACAGCGCGATCTTGCTTTCACCGACGTGAAGGCGCCGGTGGACGGCATCTTCTCCAACCGCATGGTCAATCTCGGCGATTTCATCACTACCGGTCAGCGCCTAGCCAATATCGTGCCGCTCGACGACGTCTATATCGACGCCAACTTCAAGGAGACGCAGCTGCGTCGCCTGAAGCCGGGCCAGCCGGTGTCCATCGAGCTCGATGCCGATACCAGCCGTGTCATCGAAGGCACCGTCGAGAGCCTGTCGCCGGCCGCTGGCGCCGTGTTCACGCTGCTGCCGCCTGACAATGCGACCGGCAACTTCACCAAGATCGTGCAGCGCGTGCCGGTGCGCGTCCGCGTGCCCGCCGACGTGGCAAAGCAGAACATCCTGCGCGCCGGCATGTCGGTCTATGTCCGCATCAACACCAAGCCGGGCGCCGCGCCCGCGCAGTAACGGATAGCGCTGATGTCCTCAGCCACCACCATGTCAGGAGTGCCGCCGGCCGTGCCGGCGGATGACCGGATCGCGCCGAGACGCCTGATCGCGTTCTTGATCATGGTGTTCGGCATGTTCATGTCGATCCTGGACATTCAGATCGTCTCGGCCTCGCTGTCGGACATTCAGGCCGGTCTGTCGGCATCGTCGAACGAAGTCTCCTGGGTCCAGACGGCCTATCTGATTGCCGAAGTGATCGCGATTCCGCTGTCGGGCTTTCTGTCACGTGCGCTCGGCACGCGCCTGCTATTCGCCATCTCGGCGGCGGGATTCACCTTCGCCAGCCTGATGTGCGGCTTCACCTCGTCCATCGAGCAGATGATCCTGTGGCGCGCGGTGCAGGGGTTTCTTGGCGCGGGCATGATTCCGACCGTGTTCGCGTCGGCCTACACCGTGTTTCCGCGCTCCAAGTTTCACATCGTCGCGCCGATCATCGGTCTTGTTGCAACACTGGCGCCGACCATCGGTCCCACCGTCGGCGGCTACATCACCGATGCGATGTCGTGGCACTGGCTGTTCTTCATCAATGTTGTGCCGGGTATTGGCATCACCATCGGTGTGCTGGCGCTCGTGGATTTCGACGAACCGCATTTCGAGCTGCTCGAGCATTTCGACTGGTGGGGCCTCGGCTTCATGGCCGGTTTCCTCGGCTCGCTCGAATATGTGCTGGAAGAGGGGCCGCGCAACGACTGGTTCGAGGATGAGGCCATTCTGATCTTTGCGGTGATCTGCGCATTCTCCGCCGTCGCCTTCTTCTGGCGCGTGCTGACCGCGAAAGTGCCGATCGTCGATCTGCGCGCTTTCACCAATCGCAATTTTGCGCTCGGCTCGACCTTCTCCTTCTGCATCGGCATCGGCCTCTATGGTCTGACCTATATCTATCCGCTCTATCTCGCCCAGGTGCGCGGCTATAGCGCGCTGATGATCGGCGAAACGATGTTCGTATCGGGCGTCGCGATGTTCCTGATGGCGCCGGTCGTCGGCCGCCTCATGACCAAGGTCGATCTGCGCATCCTGATCGGCTCTGGTCTCGTGCTGTTCGCGTCGGGCACCTGGCTGATGACGTCGATTACACGCGATTACGATTTCTACGAGCTGCTGGTCCCGCAGATACTGCGCGGCATGGGCATGATGCTGGCGATGGTGCCGATCAACAATATCGCGCTCGGCACACTGACGCCGGAGATGTTGAAGAACGCGTCCGGCCTCTTCAACCTGACCCGCAATCTTGGCGGCGCGCTCGGCCTCGCGCTGATCAATACGGTGCTCGATCACCGCACCGATTTTCACATCTCGCGTCTTCACGACAAGGTGACATGGGGGAACGCCAAGGCGGTCGAGACACTCAACATGCTCACCCAGAAGTTCCAGGGCATGGGCGACGCCTCACGCATGGCGCTGAAGCAACTGTCGCAGATCACCCATCGTCAGGCCGTGGTGATGGGTTTTGGCGACGCGTTCTTCCTGCTGTCCTGTTTCTATGTGGCGCTTAGCGTAATGGTGCTGATGCTCGACAAGCCGGGCAATCCGGCCGCTGGCGGCGGCGGGCACTAACGAAAGCGTCATCGCCTTCAACGCGGTTGTCGTCAGAATCCGCAACGCTGCGTGTTGCCAAGCCGGACTACCTTATTTATAAACCCATCATCCATTGCTCGAACCCGAGGGAGAGTCTGCATGAAGTCGATTTATCTGCTCTCCGGCATCTCCGGTTCGGTGCGTATGCGCGGGTTTGTGCGGACTCACTGAGTTCCGTTTCCGTCGCTGCCGACCGGATGCGGTTCGGTCAATTCCAGTTCCACTGATCATTCAGTCCTTTACGACGCGAAGATGCGGCTTGGCCGTCGCGCGTCAACCATGGAGCCGGTTGCGCAGGGGCGTGACCGGATGACGTCATGACTCTCAAAGATAGAAATCGCCCCGCGGCCATCCGGGTTGTCATTCCTTTTGTGCTGAAGCACTGGATCAAGCAGCCGGGTCGGACGGCAACCGTTGCCATCGGCCTGCTCGGTGCGACGGTGGCGGATTTGTTCATGCCGCTGTTTTCTGGCCAGCTGGTCGATGCCGTCACCAGAGGCGGCAGCGATCCGGCCGCGCGTCAGGCTGCATTGGTCGCTTTCGGCGCCATTGTCGCTCTCGGCCTGGCGTCGCTGTTGCTGCGCCAGCTCGGCATCCACGCCATCGTGCCGTTCACGCTGCGGATCATGTCCGATCTATCGCGCGATGCCTTTGCGCGCGTGCAACGCTTTTCCACCGATTGGCATGCCAATAACTTCGCAGGCTCGACCGTGCGCAAGATCACGCGTGGCATGTGGGCTGTCGACCTTCTCAACGACACGCTGCTGATGGCATTGCTGCCATCGCTGGTGGTGCTGCTGGGATCGGTGCTGCTGCTTGGCCTGCACTGGCCGGCGCTGGGCGGCGTCATTGCTGTCGGCGCCGTCGTCTATATCGCGATGACCGTGTGGTTCTCCACGCGCTATATCGCGCCGGCCGCCCGTGTTTCCAACGCGTGGGACACCAAGGTTGGCGGCACGCTGGCAGACGCCGTGACCTGCAATGCGGTGGTGAAGTCGTTCGGTGCCGAGACACGTGAAGATGCACGGCTCGGACAGGTGGTCAGCCGGTGGCGCGCGCGTGTGCGGCGGACATGGCTGCGCTACAACTACACCAGCACGGCTCAGCTGGCCGTTCTGTTGTGCGTACGCGCGTCGGTGATCGGCGGCGCGCTGTGGCTCTGGCTCGATGGCCGCGCCAGTGCCGGCGACATCACCTATGTGCTGACGAGCTATGTTGTCATCCATGGCTATCTGCGCGATGTCGGCATGCACATCAACAACCTGCAGCGTTCGGTCAATGATATGGACGAACTGGTTGCGATCCATGACGAGACAATCGGTGTCGTCGATGCCGTCGGCGCCAAACCGATCGCCATCGGTGGAGGGCACATCCGGTTCGACAATGTGACCTTCCTCTATGGGGGTCATGTCACGCCGCTGTATCGCGGGCTGTCGGTCGATATCCGCGCAGGAGAGCGAGTCGGCCTTGTCGGGCGCTCGGGGTCGGGCAAGACCACTTTCGTGAAGCTGATCCAGCGGCTTTACGATGTCTCGGACGGGCGCATCGTCATCGACGGCCAGGATATCGCTCATGTAACACAGGAGTCGCTGCGTAGTCAGATCGCGATCGTGCAGCAGGAGCCGATCCTGTTTCACCGCTCGCTGGCCGATAACATTGCTTATGCCCGGCCCGGTGCCAGCATGGCGGAGATCGAGCGCGCGGCGCGGCTCGCCAATGCGCATGACTTCATCGAGCGGCTGCCCAAAGCCTATGGGACGCTGGTCGGTGAGCGCGGCATCAAACTGTCGGGTGGCGAACGGCAACGCGTGGCGCTGGCGCGCGCGTTCCTGGCGGATGCGCCGGTGCTGATTCTGGACGAGGCGACGGCAAGCCTCGATTCAGAGTCCGAAGCACTGATCCAGGAGGCGATGGAGCGGCTGATGAAAGGTCGCACGTCGATCGTGATCGCGCACAGGCTCTCGACGGTGCGCAGTCTCGATCGCATTCTGGTGTTCGATCGCGGCGCGATCGCGGAAGAGGGGACTCACGCCGCGCTGGCGCAGCGGCCGGATGGCATCTATCGCGGCCTGTTCGAGCGCCAGGTGCTCGAATTCGATCGCACGCTGGCGGCCGAGTAACGAAGCCCTTGGGTGATCTGCAATCGATCGCTTCAAACTGGCGAGGGGCCCGGCGGTGTGGCGCCGGGCCCCTCGTTGTTCAGTATCAGCCGGCCTGTAAGCCGGGTTCTGTAAGGCACCGCCGCTCGCGCGGAGATACGTGACGGCCATTCTTCTGGGACCGCATTTGCATGCGGCCTCAAGCAACCTACCCGGACAGCGGGTTTGACATCACCCTGCAGTGTTATCGTTCGCGAACGAACTTACTGCGCTGCCGTCCCTATTCGGTTTTGCTCCCGGTGGGGTTTACCTTGCCGTCTCCGTTGCCGGATCCGCGGTGCGCTCTTACCGCACCTTTTCACCCTTGCTGCCCAACCGAAGGAGGGAAGCGGTTCGTTCTCTGTGGCACTTTCCCTGGGGTCGCCCCCGCCGGATGTTATCCGGCACCGTATGTCATTGGAGCCCGGACTTTCCTCCCCCGCAGTCTTTCGACCCTAGCGAGAGCGGCCGTCCGGCCGACTGACGGGGAAGCCATGCGGGCTAACTTGTCGCGCGTCAAGTCGCGTCAGCTGGTCTTGGCAGCTTCGCCGCGTGGTACGCTCATGAGCAGTGCCTCCAGCGTCTCCAGCGTCGAGAGATCGGCAACGCCATCCACGCGCTCGGGACGGAAGTGGCGCTGGAATGCGGTGACGACCTCAATCGTGGGCACATCGTAAACGCCGGTAACCTCGATGCCGTAGCCATAGCGGGCGAGGGCCTGCTGCAGCGCCTTCACTTGATCGCCGTCGGCGCCAGCGCGCAGGCCATCACCCGGAATGACCGGAGCCGGATGCACCCAGTGGCCGACGCCGGAACTGGCGAGCAGATGCCACGGGAATTTCTCGCCGGGATCTTTCTTGCGCGCCGGCGCCACGTCGGAATGGCCGAGCACGCGATGGGGCGGCATATCGCGGCGCAGCAGGATGCCGCGGCAGAGTGCCGTGACGGCTGCAATCTGCCGGGCGGGATAATCCGGATAGCCCCAATCGTGACCGCGATTGATGATCTCGACACCGATGGAGCAGGAATTGATGTCGTCCTCACCGGCCCAGAACGACGAGCCGGCATGCCAGGCGCGCTTGGACTCCGGCACGGTCTGCACGATGCGCCCGTCCTCGAGCACGATGTAGTGAGCCGAGACGTCGGTGCCGTCGCTGCACAGGCGTGTGATCGCGCCTTCGGCGTCGGGCATGCCGGTATAGTGCAGCACGATCATGTCAGGCACGAGCCCCTTGTTCCGATCGCCGAAATTCGGCGACGGGATCACGTCCGACACGACGGATGAATCCGGCGTGAAAGTCGGCAGATACGCGACCCCCTTCGGGATCGGCAGAGGGCGTGGGCGCCTGGTCTCGGGTCCGGACAATCTCTTTCACTCTCCATAAGGTTCGGCACGGCATGGCGACCGCAGGGGGAGAGACACTATTCAGATCGACATCCGATTGCGCAACGATCGCAGACTGGTTTTACCCTTTTATTTCATCGCTCTGTGCGCGATGCGCCAGCACTACGATACAACCTCCACGAACGAATTGAGTCGCTTCGTGATCACCCTATCAACGCTTTCTTAACGCTAAGCACCGTTACTGAAAGGTGACGTGCCGATCTCATTTGGGGGCGGCCAGAGTTCCATTCGACGTGCGTTCCCATGGCCACTTCTCACCACCCATGCGAACCAGGGATCGCCCTCTCGGGCGGTGTAAATGATGCGTCGAACCGGTTCGATTTTCGCGCGACGCAGCGGCCTGGCCGCGCGGCGCGCCTGCATTTGAGGCGCCATGGGCCGCTCGGAGTCCGGATTGGTCGGGTGCCTCGGAAGGAAGGAACGGCGTTCGTTGCCCGTTCGCGTGCGCGTATGAGTGATGCCCGACATATCTCCGTGCTCGGCCCCGAGGCCGTCGAGATGCTGTCGCCGCGCGCCGGTGGCGTCTATGTGGACGCGACCTTCGGTGCCGGTGGCTATTCGCGCATGATCCTGGCGACGGAAGGCACGCGCGTGATCGCGATCGATCGTGACAGCACGGCGATCGCGGGCGGTGCCGAGCTGATGGCGTCCGCTGCCGGTCGTCTCACGCTGGTTGAGGACCGGTTCTCCAACCTCGCCGATGTCTGCGCCGCGCAGGGCCTGCCGCTGGTCGATGGCGTCGTGATGGATGTCGGCGTGTCGTCGATGCAACTCGACCAGGCCGAGCGCGGCTTTTCGTTCCGCTTCGACGGGCCGCTCGACATGCGCATGAGTCAGCACGGGCCGAGTGCTGCAGACGTTGTGGCAAAAGCGTCCGAAGCCGATCTCGCCAATATCATCTATATTTTCGGCGAGGAGCGACACTCGCGCGCCGTCGCCCGCGCCATCGTCGCCGCGCGCAAGGAAGCCGAGATTACGACGACGAAACAACTCGTCGAAATCGTCTCCAAGGTCGTGTGGGCGAAACCGGGTGAGATCCATCCGGCGACGCGAACGTTCCAGGCGCTGCGCATCTTCGTCAACGAAGAACTCGATGAACTGCATACCGCGCTCGCCGCTGCGGAGCAGGTGCTGAAGCCCGGCGGTCGTCTCTCGGTGGTCTCCTTCCATTCACTGGAAGATCGCATCGTCAAGACGTTTATCGCCGAGCGCAGCAAGACCGGCGGCGGTTCGCGCCATCTGCCGGAGATCGCGCAGGCCGTGCCGCGCTTCAAGGTCGTGAACAAGCGCCCGATCGTTGCCGATGAGGCCGAGACAAAAGCCAATCCGCGTGCGCGTTCCGCCAAGCTGCGCGGTGCCGAGCGCACCGATGCGCCTGCGCAGGACGCCGGTCCGTTGCCGGGCTGGCCGACGCTCGCGTCTGTGATGCGGGGGGGCTGACGCATGCGCATCATTCATCTCCTCGTCATCGCAGTCCTGGTTTTCGCTGCAGCCTATGTCTATCGCATCAAGATGGAATCCACGGTGCGTACCGAGAAGGTGCTGCGCCTGCATGCCGATATTCGCGAACAGCGCGACGCCATCGCACTGCTGCGCTCCGAATGGGCCAAGCTGGATGCGCCGATGCGTCTGCAGGGGCTCGCCGAACGTCACCTTAAATTGCAGCCGATGACGGCGCAGCAGTTCGACGGCCTGAAGAATCTTCCCGATCGCCCGCCGAGCTTCGCTCGGCCCGGTACGCCCGATCCCATCGGCGCCATGCTCAACAGCATCGATCCGGATGTCGTCGTGACCGGATCGGTGCCGGAGAAGGCGCAAGACCAAGCGGATCGGCCGGAGGTCCAGCAATGACCGCAGAGCCCTCCGCGAACGCCAACAAGCCGGTCGAGCGCCCGCCGGAGCCGTGGCGGCAGCGTCTGATCCGCACGCTGCTCTACGGGAAGAATACAGACCGCGCCGCAAAGGCGCGGGCGCGCGTCGGTCTTGCCATGCTCGCCTTCGGAGGCGTTTACGGCATCATCGCCGTGCGTCTCATCGTGTTCGCCGTCAACGGCGATGCGCATGCGGAGCGCCGTGCCTCGCGCGACGCTATCGCCACCGCGCGTCCTGATATTCTCGACCGCAATGGCGCGGTTCTCGCCACCGATGTGAAGTCACCGTCGCTGTTCGGCGAGCCGCGCCGTATCATCGACAAGGACGAGGCAGTCGAATTGCTGACCGGCGCCTTGCCCGATCTGGACGGCTCCGAAGTGCGCGACCGTCTTGCCAGCCGGAAGGGTTTTGCCTGGCTGAGGCGCGACATCACTCCGCAGCAGCAGCGCGATATCCATCGCCTCGGCATTCCCGGCATCGGCTTCCTGCGCGAGAACAAGCGTGTCTATCCGAACGGATCGACGGTGTCGCATCTGATCGGCCTGACCAATATCGACAATCAGGGCATCGCCGGCATCGAGAAGTGGCTCGACAATAACGGCCTCGCCGATCTGCATCGCGCAGGTTTCGCGTTGGACCGTATGCAGAAGCCGGTTGAACTCGCGCTCGATGTGCGCGTCGAACACGCGCTGCGTGACGAATTGCTCAAGGCGAAAGCAAAATTCAGCGCCAAGGCGGCATCGGGACTCGTCTCCAATATTCGTACCGGCGAGATCGTCGCCATGGTGTCGCTGCCGGATTTCGATCCGAACAATCCGAAGGAAGTGCACGACCCGGACCGCATCAACCGCCTGACGACCGGCGTGTATGAAATGGGCTCGACCTTCAAAACGCTGACGCTGGCGATGGCGCTCGACAGCGGCAAGGCCAATCTCAACACCATGTATGATGCGCGCTATCCGCTCAGCTATGGCAAGTTCAAGATCCACGACACCCATCCGGTGCCGCGTCCGATCTCGCTCGCCGAGGTCTTCACTTATTCGTCGAATGTCGGCGCCGCGAAGATTGCGCTCGGCCAGGGCGTCGAAGCGCACAAGGCGTTTCTGAAGAAGGTCGGCCAGCTCGATCGTCTGCGCACCGAATTGCCGGAAAGCGCGATGCCGATCGTGCCGAAGCGTTGGGGCGATCTCAATACCATCACCATTTCCTTCGGTCACGGTATCGCGGTGGCGCCGCTGCAGGCAGTGATGGCGGTGAATGCGATGGTCAATGGCGGCAATCTCATTCCGCCGACCTTCATGAAGCGCTCCGAGGAAGAGGCGCTGGCTGTCGCAAAGCGCGTCATCAAGAAGGAAACCAGCGACAAGGTCCGTTACCTGATGCGTCTGAATGCCGAGGTTGGCTCGGCGCGTCAGGCTGAAGCACGGGCGAAGGGCTACTATCTCGGCGGCAAGACGGGTACCTCGGAAAAGGTCGTCAACGGCCGCTATTCCAAGAAGCAGGTGCTGAACTCTTTCACCGCCGTGCTGCCGATGGACAATCCGCAATATCAGGTGCTGGTGATGCTGGATGAGCCGAAGGCGCTGCCGGAAACGCACGGCTTCATCACATCGGGCTGGAACGCAGTGCCGACCGGCGGCAACGTGATCGCCCGTATCGCCCCGCTGCTGGGCCTGGAGCCCCGCTTCGATCTGGCGCCGTCCGACCGCCTTATTCTTGCGACATCAAAGGTCACTCAGTAACGCCGCTTCCGTGCTTTACAGCGGGGGCAAAATGCGGTTTGCGTGACGTCACGGAACCCGTCCCGTCCTGATTTGCCCTGTCCGGAGCAGCATGAAACTAGGCGATCTTTTCAGCAGTGATGCCGTGATGGCGCCGCAGGCTGCGGATCTTGCGATCACCGGCCTTGCCGTGGACAGCCGCGCAGCGAAGCCGGGCGATGTGTTTTTCGCGCTCAGCGGCGCCAGGACCGATGGCGCGCGTTTCATTGCGCAGGCGATCGAGGCCGGCGCCGTGGCGGTGGCCGGCGAGCATGAGCCGGCGGACATCGCGCTGCCTTTTGTCAAACTCGGCAATGCACGCCGCGCTCTGGCGCAGGCGGCGGCCCGATTTTATCCGCGCCAGCCGCAAGTGATTGCCGCCGTGACCGGAACGTCGGGCAAAACCTCGGTGGCGTCTTTCGCACGTGAGATCTGGGGGCGGCTCGGGCACGCCTCCGCCAGCATCGGCACCATCGGTCTCGTGTCGCCGAAGCGCACCGTCTATGGCTCGCTGACCACGCCCGATCCGATTTCGCTGCATCGGCAAATCGATGAGATCACGGGCGATGGCGTCACGCATCTCGCGTTAGAGGCATCCTCGCACGGGCTCGATCAATTCAGGCTCGATGGCGTGCGCGTCTCCGCGGCGGGGTTCACTAACCTGTCGCGCGACCATATGGACTATCATCCGGACGTCGCGCATTACCTCAATGCCAAGATGCGGCTGTTTCGCGATCTCGTCGCGGACGGTGGGCCGGCTGTGGTCTCTGCCGATCACGACTACTCGGCAGAAGTGATCGATGCGGCGCGTGCGCGAAAATTGCGCGTCATGTCGGTAGGTCGTCGTGGCGACGGAACGGGCGATGGCATTCGTCTCGTCGCAGCTGCTGTCCATGGCTTCGAACAGCAGCTCAAGCTCGAGCATCGCGGCAAGGCTTATGCAGTCCGACTTCCGCTGGTCGGCGAATTTCAGATCGAGAATGCGCTCGTTGCGGCCGGTCTCGTCATCGGTACCGGCGGTGATGTAGATGCGACTTTCGCTGCGCTCGAACATCTGGAAGGCGCCAAGGGCCGCCTCGAACGCGTCGGCGATCGCAATGGCGCGCCGGTGTTTGTCGATTACGCGCACAAGCCGGATGCACTCGCCAAGGCGCTGCAGGCGTTGCGGCCCTATGCGAAGCGCAGGCTCGTCGTCGTGTTCGGCGCTGGCGGCGACCGAGATGCCGGCAAGCGGCCCTTGATGGGCGAGATTGCGGCCGCGAATGCCGATACGGTGATCGTCACCGACGATAATCCGCGTAGCGAGGATGCTGCGACCATCCGAGCTGCCATTCTTGCTGCAGCCAAGGGGGCGACCGAAATCGGGGATCGCGCCGAAGCCATTCGCGTGGCAGTGCAGGGGCTCGAGCCCGGCGATGCACTTCTCATCGCGGGTAAAGGCCACGAGACTGGGCAGATCGTCGGCAGCCAGACGCTGCCGTTCAGCGATCACGAGGCCGCAGCGGCGGCGCTTGCTGTGAGGGCTTCATGACCGACTTTCTCTGGACACCGGCCGCGATGGCGGAGGCGATGGGCGCCGAGATGTATGGCGATCTCCCCGCCGGCATCACAGGCATCTCCATCGACAGCCGCACCATCAAGCCTGGCGAAGCCTATTTCGCCATTACAGGCGATGTGCATGACGGCCACGCCTTTGTCGGTGCCGCGCTGAACAACGGCGCCGCGCTGGCGGTGGTGGAAGCAGCGCAATGCGAGGATTTTGGCGCCGATGCACGGCTGCTGGTCGTGGATGATGTTCTCGATGGTCTCGTCGCTCTCGGCATCGCCGCGCGTGCGCGATTGGGGGCACGTGTCGTCGCCGTAACCGGCTCGGTCGGCAAGACCTCGACCAAGGAAGCGTTGCTGCGGGTTCTGTCGACGCAAGGTCCGACCCATGCGTCGGTTGCCTCCTTCAACAATCACTGGGGCGTGCCGTTGACGCTGGCGCGCTGCCCCGCCGATGTGCGCTTCGCCATTTTCGAGATCGGGATGAACCATGCCGGCGAGATCGAGCCGCTGGTGAAGATGGTGCGTCCGCATTATGCGGTCATCACCACCGTCGAACCCGTGCATCTGGAATTCTTCTCCGGCATCGAGGCCATCGCGGATGCCAAGGCGGAAATCTTCCTTGGTGTGGAACCGGACGGTGTCGCCATTCTCAATCGCGACAACGGCCAGTTTGCACGTCTGGAAAACAGCGCGAAGAAGGCCGGTGTCTCGCGCATCGTCTCGTTCGGTTCCGATGCTGCGGCCGATGTGCGCCTGATCGATATCTCGCTGCATCCGACATGCTCCGCCGTGCACGCAAACGTGCTCGGCCAGGACATCACCTATAAATTCGGCATGCCCGGCCGCCATATGGCGATGAACTCGCTGGCGGTGCTGGCGACTGCGTCCCTGATGGGCGCCGATCTCGCGCATGCCGCACTGACGCTGTCGCAGGTGGTGCCGGCCGAAGGCCGCGGCGTCCGCCATATGCTGGAGATCGCTGGCGGCGAGGCGCTGCTGATCGACGAGACGTTCAACGCCAATCCGGCCTCGACCTCCGCAGCGCTCAGTGTGCTCGGCGCCGCCGCCATCGGCGGGCAGGGGCGGCGGATCGCCGTGCTCGGCGATATGCTCGAACTCGGCCCGCGTGGCGGCGAGCTGCATGCGGGGCTGCTGGAGGCTGTGACTGCAAACGCAATCGATCTCGTTTTTTGCTGTGGTCCGCTGATGCGCAACCTCTGGGATGCCCTTCCCAGCGGCAAGCGGGGCGGTTATGCCGGGGATGCAAAGGCCCTCGAATCGCAAGTCGTGGGCGCGATCCGGGCCGGCGATGCGGTTCTGGTGAAGGGCTCGAAGGGCTCCAAGATGGGACCGATCGTCGCCGCGCTGACGAACCGCTTTCCCGGCAACGCCGCGCGTGACGACGCAGCGGAATAAGGCAGGCTGAATGTTCTACTGGCTGATCGATTTCGCGGGCACCTTCCCGGTCTTCAACGTGTTCCGCTACATCACTTTCCGCACCGGCGGCGCGGTGGTCACCGGCGCATTGTTCGTGTTCCTGTTCGGTCCGTGGATCATCGACAATCTCCGCCTGCGCCAGGGCAAGGGGCAGCCGATCCGCACCGATGGCCCGCGGACCCATCTCGTCAAGACCGGTACGCCGACCATGGGCGGGTTGATGATCCTGTCCGGTCTCGTCGTCTCGACCCTGCTCTGGGCCAATCCGCGCAATCCCTATGTCTGGATCGTGCTTGCGGTGACGCTCGGCTTCGGCTTCGTCGGCTTCTACGACGATTATCTGAAAGTCACCAAGCAGAGCCACAAGGGCTTTGCCGGCCGCACGCGCCTTCTGATCGAATTCATCATCGCCGGCGCCGCCTGCTACGCCTTCGTACGCCTCGGCCGCGATCCGCTGTCGAGTTCGCTGGTGATTCCGTTCTTCAAGGATGTCATCGTCAAGTTCGGCTGGTTCTTCGTGCTCTTCGGCGCCTTCATCGTGGTGGGCGCCGGCAATGCGGTGAACCTGACCGACGGCCTTGATGGCCTCGCCATCGTGCCGGTCATGATCGCCTCCGCGAGTTTCGGCCTGATCGCTTACCTCGCCGGCAACGCGGTGTTCTCCGACTATCTGCAGATCAATTATGTGGCGGGCACCGGCGAGTTGGCCGTCTTATGCGGCGCCGTGCTCGGTGCCGGCCTCGGTTTCCTTTGGTTCAATGCGCCGCCGGCCTCGATCTTCATGGGCGATACCGGCTCGCTTGCGCTCGGCGGCATGCTCGGCTCCATCGCGGTCGCCGTGAAACACGAGATCGTGCTGGCCGTCATCGGCGGCCTGTTCGTGCTCGAAGCTGTGTCCGTCATCGTGCAGGTCACGTCCTTCAAGCTCACGGGCAAGCGCGTGTTCCGCATGGCGCCGATCCATCACCATTTCGAGCAGAAGGGTTGGACCGAGCCGCAGATCGTGATCCGCTTCTGGATCATCTCGGTGATGCTGGCGTTGGTCGGCCTCTCCACACTGAAGCTGCGGTGATCGCGTGATCGCCGTCACCACATTCGCCGGCAAGACCGTCGCCGTGTTCGGCCTCGGCGGCTCCGGCCTCGCTTCGTGCCACGCGCTGAAGGCTGGCGGTGCCGAAGTCATCGCCTGCGACGACAGCGCGGACAAGATGGCGGAAGCCGCGCGTGCCGGTTTCATCACCGCCGATCTGCGCACCGTATCCTGGGCAAACTTCGCCGCGCTTGTCCTGACCCCCGGCGTGCCGCTCACGCATCCCGCGCCACACTGGACCGTGCTCGCCGCGCGCGAGGCCGGTGTCGAAGTGATCGGCGATGTCGAATTGTTCTGCCGCGAGCGCAAGGCGCATGCGCCGGACGCGCCCTTCATCGCTATCACCGGCACCAATGGCAAATCGACCACCACCGCATTGATCGCGCATCTCGTGCGCGAGGCCGGTTTCGACACGCAAATGGGCGGCAATATCGGCACCGCGATCCTGTCGCTGGAGCCGCCGCGCGCGGGCCGCGTCCATGTGATCGAGATGTCGTCCTATCAGATCGATCTCACACCGTTGCTCGATCCCACCGTCGGCATCTTGCTCAATGTCACGCCCGATCACATCGATCGTCACGGCACGCTCGAGCAATACGCTGCCGTCAAGGAGCGCCTCGTGGCCGGCGTGCAGGCGAGCGGCACGGCCATCGTCGGCGTCGATGACAACTGGTGCAGCAGGATCGCCGACCGTCTCGCACAAGCCGGCAGGCGCGTGGTGCGCATTTCGGTCGAACATCCGCTCGCCGACGGTCTCACCCTCGATGAAAGCAGGATCGTCGAGAACGCCGGTGGCGCGCAGAGCGTTGTTGCGGATCTCGCGAATATCGGCTCGCTGCGTGGCCTGCACAATGCGCAGAATGCGGCTGCAGCCTCCGCCGCGGTGCGTGCGCTCGGCGTCAGTCTCGAGGTACTGCAGAAGGGCCTGCGCTCGTTCCCCGGTCTCGCCCATCGCATGGAGCAGGTCGGCCATCTCGGCACCACGCTGTTCGTGAATGACAGCAAGGGCACCAATGCCGATGCCGCCGCCAAGGCGTTGTCGTCCTTCACCGACATCTTCTGGATCGCCGGCGGTAAGGCCAAGGAGGGTGGCATCGCCCCGCTCGCCGAATACTTTCCGCGCGTTCGCAAGGCCTATCTGATCGGCGAAGCAGCCAATGACTTTTCGCGCACGCTGGAAGGCAAGGTGCCTTATGAGATCAGCGTGACGCTCGACGTCGCTGTTGCCAACGCCGCGCGCGATGCGGCGGAGGCGGGGTTGCCCGCGCCGGTGGTGTTGCTGTCGCCGGCCTGCGCGTCGTTCGACCAGTTCCGCAATTTCGAGATCCGCGGCGATCGGTTCAGGGAGCTGGTGCTGGCGCTGGACGGGATCAAGAAGGTCTGATTTTTCACGATCCCTTAACTCTCTGGCAACCGTAATGCCGCATCGATAAAAGCTTATCGATCCGCAGGACGCGCCCATGATTTTTCGCGAACAACGCACGCCGCTCAGCGAATGGTGGTGGACCGTGGACCGCCTGCTGCTGGCAGCCATCGTCGCGCTGATGCTGGCCGGGGTGATCCTGTCGCTGGCCGCGTCGCCTCCGGTGGCGACCCGGATCGGCCTTGATCCGTTTCACTTCTTCAATCGCCACATCCTGTTCCTGATCCCGTCGATCGTCGTGCTGATCGGCGTGTCCTTCATGTCGCCGCGGCAGATCCGCCGCTCGGCGCTGATCGTCTTCGCGCTATCTGTCGCGCTGATCCTCGCGACGCTCGCTTTCGGTCCGGAAGTGAAGGGCGCGAAACGCTGGATCACCATTCTCGGCATCAATATCCAGGCGTCGGAAGCGGCAAAACCATCCTTTATCGTCATCGCAGCCTGGCTGTTCTCCGAATCCATCCGCAAGCCAGGCATGCCGGCGACCTCGATGGCCGTCGTGATGCTGATGATGCTGGTGTCGCTGCTCGTCCTGCAGCCCGACTTCGGCCAGACCATGCTGATCCTGATGGCCTGGGGCTCGTTGTTTTTTATCGCTGGCATGCGGATGGTCTGGGTGGCCGGCCTCGCCGGCGCTGCTGCGGGCGGGCTCTTTTTGGCCTACTTCATGGTCCCGCACGTTGCCGGCCGTATCAAGCGCTTCATGGATCCCGCCTCGGGCGATACGTTCCAGGTCGATACCGCAATGGAAGCCTTCTCCAATGGTGGCTGGTACGGCCTCGGCCCCGGCGAGGGTATTGCCAAGCGCAGCCTGCCGGACAGCCACACCGATTTCGTCTTCGCCGTCGGCGCCGAGGAATTTGGCATCCTGCTCTGCCTCGCGCTGCTGGCGCTGTTCGCCTTCATCGTCATCCGGGCGCTGTCGCGCGCCTATGCCACCGAAGACCTGTTCTCGCGCTTTGCCGCATCCGGCCTCGCGATCCTGTTCGGCGTGCAGGCCGCCATCAACATGGCGGTCAATCTGCACCTCATCCCCGCCAAGGGCATGACATTGCCTTTCATCTCCTATGGCGGCTCCTCCATGGTTTCGCTCGCTTACAGCGTCGGCATGCTGCTCGCGCTCACACGCATGCGCCCACGCACCGAGGTCGAAGCCATCGACGCGCATGTCGCGCGCACCTACGCGTGATGAGCACCGCACCGCTCATCCTGCTCGCCGCGGGTGGCACCGGCGGCCATCTGTTCCCGGCGGAAGCGCTTGGCGTCGTGCTGATGAAGCGCGGTCTGCGCGTGCGCCTCGTCACCGATGCGCGGGCACTGAAATATAGCGGGCTGTTCTCGCGCGACATGATCGATGTGGTGCCGAGCGAGACGGTGCGTTCACGCAATCCTTTGTCGCTCACACGCACCGGAGTGATGCTGGCCGCCGGCACGGCGATGGCGGTCAATCTGATGCTGCGCGCGAAGCCCGCCGCCGTGATCGGCTTCGGCGGCTATCCCACGCTGCCGCCGCTCTTCGCTGCGCGCCTGTTCGGTATCCCGAGCATCATTCACGATTCCAACGCCGTCATGGGGCGCGCCAATCGGCTGCTGTCGAAGAAAGTGAATGCGATCGCCACCTCGTTGCCCGGTGTGCTCGATCGCGTGCCCGACCTCGCGAAGAAGACGACCACCACGGGCACGCCGATGCGTCCGGCGATCCTCGCCGCGGCTGCGGTGCCCTACAGCGCGGCAGATCTCACCGCGCCGTTCCGTCTGCTCGTCGTCGGCGGCAGCCAGGGTGCGCGCATCATGGCGGATATCGTGCCGCCGGCCATCGAGAAGCTCGAACCGTCGCTGTGGAGCCGTCTCATCCTGACGCAGCAGGTGCGTGACGAGGACATGCCGCGCGTCCGCGCGATCTACGATCAGCTCAAGATCAAGACCGAGCTCGCGCCGTTCTTTTCCGATCTGCCGGCGCGGCTCGCCTCCAGCCATCTCGTGATTTCGCGTTCCGGCGCCGGCACCGTCGCCGAACTCGGCGCCATCGGTCGTCCGTCGATCCTGGTGCCGCTGCCCGGCGCCCTCGATCAGGACCAGCACGCCAATGCCGGCGTGCTTGCCGATGCCGGCGGCGCCATCCGCATCCCGCAAAGCGAATTCACGCCGCTGCGTCTGGCCTCGGAAATCTCCGCGCTTGCGGGCGAGCCGGCACGCCTCAACGAGATGGCACGCGATGCGCGGAAAGTCGGGCGGCTCGATGCGGCCGATCAGCTCGCCGATCTGGTGATCAAGGTGGCGAAGATATAGCCGATCTCACTCGCCGTCATTGCGAAGAGCACTTGCGACGAAGCAATTCATGTATTCCTTCCGTGTTCACGAAGACTGGATTGCTTCGCTTCGCTCGCAATGACGAGAGGGGCGTCAAATCCTCACACTCTCCACCATGTAGTCCAGAAACGCCCGTACCCGCGCTGGCAGTTGTCCGCCGTGACCGACGAACACCGCATGGATCGGCTCGATGTCGCCGGGATTGAAGTCGTCGAGAACCGGAACGAGACGTCCGGCGACAATGTCGGCTTCCACATGAAAACGTGCCAGCCGCGCGAGGCCCATGCCGGCGAGTGCGATCAAGTGCATCGCTTCGCCGTCGCTGACCAGCGCATTGCCTGAGGGCACGACGGTGATGGTCTCGCCGTTCTTCAGTTTGAACGGCCAGCCGCCTTTCCATTTGGCGAAACCGAAATCGAGCAGGTTATGCCGTGCCAGATCGTCCGGCGTCACCGGCGTGCCGCGTTCGGCGAGATAGGCGGGTGATGCGACCACGACCATCCGGCTCTCGCCGAGCTTGCGCGCGAGCAAGCGTGACTGGCGCATGAGCCCGACCCGGATCGCTACATCTGCGCGCTGCTCGAGCAGGTCGACCACAAGATCGGTCAGCGTGACCTCGACCTTGATGTCCGGATAGCGTTTGGCGAAGGCGGGCAGCAGCGGCAACAAACGATGCAGGCCGAATGGCACGCTGGTGTTGACGCGGAGCAGGCCGCTCGGCGTTGCGCCCACGGCCGCTTCGCGCTCGGCTGCCGCGATTTCGTCGAGAATGCGCACCGCGCGCTCGTAGAAAGCGGTGCCTTCCGGTGTCAGTTGCAGTTTGCGTGTCGAGCGATTGATCAACCGTACGCCGAGCCGCGCTTCCAGCCTCGCCACGAGCTTGCTGATCGCGGAGGGCGTCATCTTGAAGGCGCGGGCCGCGGTAGAGAAGCCGCCGAGTTCCACCACCCGCACGAACACTTCCATTTCGCCGGAGCGATTGACGTCGAGCCGCGACATTGTGACTTCAGTTCACAAATATTGTTCCTGATGAATGTCTATCTCATCTATACCGGCCGGTCCATATCCTTGGCATCGAACCTCCACGCACGGACTTTGCCATGCCTCTCGCACTCTATGCGCTTACCGCCGGCGCCTTTGGAATTGGCGTTACCGAATTCGTCATCATGGGCCTGCTGATCGAGGTCGGCGGAGATCTTGGCGTCTCTATTTCGGCCGCCGGCCTGCTCATTTCTGGCTACGCGCTCGGCGTCGTGGTTGGCGCGCCGATCATGACGATTGCCACCTCGCGCTGGCCGCGCAAGACGGTGTTGCTGGTCTTGATGGGCATCTTCACCATCGGCAATCTCGCTTGCGCTGTTGCTCCCGATTATTGGAGCCTGATGGCTGCCCGCGTGCTGACGGCCTTTGCCCACGGCACTTTCTTCGGTGTCGGATCGGTCGTGGCCACTACGCTGGTGGCGCCCAACAAGAAAGCATCGGCCATTGCGGTGATGTTTACCGGCCTGACCGTCGCCAACATTCTCGGTGTCCCGTTTGGCACCTGGCTCGGCCAGCACCTTGGCTGGCGCGCGACATTCTATGCGGTCACGCTGGTTGGCGTGCTCGCTCTCGCGATCATCGCAGTATTTGTACCGAAGGATCATGACGCGCCTGAACCGTCGAACCTGAAGCAGGATCTCGCGGTGCTGGCGCGACCGCAGGTGCTGATGGGCCTTCTGACCACGGTGCTGAGCTGGGTCGGCGTGTTCGCCGTGTTTACTTATATCGCGCCGATATTGACGCGGCTGGCCGGCTTTTCGGACGCGGCGGTGTCTCCGATCCTGCTGGTGTTTGGCGGCGGTCTTGTTGTTGGCAATCTGGTTGGCGGTCGTCTGGCGGATCGTTGGTTGATCCCGACTGTACTCGGCAGCCTGCTCGCGTTGACTGTGGTGCTCGGGCTGATGAGCTTCGCCACTCACAATCAGATCGCCATCGTGGTCTTTGTCGCATTGCTCGGTGCGGTAGGTTTTGCCACCGTTCCGCCGCTGCAGATGTGGGTGCTGGAAAAGGCACATGGTGCCGGCCAGAGCCTGGCATCGAGCTTCAACATTGCCGCCTTCAATCTCGGCAATGCGATCGGTGCCTGGCTTGGCGGTGCCGTGATCGATCACGGCGGGCTTGCCTCTGTGCCATGGGTTGCCGCCTTGGTACCGCTGGCGGCGCTCGGTGTGGCGCTTACCGCAATCCGACTTGATCGTGCGTCTGCACCGGTTCCCGCGGCTGCGGAATAGGAGCGATTCGGCGGGATTCGCCGATGCTGCAAGCCAAATATCCGTATTTTTCGCTGTGGCCGGGCTTGTCCCGGCCATCTGCGTCTGTTTGAAGGAGTCATCTGCCCGGCGCTGCGCCGGGCGTGACGAGAGACGAGATTCCCATGAGATTGCCGCGCGAGATCGGACCCATTCATTTTGTCGGTATCGGCGGCATCGGCATGAGCGGCATCGCCGAAGTGTTGAGCAATCTCGGCTACACCGTGCAGGGATCGGACGCCTCCGAGAACGCCAACGTCAATCGCCTGCGTGAAAAGGGCATCACGATTCAGGTGGGTCACAAGGCGGAGAACGTTGCCGGTGCCGATGTGCTGGTCGTCTCCACTGCAATCAAGCGCGACAATCCGGAACTGATGGCCGCCCGCGCGCAGCGCATTCCGGTGGTCCGCCGTGCCGAGATGCTGGCCGAGCTGATGCGCCTCAAGAGCTGCGTCGCCATTGCCGGCACCCACGGCAAGACCACCACCACGTCCATGGTCGCGGCATTGCTCGATGCCGGCGAACTCGATCCCACCGTCATCAATGGCGGCATCATTAACGCCTATGGCACCAATGCGCGGCTCGGTGCCGGCGAGTGGATGGTGGTCGAGGCCGACGAGAGCGACGGCACCTTCCTCAAGCTGCCCACCGATGTCGCCATCGTCACCAATGTCGATCCCGAACATCTCGACCACTTCAAGACGTTCGACAACGTGCAGGATGCATTCCGCAACTTCGTCGAAAACGTGCCGTTCTATGGTTTCGCCGTCATGTGCATCGACCATCCGGTCGTGCAGACCATCGTCGGGAACATCGAGGATCGCCGCATCATCACTTACGGACAGAACCCGCAGGCCGATGCGCGCCTCGTGGATCTCAAGCCGGCCAATGGCGGATCGAGCTTCAAGGTCGCGTTCCGCGATCGCAAGGCAGGCACCACGCATGAAATCGATAACCTGCTGCTGCCAATGCCCGGCCGCCACAACGCGCTCAATGCGACCGCGGCGATCGCCGTGGCGCATGAACTCGGCATTTCCGATGCGCAGATACGCAAGGCGATCTCGTCCTTCGGCGGTGTGAAGCGTCGCTTCACCAAGACCGGCGAGTGGAACGGTGTCACCATCATTGACGACTACGGCCACCATCCTGTCGAGATCGCCGCCGTGCTGCGCGCTGCGCGCGAGAGCACGTCCGGCAAGGTGATCGCCGTGGTGCAGCCGCATCGCTATACGCGTCTGCAGTCGCTGTTCGAGGAGTTCTGCACCTGCTTCAACGATGCCGATACGGTGATCGTCGCCGAAGTCTATGCCGCGGGCGAAGCGCCGATTCCCGGCATTGATCGTGACAACTACGTCCTTGGCCTGCGCGCCCACGGTCATCGCGAAGTCATTCCGCTGGCGGAGTCGGCGGCGCTTGCCGGTCTTGTCGCCGGTGTGGCGAAGAGCGGCGATACCGTGGTCTGCCTCGGAGCCGGCAACATCACCCAGTGGGCCTATGCGCTGCCGGCTGAATTGAAGGCGCTCGGATAATATCGTGGCCGGCTTTTCCGACATTACGGCCGCCCTCAGAACCGCGATGCCGGACTTGCGCGGGCGTATGCTCGCGAATGAATCCCTGGCGCCGCTGACATGGTTTCGTGTCGGCGGCCCCGCGCAGGTGCTGTTCACTCCGGCTGACGAAGACGATCTTGCTTACTTCCTCTCGAAGCTTCCGGGCGACATCCCGGTTTATGTGGTCGGCGTCGGGTCCAACCTGATCGTGCGCGACGGTGGTATTGAAGGCGTCGTCATTCGCCTCAGCCCGCGCGGCTTCGGTCAGGTCTCAGCCGATGGCGATACCCTCACGGTTGGCACTGCGGCGCTCGACAAGCGTGTGGCGGAAGCGGCTGTTGCCGCCAGCATCGGCGGCCTCGAATTCTATTTCGGCATTCCCGGCTCCATCGGCGGCGCGCTGCGCATGAATGCCGGCGCCAATGGCGGCGAGACCAAGGATGTGTTGATCGAAGCCACAGGCATCGGCCGTGACGGCCGGAAGCATGTGTTCGACAATGCCGGCATGCAATTCGTCTATCGCAGTTCCGGCGTCGATCCGTCGATCATCTTCACGTCAGCAAAATTTCGTGGACCGATCGCCGATCCGGCTGCGATACGGGCCCGAATGGACGAGGTGCAGCAGCACCGAGAAAGTGCGCAACCGATCCGCGAGAAGACCGGGGGATCGACCTTCAAGAATCCGCCTGGCCACTCCGCATGGAAACTGGTGGACGCCGCGGGTTGCCGCGGCCTGCGCGTCGGTGGCGCGCAGGTGTCGGAGATGCACTGCAATTTCCTGATCAACACCGGCAATGCGACTGCGACGGATATCGAGCAGCTCGGCGAGACGGTGCGTGCGCGCGTGCTGGCGCAATCCGGCATCGATCTCCATTGGGAGATCAAGCGGATCGGCGTCGCGCTCTAGTTTTCGGGCTTGGGCGCCGGCGGTAGCGCCGAGGCCGGCCCGAGATCGGGCAATGTCAGCAGGTGTTCCAGTGGCGTTGTCGAGACCTTGAATGCGCCCTCATAGGGATGTTCCTGCAGTCCGATCATGCCGAGCGCGACGATGGCTGCGCTGCCGAACACCGCAAGTGCCGTCAGCATCGCGCGTGGCCGGTCGAGATGCACGAGCGCCAGACCTACCTGGGTCAGTAACCCGAGGATCAGCACGGACACCCATTTCAGATCATTGGTTTGATCTGCCGCGATGCTGAGCCGCTCGCTGCGTGCTGTCCCTGCGCGGATCGCCGCGCTGAGCAGCGCCGCTTGTACCGGCGCTCCGGATTCGCGTGCGATACCGGGATCGCTGACCTCGCGCAACACGCCGTCATAGGCGGCCTCCGTGCGCGGCGAGGGGGCGCTGTTGATCATCGCCGGCCATTCGTCGGCGAGCACCGAATTGACGTAGACCTTGAGAGCAGTGCGGATATCGGTCATGTCCGAAGCGGACGCGACGCTGAGTGCATAGACGTTGCGGATTTCGCTGGCCTCGGCCTGTGTGGCGCGCACTGCATGCCGGCCGCGCTCGCCGACATCGCTGGCGAGGAAGCCGGTGAGCAGGCCGAACAGGATCGCGACCGAGGAGAAAAACGGCGCGACGATACCGTTCGTCTTCTGGACCGGGCGGCGCAGCGGCGAACTGAAGCCAAGATACACCAGCAGCAGGGCCGCTCCGTAATAGAGCACGGCGAGCGTGGCGAAGATGCCGAAGGTGTTGAGTTCGAGCCAGGCCCTGATCATCTCGTTTTTGGTCCCGTTATCCCCGTCGTGCTCTCGCGCAATGACGTCATGCAAGGCATTATATGAATCGCGGCTCCGCGTGCCATCGCCTTGCTTCTATGGTTACGATGCCGTGATTCGTATGGAGACCCGATGATGACTGCCTCGATCGATCCGGCACGGATCACCATCCTGTTCGGTGGCTTGAACAAGGAGCGGCTGGTATCTGTCGCCTCGGCGCAGGCGCTGCATACGGCGCTGCCGGAGGCCGCGCTGTGGTTCTGGGATGCCGACGATCGGGTTTATGAGACGTCAGGCGCAGCGCTGCTCGGTCACGAGCGTCCGTTCGAAAATCCGTTCAAGGCCGATGGCAAGTCGCTCGGTTCGCTGCCGCAGGCGCTCGACCACGCCAAGGCCGAGGGCCGGGTGCTGGTGCTCGGCATGCATGGCGGCGCCGCCGAGAATGGCGAGGTGCAGGCCATGTGCGAAGTCCGCGGTGTGGCCTTCACGGGCTCCGGCTCGGCGTCGTCCAATCTGGCTTTCGACAAGGTCGCGGCAAAGCGCTTTGCAGCGATCTTTGGCGTTCCCATCGCAGCAGGCATCGCACTTGCCGACATGGAAGACGCTCTGGACAAATACGGCAAGCTGATCGCCAAGCCGGCGCGCGATGGTTCCAGTTACGGCCTGATGTTCGTGAACGCGAAGCAGGACCTGGTCGCGGTGCGCAACGCCGCGAAGGTCGAAGACTACGTGGTCGAGCCATTCATCGCCGGCATTGAGGCGACTTGCGCAGTGCTGGAGCACGTCGATGGTTCGATCTTCGCGCTGCCGCCTATCGAGATCGTTCCGGCGGGCGGCGGCTTCGACTACGAAGCAAAGTATCTCGCCAAATCGACCCAGGAGATCTGCCCGGGCCGGTTCACGCCGGAGGTCACTGCGCAATTGCAGGATTACGCGGTTCGTGCCCATAAGGCGATGTCCTGCACCGGCTATTCGCGCTCGGATTTCATCGTGTCGGCCAATGGCCTGATTTACCTCGAAACCAATACGCTCCCCGGCCTCACCAAGGCGTCGCTCTATCCCAAGGCTCTGAATGCGCAGGGAATCGGGTTCGTGGAGTTTCTGCATGGGCAGATCGAACTCGGCTTGAGGCGCTCGGCCGTAGGGCGGATGAGCGAAACGTAATCCGCCGTTCTTCGCCACACGCCTTCGGCCGGCGTATTACGCCTTCGGCTCATCCGCCCTACGGCTGCGGGTTAATC
>JAEXHR010000289.1 GCA_023449855.1 Pseudomonadota bacterium | reverse complement strand
CCGGCCACCCTCCCCACCATGCACGGCTACGCCGCGCACGGAGGGAGGGAAAGAAGCGCGCCACATAACTCTGAGAAACGGTGCCATCATCAAAACCGCGGCAAATCCGGAAAGGCCAGCTTGCCGCCATGTACATGCACGCGACCAAGCTCCGCGCATCGATGCAGCGTCGGAAACACCTTGCCGGGATTGAGCAACCCCTGCGCATCGAACGCGCATTTGATGCGCTGCTGCTGGTTGAGATCGATCTCGTTGAACATTTCCGGCATCAGGTCACGCTTCTCGATGCCGACGCCATGTTCGCCGGTGAGCACGCCGCCGACCTCGACACACAGCCGCAGGATATCGGCGCCGAAGGCTTCGGCCTTCTCCATCTCATCCTCCTTGTTCGCATCGTAGAGGATCAGCGGATGCAGATTGCCGTCGCCAGCATGGAAGACATTGGCGACGCCGAGACCGTATTTGGCCGACATCTCCTTCATCCGCCGCAGCACCAGCGGCAGCGCGGCGCGCGGGATGGTGCCGTCCATGCAGAGATAGTCCGGCGAGATGCGGCCGACTGCCGGGAATGCGGCCTTGCGGCCGGACCAGAACAGCAGACGCTGCTGCTCGGATTCCGAAATCTGGCAGGTGGTTGAGCCGCATTTCAGCGCGATGGCCTCGACGCGCTTGATGAGTTCGTCCACCTCGACAGCGGGGCCATCGAGTTCGACGATCAGCAGCGCATCGACATCGAGGGGATAGCCGGCATGGACGAAGGCTTCGGCGGCGTGGATCGCCGGCCTGTCCATCATCTCCATGCCGCCGGGAATGATGCCGGCGCCGATGACATCGGCAACGCATTGGCCGGCGGCTTCGACTTCGGCGAAGCCGATCATCAGCGCACGCGCCGTCTCCGGCTTCTGCAAGATACGCACGGTAACTTCAGTGACGACGCCAAGCAGACCTTCGGAGCCGGTGATGACGCCAAGCAGATCGTAGCCGGACGGCTCGGCCGCCTTGCCGCCGATGCGAATGATCTCGCCATTCATCAGCACGATCTCGCAGCCGAGCAGATTGTTGGTGGTCATGCCGTACTTGAGGCTATGCACACCGCCCGAATTTTCCGCGACATTGCCGCCAATGGAACAGGCGATCTGCGACGACGGATCAGGCGCATAATAGAAGCCGGCATGCGCGACGGCCTGGCTGATAGCGAGATTGGTAACGCCGGGTTCGACGACCACGGCACGATTATCGAAATCGATCTCGCGCACGCGCTTGAACTTGCCCATGCCGAGCAGCACCGCATCCGCCAGCGGCAATGCGCCGCCCGACAGTGACGTGCCCGAGCCGCGCGGCACCACCTTGATGCCATGGTCATGGCAGTATTTCAGGACTTTCGAGACCTGCTCGGTGGTCTCCGGCAACACCACCACCATCGGCGGCTGCCGATAGGCCGTGAAGCCATCCGACTCATAGGGGAGCATTTCGGCGGCGCTGGAAATCACCCCCTCCCCCGGCACCAGTTTTCGCAGGGCCGCGATGATGGCGTCGCGCCGGGCGAGCACGGCTTCGTCCTTCGCCGGCATCAGGATTGTCATTGAGCGTTCGTCCCGTTTCGTTCACGCGATATCGAACCGCGGCATGCTTCCGCTGAATCAATCACGTCCGACCGACTTTGAACAGATAACGAAAGCATGAGCTGCGGACATGGTGGTATCCGCTTGTGCACCCTGCAACGTGTGTGCGAAAATTCAGTACGGAAAGCCAGAAAAGAGCCATCCATGAACAAAACGACTTTCGCCGCGCTTGCTTTTATCGCGGCCGTGACCGCATCGCCGCTCGCTTACGCCCAGGACGTTGCCGCCGGCAAATCCTCGTTCAACAAATGCATTGCCTGCCACGCCATCGGCGAGAATGCGAAGAACAAGGTCGGCCCCGAGTTGAACGGACTGAACGGCCGCAAATCGGGCACCGCAGCCGGCTATTCCTATTCGGACGCGAACAAGAATTCCGGCCTCACCTGGGACGAGGCGACGTTCAAGGATTACATCAAGGATCCGAAGGCCAAGATCCCCGGCACCAAGATGGCCTTTGCGGGGATCAAGAAAGAGACCGAGGTCAACGATCTGTGGGCTTTCCTCGCCCAGTTCGATGCCGACGGGAAGATCAAGCCCTAAGCCAGCGCGACCGGACTGCGTCGATCAGGTGGTCGCCGCCATCTTGGTCGGCAGCACGGCCTGCACCACCAGACCGCGGGCACGGGCGTCCATGACGCCAACGGCGCGCAGGGCCAGCAAGGTTACGGTCTGGACGGCATCGCGCAGCTTCATGGGATCGTCGAAGCTCTCCGGCGCCATCGGCCCGACCAGCGCTTCATGCAGCGCCCCGAGCAAGGCGGCGGCGGCCAATGCCGTGTCCTGAGCCGGCAGATGGCCGGCACGGATCGCGGCATCGATGCGCGATTCGATCTCGCCGGCGATCTCGCGCCGGCTGGTGAGTCGGGATTCAGTCACATCGACTTCCACCGGCTCGGCGAGAATGCCCCAGGAAAGCTTGCGGTTGGATACGACATGGACGGCAACCGTGGTGACAGCTGCGGCCAGCGCCGAGGACGGACCGGGCGCCGCATCCGCGGCCCGGCGGATCGCCGTCAGTTCGTCCCGCGACACATCGGCGATTAGCTCCGAGATCAGGTCGGCCTTGGACGGGAAATAGCGGTAAACCGTGCCGGCAGCCACATTGGCGCGAACGGCCACCGGGGCGATCTGCACCGCCGCCATGCCGCCTTCGGCGCAGGTCTCCCGCGCCGCTGCCAGAATGGCATTGCGCCGTGCCGCAAGCCGCTTCACGACCTGCTGGGTACGTCGATAGACCATGAGTTTATCCCGCGTCCGGCATCCCTATCCGCCTGACGGCCGGCCAAGGAAGATGCGTGAGTTCAAGGTTTTGCGCGGATTCGACTGGTCGGCCGCGAGAAGAGATGAACACCAGTTCAGACTCTTTGACAAGGTATTTTGCGCATAGCGGGATTCAACTTTTCGGGCAGGTCGTCAGCCGCCGAAACCGAGTGCGCGAGCCGCCGCCGCGACCGCCATCCCGGTGATGACGGCGATGAAGTCGTTGCGGCGGATGATGGTTACCGCCATGGCGGCGAGAATGGCGAAAATGACGACGGGACCGCCATTGACTGCCACCGGCAGAGCGGCGGCGACAATGATCGAGCCCGGCAACGCATCCAGCATGCGACGCACGCGCGGCGTGACATTCACATAGCCCATCAACCAGTAGCCGCCGAGACGGGAGGCGACGGTGACCGCCGTCATGACCGCGAAGGCCAGCATCATGTCACTGCGCAAAAAGTCAGTCATATCGCTGCTCCCGGCGCCTCGGGCTCGTCCATGAAGCCGGCGCTGAGCGCGCCCGACAGCGCGCCGGCAATGATGAACCACCAGCCGGCGACCAACCAGTGAACGACGAGGGCAACCACGCCCGAGACCACCCACGGAATTGCCCGGCGTGGCCCCTTCCAGGCTGGCACGAGCATGGCCGCGTAGAAGGCCGGCATCACGAGATCGACGCCGTATTTTTTCGGATCGGTCAGTTGCTCGGCAAGCAGGAAGCCCGGGATCGCCGACACCAGCCAGACGAGATAGAGCACGATGCCGCCGCCGAGATAGAACATCGCATCGGCGCCGCCGCGATCGCGATAGCGCATCGCAGCGAGCCAGCCGCCATCGGTGACCAGCAGCATCGAGGAATAGGCCTGCCACGACGGCAAGGTGCCAAACCACGGTCGCAGCGTGGCGCTCATCAGCATGAAGCGGATGTTGACCGTGAGCGTGAGCAAAGCCAGCGTCGCGATGGTGGCCGGCGTCAGCACAGCCGGCCACGATTGCACCGCAACGAATTGCGACAGCCCGCCATAAACCGTCCCCATCATCACGACGACTTCGGCCAGCGAGAAATTTTTCTGCGCGCAGAGCGCACCGAACGCCATGCCGAAAGCCAGCGTGCCGGGCAACATCGGCCCGATGGCGACGATGCCGGGCACGATGGCCGCGCGCGACCAATAGGCCGGCGCCTTGGGGATGTGGGTGCTGTGCATGGACGATCCGTGTGACATCAGCATGGGTGCTGACATCACAGGATCAGGTCAAGCGTTGCTGCCTCATATGCGCCATGCGCGCGGAGATGAGACGAAGAACCGATCTCAATCCCAGCTCAGCGCACCGCCGTTCTGATATTCGATCACACGCGTCTCGAAGAAGTTCTTCTCCTTCTTGAGGTCCATCGCCTCCGACATCCACGGGAACGGATTCTCCGTCTCCGCGAAGACCGGCGCGAGGCCGAGCTGCGCGCAGCGGCGATTGGCGATGAAGTGCATATAGGTCTCGCACAGCGCCGCATTCAGCCCGAGGAAGCCGCGCGGCATGGTGTCCCGGCCGTAAGCCGCTTCGAGCTCCGCCGCTTCGCGGATCATGGTGCGGATCTCGTCCTGAAACGCCTTCGTCCAGAGATGCGAGTTCTCGATCTTGATCTGGTTGATGACGTCGATGCCGAAATTCAGGTGAATCGATTCGTCGCGCAGGATGTATTGATACTGCTCGGCGATGCCCACCATCTTGTTGCGGCGGCCGAGCGAGAGGATCTGCGCGAAGCCGGTATAGAACCACATGCCCTCGAAGATGACATAGAAGGCGACGAGATCGCGGACGAACGCCTGGTCGTTCTCGGGCGTGCCGGTCTTGAAGTCGGGATCGTCCAGATGCTGGGTGTGCTTCAGCGCCCATGCCGCCTTGTCGGTGATCGACGGCACCTCGCGATACATGTTGAACAGCTCGCCTTCGTCGAGACCGAGGCTTTCGACGATGTATTGAAAGGTGTGCGTATGCACCGCCTCCTCGAACGCCTGGCGCAACAGATACTGCCGGCATTCGGGATTGGTGAGATGGCGATAGATCGCCAGCACGATGTTGTTGGCGACCAGCGACTCCGACGCGGCGAAGAAGCCGAGATTGCGCTTGATGGCGCGGCGCTCGTCCTCGGTGAGGCCGCCCGGCGACTTCCACAGCGCGATGTCGGCCTGCATGGAGACTTCGGTGGGCATCCAGTGATTGTTGCAGCCGGCGAGGTATTTCTCCCAGGCCCATTTGTATTTGAGCGGCAGGAGCTGATTGACGTCGGCGCGGCAGTTGATCATCCGCTTCTCGTCCACGGAGACACGGCCGCCGGAGCGATCGATGGCGCCGAGACCGGTGGCGTCGACGGAGGCCTGTGGGAGCGGGATGAAGGCGGGGGCTTTGGGAGCGGAGGTGGTATCGGACCAGTCGAGCATGGGTGTTCTTTCTAAATCTAGATCTCAGCCCTCATGGTGAGGAGCCCGCCGCTTGGCGGGCGTCTTGAACCATGAGTTTAGGGCACATCCCTCGAGACGCGGCCAAGAGGCCGCTCCTCAGGATGAGGAGGGAGTTTGTGGAGACGGCCTTACTGGCACGCCTCACATTCGGGATTCTCGATGGAGCAGGCCATCGCGACATTCAGATCCGGCGCGGTGACGTCCGACGACTTCACCAGAATCGGCGCGGCACTCGCAGCCGACACGCCCGTTGCCGACACCGCGTTGAGCTTGCCGTCGGTGCCCTTGAGCGTCGACTTCTCCACATGCGTCGCACTGCGCGAGCGCAGGTAGTAAGTGGTCTTCAGTCCGCGACCCCAGGCCAGCCGATACAGCTGATCGAGCTTCTTGCCCGACGGATTGGCGATGTAGAGGTTGAGTGACTGGGCCTGATCGATCCACTTCTGCCGCCGCGCCGCCGCTTCGATCAGCCATGCGCTGTCGATCTCAAAGGACGTCGCATAGAGCGCCTTGAGATCGCTGGGAACGCGGTCGATGGCGCCGACGCTGCCGTCGAAATATTTCAGGTCGGAGACCATCACCTCGTCCCACAGTCCCCGTTTCTTCAAATCGCGCACCAGGAACGCGTTCACGACGGTGAAATCGCCCGACATGTTCGATTTCACATAGAGGTTCTGATAGGCTGGCTCGATCGACTGCGCGACGCCGCAGATGTTGGAGATCGTCGCCGTCGGCGCAATCGCCATCACATTGGAATTGCGCATGCCCACACGCTTCACCCGCTCACGCAGGCTAGCCCAATCGAGCGTTTGCGAGCGATCCATCTCCAGACCGTCACGCGCCTCGGCGACGAGTTCGATGGAGTCGATCGGTAGGATGCCGCGGCTCCACAGCGAGCCGTCGAAGGACGGATAGCGCCCGCGCTCGGCGGCGAGATCCACCGATGCCGAAATGGCGTGATAGGCGATCGCTTCCATACTGAGATCGGCGAACTCAACGGCGGCATCCGACGCCATCGCGAGACCGAGCGTATGCAGCGCGTCCTGATGACCCATCAAACCGAGACCGACCGGGCGATGCTTCAGGTTAGAGCGTCGCGCTTCCGGAATGGTGTAGAAATTAATGTCGATAACATTGTCGAGCATGCGCATGGCCGTGGTCACGGTGCGCTGCAGGCGGGCGTGATCGATGCCCTCGGCGGTGACGTGGTGCAGCAGATTGACCGAACCGAGATTGCAGACGGCGACCTCATCATCCGACGTGTTCAGCGTGATCTCGGTGCAGAGATTCGATGAATGGATCACGCCGGCATGCTGCTGCGGCGAGCGCAGATTGCAGGGGTCCTTGAAGGTGATCCATGGGTGGCCGGTCTCGAAAACCATGGTCAGCATGCGGCGCCAAAGATCGGTGGCACGCACCGTCTTGGACACGCGCATCTCGCCGCGCGCCGCCTTGGCTTCATAGGCGGCGTAACGCTCGGCAAAGGGCTTGCCGTAGAGGTCGTGCAGGTCCGGCGTCTCGTCCGGCGAGAACAGCGTCCATTCGCCGTCCTGCTCGACACGCTGCATGAACAGGTCCGGCACCCAGTTGGCGGTGTTCATGTCATGGGTGCGGCGACGGTCGTCGCCGGTGTTCTTGCGGAGATCGAGGAATTCCTCGATGTCGATATGCCATGTCTCCAGATAGGCGCAGACCGCGCCCTTGCGCTTGCCACCCTGATTGACGGCGATGGCGGTGTCGTTGGCGACTTTCAGGAACGGCACCACGCCCTGGCTTTCGCCGTTCGTGCCTTTGATGTGCGCCCCTAAGCCGCGCACGCGCGTCCAGTCATTGCCGAGGCCGCCGGAATACTTCGCCAGCAGTGCGTTGTCCTTGATGGACTTGAAGATGCCATCGAGATCGTCGGCCACTGTGGTGAGGAAGCAGGACGACAATTGCGGGCGCAGCGTTCCCGAATTGAATAGCGTCGGCGTCGAGGCCATGAAGTCGAAGGACGAGAGCAGATTATAGAACTCGATCGCACGGGCCTCACGATCGATCTCGCGCAGCGCGAGGCCCATGGCGACGCGCATGAAGAACGCCTGCGGCAACTCGATGCGATTGCCCCGCACATGCAGGAAGTAACGATCGTACAGCGTCTGCAGCCCCAGGAACTGGAACTGGAGATCGCGCTCCGGCTTCAGCGCAGCGGCGATCTTCTTCAGATCGAAGCGCGCCAGTTCGGGATCGAGCAGTTCGGCTTCGATGCCAACCTTCACATAGGCGCCGAAATATTCGGCATAGCGTGTCGCCATATCGGCCTGCGACGCAGCATCCGGCACGCCATGGACATAGAACAGCACTTCACTGCGCAGCTTGTCGAGCAGGAGGCGCGCGCTGACATAGGTGTAGTTCGGCTCCTGTTCCACCAGCGTACGCGCCGCCATGATGCCGGCAAGCGCCAGCTCATCCAGCGTGATGCCGTCATAGAGATTGCGCTTCGTCTCATCGAGTACCGGCGCGGCGTCGACGCCGTCGAGGCCGCTGCAGGCTTCGTTGACGATCAAAGCGAGGCGTGCCCTGTCCAGCGGCACGCGGCTTCCATCCGCGAGCGTGACGTTCAATGCAGGCATGCTCGGCACCGGAGCGGATTGCGCGGCAACCTCTTCGGCACGGCGGCGGGCGCGCTCCTCGCGATACAACACGTAAGCACGCGCGACCTTGTGATGTTCGCTGCGCATCAGCGCCAGCTCGACCTGATCCTGCACGTCCTCGATATGGAAGGTCCGTCCCTCCCCGACCCGGCGCGTCAGTGCGGCAACGACGTCGCCGGTGAGTTGCTCCACCGCCTCATGGACACGGCGCGACGCCGCCGCCGTATTGCCTTCGACAGCGAGGAACGCCTTGGTCATCGCCACCGAAATCTTGCCGGCATCAAAGGGCGAGACCTTGCCGTTGCGGCGGATGATCTGCATCGACGGCTCGCGCGCAGGCACGACATTCGATTCGGCAGACAAGGAAGCGCGCACGACGGCGTCGTGGCCGTTGGAGAGAACGTGAGACGTGGAAGGCATCGGCAGGACCCCGTGAGATGCATCTAGCTGTGGGGGCTGGGGCCGAAGGTGCGTGCATCATGCCGGGCGGACGCGCGGCAAAGCCTGCAAGCGACCGTTGGGACACCCCGCCCATGGACGTTTCTGGTGTCGCGGCAGGTCTCCTGGCTCGCAGGTCGCGGCTCGTTTCGGTCTTCCCGGAGCCATGGCCCCAGTGACGTGGTCGAAACGAACTCTCTGCTTACAGTTGCGGGGGCAGCGCCGGCCTTGCTCCATTTGGAGCGCACCGGCTTCCCTCTTAGCCACCAAGTCTTGCGACAGGGCGGACCGTGACGCCTATATGTGGTGATATTCGCGACAAAGTGTCAAGCGGCCAATGCGGCTCCCTGCGGGGAAATCAGGCGGGGCTGTTGGTACCGTGGACAACTACAGGCTCCGGCACCACCCGGGCGGCTGCGGCAGCGCCGCGAGAGACAGCGCGAACGCGAATAACGATCAATGCCGCTACGAGGAGCGTCGCCGCAAATCCGGTCGGCGCTGCACCGAGTAGCTGGTAACCCATGATCATCACAACCGCGAGGCCGAGTGCTGGCAGCTCGTGACGGAGAAATCCTTCCGACAGTCCAACGCGGACGATGAAGGCGATGGCGATGACGAGCACCATCACGTCGTAGAGGAACAGATAAGGCGTCGCGAGCACTGCTCCGACGGCCAAGGCTGCCGCCTTCCATTCGTAGCGCGCAGTCCTGCGCCAGAGCCAGATCAGCGACACTGCGATGGCAGCGACGAGCATCCAGTGCAGCGTCCAGGCCAGCGTTTCGCTGCCGTCGAAATAGCGCACCAGCGCGAACAGGCTCTGCATCTTGCCCCATGGCGCGCGTCCCTCCACGAGGAAAGCCTGCGAAAACATCGGCATCCATTTGAAGAAGGCCTGCCAGCTCGCGGTGCCGAAGGTGAGCCACGACACCAGAGCGAGCGCGACGGTGGTGACGCCGGCGCTCACGAATGCCCGCCACTGCGCAGCAGCGATCAGCACGAGCGGAAACAGCACGCCATATTGCGGCTTGTAGCTGAGTAGACCGAGGCAGACCCCAGCCAGGATCGGCCGCGTCGGCAGCAGCACCAGCAGGCCGCCGATCAGCGCCGCGGTGAGAAAGCCGTTCTGCCCGACCAGCACATTGGTGAACACGACGGGGAATGCGAGCGCGAGCAGCAGCCCGAACGGACGACCGACGATCGCGCGCATCACGATGAGATAAGGCACCGCGCTGATACAGGCCCATCCGATGAAAGCCATTGCATAAGGCAGTTTCGCGAGCAGCGCGGCGACGAACAGGAACGGCGGCGGATAGTGCCAGGCGAAATTGCCGGGATAGTCCTGACCGAGCACGGCGATCTGGATCTTCTTCTGAATGTCCCAGTCATAGGCCCAGGCCGGATGGCCATCGAGCACCAGACGTCCGGCGGACCAGACATTGATGAAATCGGTGGGCGATCCCAGACCGCCGCCTTCATAGATCCAACCGCGCCCGTAATAGAGCGGGAAGAAGGCGATCTGCAGGATCGCCAGCACCGCGCACACGACCACTGCAGCGGAGGGAACGGGACGATTAGTCTCGGCAGCGGGTAACGATGTCGGATGAGGCGCGAACATGCTGTCTCCGCGGCGCGGAAGCGCGTGCGGCACAGTGCCTTCCGAACCCTTGAGGAACGCTTAAGCAGGAATGTTCAAGCGCCGTCGCCGAGCTTCAAGGACACACCGAGCGCGGCCAGCGAGGGCTGCAACGGCATCGCATACGATATCGACCTGCCATCTGCTCGCTTCGTACGGGCGAATAACAGGCCGACCGCCATCATATCGCTGCAACGGAACAGCAGCGCACCGCCATCGCCGGGCGCGCTGAAATGGCCGTCTTCGGCCTCGATCTCGATGACATCAGCGAAAGTGAAACCGCCAACCGGCAACTGCAGCGCGACCACACTCACCCGGCCGATCGAATAGCCGCTGGTACAGCCGACAAAAGCCACTTCGTCGCCGAGATGCGCGTCGGACACGCCTGCGATGCTGCGTCCCGCTTCCGCACCTGGCTTCGCCAATTCCGGAATGACATTTCCCTCGGCCGAAACATCGAGCGCAACAACAGCCGCGGCGGTGTAGGACAGGCCTTCTTTCAGCGGCGGCGCGATGCCGGCAAGCCGGCCGATGCGCGTGGCACCGGTGAGCACAGTGGCATCATAGGGCCCAGGCTGATGAATCCAGTCGCCGATACTGCTGCCGGCCGGCGCCAACACATAGGACCCCGCCATGAAGCCGGTGCGTCCATCGGCCAGCCGCACGAAGGGGCCAATGCTGCCGACCATGCCGCTTGGATGGCCGATCGAGGCGCCAAGGATGAGCGGACGATGCAGGGCAGCAAAGGGAGTGGGCACCGTACGTATCTGCCCCGACGATGAGCGGCCTGCGGGCGCGTGACTTGAAGAAGAGTGACTACCGGACGAACGATTTGTGGACGAACGATTTGCGGACGAGCGATTTGCGGACGAGCGAGACGATGCCTTCATCTCGCGATCCCCTCAGTCCATCCGTGCCGGACCGAGCCGCGTCACCCTGACCGGCAGGCCTTCGATTTTCTTCGGCAAGGACGCAGCACGGCGCTGCGATGCCGCGCTATCCACATTGACCTGCAGGGAGAGTTCGCGCGTCACATGATCGAGGCCCGCGCCAAACCCGTTGACGCCTTTCAGCTTGGGCCCGAACAGGCTCTCGAGCGCCTGCTTGAGCGCCTCCTGTGCCTTCCTGGGTGACGTCGGCATCAAGCGATCCATCATAGCGGTTGCAGGTCAAAAGTCGCTGCGATCCGTTGCCAGGGTATCACGTAGCTGACACGTTTGCCAGCAACGCCCTCCATTGAAGCGAAGTGCAGGCCGAGCGGCAGCAGCCCGTCGCACGCCATGACGAGGGAGCCGGAATCGCCCGCAGCAGCGAAATCCTGCCCGTCGTCCCACAACACTTCGTAGATATCCGAGAATGTAAAAACTTTCGTTCGCCCGAGTTCCACACGCATGTTCTGGAAACTGGTCGCGCTCAACTGCGCCTCGGTATAGCCGGTGCTGCGCCCGACCTTGCAGACGCGGATACCTGTCGCGTTCTCGACGTCATCGAGAGGTTTGCCGATCCGCTTGCCACGCAATGCAAGCGGCACACAGTCATGCGTGGGTATGACATTGCCCTCATGATGACCCCGCCGATCCATGCGTGCAACCGCCGCATCCAGATTATTGGTCTGGCTATCGATGAAGGGCGCGAAGCAGTCGCTCAATGTACCGATCTGCGATTTGGCAGTGACGAGCTTCTCTTCCGGCGCTCCCGGCTGGTGAATGGGATCGCCGACCTTGCCCCATTTCCTGCCGGTGCGCGCGAGCACATGGCTGCAGGACAGCATACCTTCCTCACCATCCGGCAATTTGACGAAAGCGCCCAGCGTGCCGGCAAGAGATTCGCGATTGGCGATCGACGCACCGATATGAAGCGGCTCGCGGCGCCCGGCGATCGTTGCCGGCGGCGGCGCACGGCCGATAATCGCGTTTTTGATGACTTCGAGGATTACCTCGACGCCCTGGGTCCGGGCTGTTGCCGCGAGCTTTTCCGCCGCGCGATAGTTTGGACCCGCCTGCGCCGTGACGCGCATTTCGAGCCGCTGCTTGCCTGTCCGCTCGTCGCGCGACCTGCCGATGGCAAGCCCGCCGCGCGGCCGCCGCGGCAAGGGCAATCCTTCGAATTGCGCCATCTCCATCTCGCCGCCTGACGCGTCCTGCTGGCCGGACATGCGGTCCCATTGGTCGATCAGTTGCGACGTCAGGTCCGCCAGCGGGTCCAGATCGCTTGTGGCATCTTTCGCAACGGGCACGGCATGCATGCCTTATGGCTGTGGCTCTGCCGGTACAAGAACCGGCGCAAGCACCCCGAACAGCATGGCCACAAAGCCCGCCACCGAACCGAAGAAGCCTGCGATCACCGGGCCTTCGGTGGGCGCCACCGCATGAGCCCAGATAAAAAAGGCGATTGCGGTGACCACGACCAATATCCAGTTGATGCCGCGCTCCGTCTTCGCCGTAACCAGCACGCGCAGCGCGACGCAGACGATCAGGCACAGATAGAACAGCAGCGCCGGCCATTTCATGTTCATGACGGGGCTGGCGCTGATGCCCTGCCCGGCAAGATAAATGGCGACAATATCTCCCGGCACCAGTTTGAGAATGTTGCTGAGATTGATGTCACCGGTGCCGCCACCACCGCCGCCGCCACCAGCGTCGTCGAGGTGGACCACAGCCTTGCGCCGAATGACCAGACCATCGCCGAGAAATGCCATTGGCACGCCCCCATCCCGTTTCGATGCCATCAATTATAGATTGTATCTTTACATAAACGCCCGCTTTTCGCAATCTCGCACAAACAAAAAACGCGGCCTTTCGGCCGCGTTTCGCATGGTCTGTTGTGACGGCCTTACGCCTGCGGCTGCGGCTCCATGCCCGAATCCGGACGCGGACGCGGCTTGCCGGCAGGCGGCACGGCGGAAGTGCGCGGACCGGTCGGCTCGAGCACCGACTCGCGGTTCGGCTTCTTGCCGTCGAGCAGGTCCTTGATCTCGTCGCCGCTCAGCGTTTCGTATTCGAGCAAACCCTTGGAGAGCGTTTCGAGGTCGTCGCGCTTCTCGGTGAGGATGCGGGTGGCTTCCTTGTAGCCGTCCTCGACGAGACGACGCACTTCCTGGTCGATCTTCTGCGCGGTCGCTTCCGAGACGTTCTGCTGGCGGTTCACCTGCATGCCGAGGAACACCTCGTCATTGTTCTCGCCATAGGAGACGGTGCCGAGCTCTTCCGACAGACCCCAGCGGGTCACCATCATGCGCGCCAGACGGGTGGCCTGATCGATATCCGACGAGGCACCCGAGGTGACCTTGTTGCGGCCGAAGATCAGCTCTTCGGCGACACGGCCGCCCATCATGATGGCGAGGCGCGAGGTCATCTGCTCCAGCGACATCGACATCTTGTCGCGTTCCGGCAGTTGCATGACCATGCCGAGCGCACGACCGCGCGGAATGATCGTCGCCTTGTGAATAGGATCGGTGGCAGGGACGTTGAGGCCGACGATGGCGTGACCGCCTTCGTGATAGGCCGTCAGCATCTTTTCTTCCTCGGACATCACCAGCGACTTGCGCTCGGCGCCCATCATCACTTTGTCCTTGGCCTCTTCGAACTCGGCCTGGGTCACCATGCGCTTGTTGCGACGCGCGGCGGTGAGCGCAGCTTCGTTGACGAGGTTCATCAGATCGGCGCCGGAGAAACCGGGGGTGCCACGAGCGATTGTCTTGAGGTTGATATCCGGCGCAAGCGGTACCTTGCGAACGTGAACCTTGAGGATCTGTTCGCGGCCGACGACATCCGGATTCGGAACCACGACCTGACGGTCGAAACGGCCCGGACGCAGCAGCGCGGGATCCAACACGTCCGGACGGTTGGTAGCGGCGATCAGGATCACGCCTTCATTGGCCTCGAAGCCGTCCATCTCGACCAGCAACTGGTTGAGGGTCTGTTCGCGCTCGTCATTGCCACCGCCGAGACCGGCGCCGCGATGACGACCGACCGCGTCGATTTCGTCGATGAAGATGATGCAGGGCGCATTCTTCTTGGCCTGCTCGAACATGTCGCGGACGCGGCTGGCGCCGACGCCGACGAACATTTCGACGAAGTCCGAACCCGAAATGGTGAAGAACGGCACATTGGCTTCGCCCGCGACCGCACGCGCGATCAGGGTCTTACCGGTACCGGGAGGACCGACCAGCAGCACGCCGCGCGGAATGCGGCCGCCGAGGCGCTGGAACTTGCCGGGGTCGCGCAGGAATTCGACGATCTCCTGCAGATCCTGCTTGGCTTCGTCGACGCCAGCGACGTCCTCGAAGGTTACGCGACCGTGCGCTTCCGTAAGCATCTTCGCACGCGACTTGCCGAAGCCCATGGCCTTGCCGGCGCCGCCCTGCATCTGCCGCGACAGGAAGATCCAGACGCCGATCAGCGCGATGAACGGCAGCCACGACACGAGCAGCGAGACGAACCACGGCACATTGTCGCCCGGTGCCTTCGCGGTGATCGAGACCTTGGCGTCATACAGGCGCTTGATGAGCGTCGGATCGCTCGGCGCATAAGTGTGGAAGGTGGCGCCATTCGTATAGGTGCCGTTGATCTCCGGCCCCTGAATGACGACGTCGCGCACCTTGTTCTGATCGACATCGGCGAGCAGCTGCGAGAATGGAATGTCCTGCGAAGCGGCACGCTGGCCCGGATTCTGGAAGAGCGTGAACAGCGCCAGCAACAGCAGCACGATAATGACCCAGAGGGCGAAATTGCGCAGGTTCGCGTTCATCGATCTTCCTTCGTCACCGCTGAAATCCGCGGCTCTCTTCCCTTGATTCGCCACAAGGCGATCACCCTGGGTCAGTCCGTTGCAATTTAAGTGCGACCGGGGCCGCTGCCAAGGGAACTGGGACGGACTATTTAGCGCATCTAGGCGCATTTCCGGTTGAAATGATGGCGGCGGCCGCCCCTTTTCGGGAGGTGGTTAAGGCCTTTTACGCGCTGCGGCGCGACGGGGCGGTGCCGGTGTGATCTTCAGCCGGTTACGGGTTAGCGAAATCACCGCGCCGGCGAGGGTCTGCTTCAGCAGGATACCGTTTCCGCTCCGTTGCATCGCGTGTTCCATCGCCAGGGACAGGCTCTCCGCCTTGCCGAGTTCGGCGGGGCCCTCGAGGCCGACCTCGTTGATCATCCGCACAAGTAAGCGGACCCGGATCTCTTCGGCGAGCCCCATGAACGCCGCCGCATCGATCGCCTCCGGCGAGCGGCCGGGATTGCGAAGGGACAGGAAGCGGCCGGCGCCATCGGCCATCAATTCGAGCGCAGCATCGGCGCGGGCCATGCGTGCAGCCAGGCGCTGCAGATTGCGCGAATCCATCCCCTCGGCAGCCAGAGCCGACATCAAGGCGCGCAGACGCGGCCGGGTGAAGTTTCGGTCCGCATTGGTGGGATCGACCGCATAGCCGATCTTCGCCTTGTCCAGCGTCGCGATCAGCTGCGATTTCGAGACCTCCAATAGCGGGCGAACGATCCGGATGCCTTCGCGTTCGCTTTCCACGCTCATGGCGCCCAACCCGGCAAGGCCGCTGCCGCGGGCCATCCGCATCAGCACGGTCTCGGCCTGATCGTCCCGCGTATGCGCCGTCATCACATGGATGGTGCCGACCTTGCGCGCGGCACTGGCGAGCAGCGCGTAGCGCGCCTCGCGGGCCGCGGCGGGAACCCCGGTCTTGGGCTTGTCTCCGGTCCAGCGCAAAGTCCGGTGCGGCAGTTCGAGCGACATCGCCAGGCGCTTCACCTCACGTGCCTCGCGAGCTGCTTCCGGGCGTAATCCGTGATCGACGGTCACGACCGTCAGATCCGGACCGCGCTTCAGACCGCGCCGCCAGCGCGCCGCGAGCCACATCAGGGCGACCGAATCCGGCCCGCCCGATACGGCCAGGATCAATGCCGGCGCGGATGCCCAACGGGCGAACAGCTGCTTCGCCCGCGCGGCCGAAATCGGCAAATGGTCTTGATCAGACATGGATATTGCAAAGCTCAGGGTTCGACCGGCGCAGGGCCGACGCCCTCAGCCTAGCACTTGTTGCGCTTCTGCTCGCGGTCCACGCCCTGTTTCACGCCGGTGGACGCACGCGGATATTTGCGCGCGACTTCACCGAAGGCGGCGCAGGCGGCTTCCTTCTCCTTCAGCGCGGCGAGCGACTGGCCGAGACGCAGCAACGCGTCCGGGGCCTTGGCGGAGGTATCGTATTTGCTCGTCACACCCAGAAATGAGGAGGCTGCCTCGCGATATTTCTGGCGCTGGAAGTAGCTTTCGCCAAGCCAGTATTGCGAATCCGCGATCATCGGATCGTTCGGATATTTCTGGCCGAAATTGCGCATGGTCTCTTCGGCCAGCGCATAGTCGCGGCGCTGCATGTAGCCGAGGCCAAGATCGAACTCATCCTTCGGCGTTGCGCCCGGCGGCAGCGTGGTCAGCGCGGGAGCGCCGCCCTGCCCTGCGCCACCCTGCTGGCCGAGCGGCAGCGGTTCGCCTGCCTCGCGTCCGCCGGGGGCGCCGACCGGGGCATTCGCCTGCATCGGCTGCTGCCCGCCGCCGAGCGCACGCGGCACGCCCGGCGCATTGGGATTGGCATTCGGATCGAAAGCATCGTTGCGGCGACCGGCGCGCGGCGCCGGTGTCGGGTCTTGAGCAATCGGCGCGGGGGCCGCGTTGCTCTGCTGGTTATAGGGCTGCTGGCCATAACCGGGCTGCGGGGCGGCCGGTGGCTGATTATAACCACCCTGCGGAGCCTGCAGCGGGACCGGCTGCTGAACCGGCGCTGCAGCGGCATTCGGACGAGCCGCAGCGGCCGGCGGCGCACCGCCCGCCTGGAACTGACGCAGCTGATCCTCGAGCTGGCGGTTGCGATATTGCAGCTCCTCGTTCTGGCCGGTCAGCTTGCGCAACTGGTTCTCGAGTTGCTCGATCCGCATTTCCGGATCGACGCCGCCATCCTGCTGGCCGTAGGTCTGCGGCTGCTGCTGTTGTTGCTGGCCCCAGAACTGCGCCGAGGCCGGCGGCGCCGTGACAAGCAAAAGAGCGAAAAGAGCGGCACCGGCGAGCGACTGTGATCTGAATGACATCTTGGCCTGAACGATGGCTGGAAAGCGCCAAATGGACGCTTGTGACGATGAGTGCTGCACTACGCCGGAATTGTGACTGATGGCAGCGACAAAACGACGTTCAAAACAAAAACGGCGCCTGCCCCAACAGGCAGACGCCGCTTCCTTAACACAAAATCGGGTTTACGCGCCGGCGTTCAGCACGGTCACCGCACGCCGGTTCTGCGACCAGCACGAGATGTCGTTACACACCGCGACCGGGCGTTCCTTGCCGTAGGAGATCGTGCGCATGCGGCCCGACTCGATGCCGCGCGAGGCGAGATAGCTGCGCACCGACTGGGCGCGGCGGGCGCCAAGCGCGATGTTGTATTCACGGGTGCCGCGCTCATCCGCATGGCCTTCGATGGTGAAGGAATAGCGGTTGTATTGCTGCAGCCACTGGGCCTGCTTGTCGAGGGTGGCCATGGCCTGCGGCGACAGTTCGGTCTGGTCGCTCTCGAAGAACACGCGGTCGCCGACATTGACGACGAAGTCCTGCTGGCTGCCCGGGGCAGCAGCACCGGCCATCGCGCCATCGGCGCCGCCAAGACCGTTCTTGTTCGCGCAGGCGCCCATCGTCAGCGCCACAGCCAGCACGGCAGCCAGTTTCAATCCCTGGAGGATACGCATCTGCTGAATCATTCCCGGAGCCTCCACGCTCACGCTTTAACCAACTGTCACCTAAAGCAACTGTCTTGGGTCTACAGGGCGTTGGTTAAGCGAACGTTCCGTCAACCTTGATGGGATGTTGCCAAAACCGATCAAAAGCCACAGGCCGCCGAAAAACAACGGCATGGTTAATGCTTATGAAATATGGCGCGATGGTGAAGCGAGGCGCGCATACGCCCCATTTTTCGCCGGAATCCACGAAAAACGGCCGCGACATCCGTGCGGCCGTTCGGAAATCCTGAGTCGACCTGCTGCAGACCCGGCTTACGGCTGCTGCACCGACGCGACCTGCAATAACTGAAACTCGGGCGTGTGCAGTTCGGGTGCGAGCGGCTCGCTCCTACGCTCGAACAAGGCCCGGCGTTCGAACTGGCTCGAGCGGAAATACGGATAGCGCTCGAAGATTTTCTCGCGAACCACGCTGAAATCCGCTGCCATCAGGCACAGCGGCTTCACGAGCGTGGGATAAGGCCGCGGCTCGCACAGCGGCGTCTGCAGGAACACGCGGCGATAGAAGGCGCGATGCTCGGCGCGAACGGTGGCCGTGCCGATGTCCGCATTGAAATAAGCACAGGCGACGTAACCGAGGCGGACCGTCAGATAAGGCAGTTCAGGAAACTTGGTGCGGTTAGCCGGATCGGCGACGAAGCGATTGGGATCGACGATGGTCTTGCCGGCCTCGATCTGCGGACGCAGCAGGTCGCCAAAGGCGTCCACCGCGGGGGTGTCCGGATTGTCCGGCGAGCCGACGCTGATCCGCAGCGAGCTGGCCAGTTCGCCATCCATATAGATGCCGAAAGTCCAGGAATTCGGCATGTCGTCGAAGCGGTCTTTAAGCCGACGCTCGGTGCGCGGTTCGATGGCGCCTTCATGCAAATAGGCGCGATAGCGGAGGCTATAGATCGCCTCCTTCTCGGCCTCGGTCTCCGCGAGGCGGTAGTCAACCCGGTCGAGAATGTCTTGATTGCGCGCAGAGATACCAGTTACTTGATCGGCCGCAGCCATCATTCCATCTCCAGGCGCACGAAACGCTGTCAGTACGTGAGTAAGGCGAAGGTTAAAGCTTTATTAAAAGTTGTCAAAGGTTCTGCCCTAACTTGGTTAACCTTTTACCAAGCGGGCATGACTGAAATGAAACGTGACGGCTTTGTTGAAGTATCGCGGAAGATCAGGCCGAGGTGCGGGCCGTATCCACATCGCGTTCCACACGCCGGCCATGCGAGGCCTCAAGCAACTGGCGGATGCGCGCAGCCGGCACCGGGCGGCTGAACAGATAGCCCTGGGCTTCGGTTATCGTGCCGTCGGCGCTGATCAGTTCGAGCTGCTCGTTGGTCTCGACGCCCTCCACCACCACAGACATGCCGAGATCCGCACTGAGTCGGGCGACGCCGCGCAGCAGCGTCAGCGGGCGATGCGTATCGATCCCCTCGAGGAACGAGCGGTCGATCTTCACCTTCTGCAGCGGGAAATTATGCAGATAGCTGAGGCTTGAATATCCGGTCCCGAAGTCGTCGAGCGAGATCCGGCAGCCGGCGGCATGCAACTGCGCTAACGCGTCATGGGTCCACTGCGTGTTGCGCAGCAGGGAGGACTCGGTGATTTCAATTTCGAGGCGATAGGCCGGCAGCCCCGACACTTCCAGCGCGTACCGGACTTCGCTCAGCACGTCGCGCTGATGGAACTGCTGCGATGAGAAATTGACCGCGACGCTGACCGCTTCCGGCCACTTCATGCATTCGATACAGGCCTTGCGCAATATCCACCGGCCGAGATCGACGATCAGGCCCATGTCTTCGGCGATCGGGATGATGTCGGCCGGCGAAACCGTGCCGCGCACCGGATGGTTCCAGCGCAGCAGCGCTTCGCAGGTGGAGATGCGGCCGGACTTCAGATTGACCAGCGGCTGATAGTAGATTTCGAACTCTTCATTCGCGAGCGCCTTGCGCAGATCGAGTTCGAGCACGCGGCGCGCCTCGACCGTCTGGGCCATCTCGTCGCGGAAGAAGCAGAACGTGCCGCGGCCGGACGCCTTGGCGCGATAAAGCGCCATATCGGCGTTCTTGAGCAGATGGTCGGCGCTGACACCGGGCTCGGTGAGCGCGATGCCGATGCTGGCGCCGATCTCCACCTGATGATTGTCAATCTCGTAACGCTCGCTGAGGCGTTCCACGATGCGCATGGCCAGATCGGCCGCGTCATGATTGGCCTTGACGCTTCGCTGGAACACGACGAATTCATCGCCGCCGAAGCGCGCGACGAAGTCTTCCGCCCGCAGCATTTCGCGCAAGCGGTCGGCCACCATGCAGAGCAACTGGTCACCGCATGGATGCCCGAGCGTGTCATTGACCTGCTTGAACTGATCGAGATCGACGAACAGCAGCGCCGACATCGTCGAACCGCTGCTGGTCTTCAGCATACGGCCGATTTCGTTGCGGAAGCTCATGCGGTTCGGCAGGCCGGTGAGTTCATCGAAGCGCGCCATATGGCTGATGCGGGCTTCCGAATTACGACGCTCGGTGATGTCCTCGAGCAGCACGACGGTGCCGCCGCCGGGCATCGGCTGGAATTTCCACGACAGTGCGCGTTCGAGGTCATTCGCATGATCGATGGTGGTGATCTCGGCGGCCTTCGAACTTTCAATCTCGGCGACGATGGTCATCCCGCTTGCTGCCGACACGGTGCCCGCATTGACGCACAGGGAGACCAGTTCGCGCATGCTGATGCCGCTACGAACGGCGAGATTGCCGGTAATCTCCATCATCTCGGCGAAGCGATTGTTGAGCACGGCCAGCCGGCCGTCGGGACCGAACATGCACAGCCCGTTCGGCATGTTGTTCAGCGCCGTATCGAACTGACCGGCGATGGAACCGGCTCGTTCCGTCGCCAGCAACGCCTTCACATAAACATCGTGCAGACGCAGCGTGATGCGGCGCAGGCCGATGAAGAACAGCACATTCAGGAAGGCGAAGCCGATGTAATAGAAATCGCCGTGAATGATCAGCGCCAATGCCATCGGCCCGCAGGCCAGCAGGACCTGCAGCTGCGCGATCTTCGGCCGCCCATAGGTGCGACCGGCGCCTGCGGCGATATAGGCGACGGTGACCGCCGTCCCGAGCATATGCGCCACCGGATCGTTGCTGCCGAGCAGCACCACCCAGCACCACAGACCGAGCGAGGCCGCATAGAGCGAGCCGCCGATCATGTAGTTGCGCTCCCAATGCACCGCCTCGTCGGACGTCAGCGTGGTTTCGCGCCTCTCGTATTTGCTGAGCTGCACCGCGCGCAATGCGCCTATCAGGATGATCAGTCCGGCACACGGCCACAGCAGCGGATTGCCCGTCTTGACCGCAGTCATGACGGCGCCGGTGCCGGCGCAGACGGCGCCGGCCAGCATCGGGATCGGATTCTCGAAAAGTGAATCGACGAGCGCCGTGTAGATCGACGGCGACATCGATTTGCTATTCGTCCGGCTGTGATCGGCGAGTTGCATCGGGCGTTGGCGCGTCCATTTCAGCGCACATTGGTACCGGGTCCTGATGAACTCTTTCTGAGGGAACATCCTTAGCGAACTGTTTACGCATCCGCATAAACAGGAAATCTGCCTGTAGATTCAGCGCAGTGGGCAAAGATTGCCGGTATTAACCGGCAATCCGGCCCCCGCTGGTAAGGAAGCCTTTACGATAGCAGCGGCGACCAGGCAGGATCGGAGGCGAAGCCGGGCGTCGGCACCTTCAGCTCGTTGCGGCCGGAGACGTCCACCGTATAGAGCGACGGCCCGCCGCCGGTGTCGCGGAAGAACATGACGACACGGCCGTTCGGCGCGAAGGTCGGGCCTTCATTGTGATAGCCCGAGGTGAGAATGCGCTCGCCCGACCCGTCAGGCTTCATGATGCCGATGGCGAACTGGCCACCGCCCTGCTTGGTGAAGGCGATATAGTCGCCGCGCGGCGACCAGACCGGCGTCGAATAGCTGCCTTCGCCGAACGAGATGCGCTGCGCGCCACCGCCGCCGGCACCCATGACGTAGATCTGCTGCTTGCCGCCGCGATCGCTTTCGAAGCAGATGCGGCTCCCGTCCGGCGAATAGGACGGCGACGTGTCGATCGCCGGCGTATCGGTGAGGCGGGTGGTGGACTTGGAGCGCAGGTCCATCACGAACAGGTTCGAATTGCCGCCCTGCTGCAGGCTCATGATGACGCGCTGACCGTCCGGCGAGAAGCGTGGCGAGAACGACATGCCCGGGAAGTTGCCGACGATCTCGCGCTGACCGGTCTCGATATTGAAAAGATAGACGCGCGGATCGCCCTGGCCGAACTCCATATAGGTGATCTCCTGCGTCGACGGCGAGAAGCGCGGCGTCAGCACGAGGTCGGCACCGCGGGTCAGATAGCGCACATTGGCGCCATCCTGATCCATCAGTGCCAGGCGCTTGACGCGGCGCTCCTTCGAGCCAGTTTCGTCCACGAACACCACGCGGCTGTCGAAATAGCCCTTTTCGCCGGTGAGGCGCTCATAGATCTGGTCGGAAATGATATGGGCGATGCGGCGCCAGTATTCCGGCGAGGTGAAATATTGCTGGCCGGCGAGCTGCTGGCCGGTGGCGACGTCCCACAGACGGAACTCTGCCTTGAGGCGGCCGTCGCCCTGACGCGTCATGCGGCCGGTGACCAGCGCCTGCGCGTTGACGGTCTTCCAGTTCTGGAAGTTCGGCGGCGCATCGATATTGACGGTCTTCTCGACGAAGGCCGCTGGATCGATCGGCGCGAACAGACCGCTGCGCTTCAGGTTGTTGGTAATGACCTGCGATACGCCATTGGCGACTTCGTTGTCCGCGCCGGTACCGGCATTGAAGGACGGGATCGCAATCGGCAGCGGGGCGACATTACCTTCGGTGATCTGCACGCGAGCCTGACCGAAAGCAGTACGCGCGCCGGTGCCTGCCAAAAGGCCGAGCGATGCCATGCCCGTGATGATCTGGCGGCGGCTTGGGCGGGAAAACATCAGGGGCAATCCATTCTTGTCGGTCATGTTACAGCTTTGCTCGATCTGCGGTCGGCGGCCGGTTCGGCTCAGGATGCGCGCTCGGTGAAAACAGGCTCAAAGAACTTCCATTCGTCAAAGAAAGCCGCTGGCAGCTTGTACGGCTGGCACTCGATGATGGCACGCAGTGCGCTCTCTTGATAGACGCGGAAATACGGCGTCGACGGATTGCTAATGGCGGAGGGCGTCGTTTCCAGCGTGCCATCACGCTTCAGCTTGACGCTGAAAATGGCCTGGGTGAATTGCGCCTCGACGCCGCCATAGGGCTTCTTCCAGCAACGCTCGACCTGAGATTTGAACATCGCGCCCCAGGTGGCGACGTTATTGGCCGCATTGCCCTTGGTCGTCCCTAGCGCCGCAGTCGGATTGAGATCGGAGCCCGTCGCCGAATTACGGGTGGGATCCCGCTTGTCGATCAGCGCTGCGATCTTCGACTGGTCGAACACGCGCTCGGCCTTCTTCGCCTCTTCGGCTTTGGCTTTCGCTTCGGCCTTGGCCTTTGCTTCGGCGTCAGCCTTGGCTTTAGCCTCAGCCTTTGCCTTGGCTTCTGCTTTCGCTTTGGCTTGCGCTTCAGCCTTCGCCTTGGCGTCGGCCTGCGCCTTGGCGTCGGCCTCTGCTTTCTCTTCGGCCAATTGCTTCGCCTCAGCCGCTGCGGCAGCCTTTGCTTCCGCCTTTGCCTTGGCATCCGCCGCAGCCTTTGCGGCAGCCTCGGCCTTTGCCGCAGCTTCCGCCTTGGCCGCAGCTTCAGCAGCGGCCTTTTCGTCGGTCTTCGGCTGTTCCTTCGGCGCCACTTCGGTGATCACCGGCGCCTTCTTGTCGTCGATCTTGCCGACCGCATCGTCCGGCGGCTTGGCTTCTGCGATCTTCTCGACCTTCGGCTTCGGATTGTCCTTCTTGCCGGTCTTGGCACCGGCCATCGCCTTGGCGAGCTGGTCGTCGGAAACGACATCCACCGCGACGGAATCTTCCGGCATCACTTCCAGCGCCTTGGAAGAGAATGTGAACAGTCCCCAGCCGAAAACGAGCGCATGCAACAAGATCGATGCGATGAGCGTCTTGTCGACTCTCGCCATCAGATCCTTGATCCTGCTCGTCCCCTGCTGCTCCACGATCTTACGATCCCTGCTCCGGCAAGATCACGATATTGGCCTTGAAGCCGGCGGCGCGAACCATGCCTAGCAGCTTCATCATGTCCGTATAGCAGACGTCCCTATCGCCGCGGAGAAACACGGTGTTGTCCGTCTCCGAGCGCGTGGAGCGGATCGCAGTGATCTTGGCAGCGAGTTCGCTCGCCGGCACCAGCGCGTCGCCGACATAGGTTTCCACCGCGGAATTGCAGTTGCCGCCGGTGCGCTTCACCGAGACGGTGAGCGGCGGCGTGTTCTGCGACATCGACTTGCCGCCACTGGCGATGGGCAGATCGATATCGATGGTCGATGTCATCAGCGGCGCCGAGACCATGAAGATGATCATCAGCACCAGCATCACGTCGACCATCGGGGTGACGTTGATTTCGGCCATGACAGCCGCACGCCGGCGTCCCCGCCGGCCACCGCCCCCACCGCCTGCTGCTGCATTCATCCCCATCGTCAGGCGCTCATCACAATGTTCAATTCATTCGACATCACGCGCGCTCGTCGATCTGGCGCGACAGGATGGCCGAGAACTCGTCGGCAAAGCCCTCCAGGCGCTGGGCCTGCCGGTTCACTTCTGCCGTGAATTTGTTGTAGAAAATCGTCGCCGGGATGGCGGCGATAAGGCCGATGGCGGTGGCGAACAGCGCTTCCGCGATACCCGGCGCGACCACCGCAAGCGAGGTGTTCTTCGAGGCCGCAATTGCCTGGAAGCTCGACATGATGCCCCAGACGGTGCCGAACAGGCCAACGAACGGTCCGGCCGAGCCCACCGTCGCCAGCACCAGCAGACGGCGCTCAAGGCGCTCGACTTCACGGGCTATGGAGACATTCATCACCTTGTCGATGCGCATCTGCAGGCCGGTGAAGGAGCGCGCCTGGCTTTCAAACGACCGCTTCCACTCGCGCATCGCAGCCACGAAACAGGCAGCCATGGACTGCGTCGGCTTGGCGGACAGCGCGCGATACAGATCCTCGATGGACTCGCCCGACCAGAAGGCCTGCTCGAACCGGTCCATGGCACGGCGGCTGCGCGAATAGAGGAAGATCTTGTCGATCGCGATGGCCCAGACCCAGACCGAGCAGCCGATCAGGCCCAGCATGACAGCCTTGACGATCCAGTGCGCCTGCAAGAACAGCGCGATCAGCGACACGTCGGCCGACACCAGCGGCAAGGCTGACTGTGCGACATCCGGATTCATGAGTAGTATCCTCTCAACGCAAATTCCCCTTCGAGCGGCGTCCCGCCGACCGATTTTGCAGCCACGCGCCGCACCGGGCGCTGCAGCGCCAGGGCATGTCCTTGTTGTGTGGCATGGATGACCCGTCCGAGGCCGGGCCCTAAATTCCCTGCCAACATGTCAAAACAAGGGCTTCGCACGCATTTCTGCGGGCCTTACCAGAGCGCGGCTATGGTTAATGTTGCGTTACCACGGGCCGCTTTGCGGAGAAATGAAGCTTCGTTCGATTGTTCGTGACCATTGCGTGACCAGCAAACGGAACCGCCCGCCTGTGGGAACAGGCGGGCGGTATCTCGCGACGGCCGGGCAGCATTGCAACGCAGTATGTTGCGCCTGCTTACATCAGCCTTGTTGACGTTAGCCCTGCGGCTGGTCGTTGTTGCCGGCCGGCGGCGTCGGGCGCTGACGGTGCTGGGCCATGAACTGGTCGAACTCTTCCTTGTCCTTAGCGTGACGCAGGCGTTCGAGGAAATCCTTGAACTCGTGCTGCTCTTCCTCGAGCCGGCGCAGCGTTTCCATGCGGTATTCGTCGAAAGCGCGGTTGCCGGACGACGGCGGTCCGAAGCCGAAACCGGCGCCGAAGCCATGGCGCTCCATGCGGCCGCGCATGCGTTCCATCTTGTCCTGCATCCGCTGCATCTTGTGTTCGAAACGACCCTGACGATCCCAGCAACCCATATTTCTGCTCCCGAGTTTGAAGAAAAGAAGTGCGAGGCCAATCGGCCACCAGACGATGAAACCAAGAACAATCAGCACGATGCCCCATGGTGAACGAAGGCCATAGGTCACGCGCTCACCGTAGGGACGGCCCCAACGATTGAGATCGGCAGTGTCGGACATCTTCCTCTCCATCGGCGGCACCATGCCGCTTGTGAATGTAAATAACATTTACATACGTAAAGCACGGCCCGGTTTTGTCAAGGCGGGCACAAGGCCAGCCGCTCACATAATCGAGAGGTGACCTGCGGCTATTTGGGCGCCGTGCCCCACGGGCCGGATTTTGGCACAGAAGCTTTGTCGTTTTCGTGGGGCTTCTGGTCGGTTGGAAACCCCAATCCGCGCAAATAAATCAGCGCGCCGGCTTCCAGCAGGTCGTCCGGCGACATCGGCAGCTTGCGCCGCGCGGCATCGCCGCGGCCGAACAGCGAGGCGATGCCATGGGACATCGACCAGATATGCAGCGCCATCATCAGTGCCGGTGGCCGCGGCACGCCCGGCGGTGTCAGGGCGGCGAGGCGCTCGGCAGCGGCACGGATAACGCCGAAAGAACGCTCGCTGGCAGCCATCAATTCCGGGCTGGAATCGACTGGGATTCCCGACTCGAACATCGCCGAATAGAAAGCCGGCTCGTTGCGGGCGAATGCCAGATACGCCTTGCCGAGGCGCTCGAAGGCCGTGACCGTGTTCGGCCGGCCATCGTCCCAGGCCTGCGTCAGCACCTGCTCGAACTGCTCGAAGCCGCGCTGGGCGATATTGGCAAGGAGATCATCGCGATCGCGAAAATGGCGATATGGCGCCGCGGCGCTAACGCCGGCCGTGCGCGCGGCATCGGCGAAGGTGAAGCCGGCCGGCCCCTTCTCCGCGATCAGGCCCAGCGCCGCCTGCAGCAGCGCTTCTTTCAGATTGCCATGGTGATAGCCGCGATCACCACGGCGGTCCTTGTTCCAGCTCATGTGAAAGGCTTTTACATGAGCCGGATCAAGCGGTCACCCGGAAAGAGGGTGATCAGACCTCGACCACACGCTCGGTGTGGACGCAGCGGCAATCCATCTCATATTCGAGGCCCTCAATCGGCGGCCGGTTAAAATGCCAGGTCAGGCCGCTGCGGAACACGCCGCGGCGACCCAGCTCGCTTTCCAGCAGCGGATAGACGTCCTGCACCGTATAGAGCTGGGCGCCCGTGGTCTGGCTCCAGGTGCCGGAGAAGGCGCTCATACGGCGCTCCATCTCGTCGAGCACGAACTTCGCCTTTTCCAGCATGCCGGACGGGCTGGTGTCGCCGAAGCGGATCGTGTGATCGCGATAGTTGCCCTTCCCTTCGGTCGCCTCGCCGCTGCCGGCGATGACGAAGGACGGCGGCGCATTTGGCGCGACCGTCGTGAAGGAGAAGGCATAGAAGCCCGGCTCGGACGGCGGGTCGATCTTCGGACAGACATTGCTGCGCGCGATCGGATTCACACGATCCTTCATGATGCCCCAGTCCTCGAGCGTCTTGATGTAGATCTCGTTGAAATCGATGAAGCCCTGCTCGGTGAAGGGCGCGGGCGAGCGTAGCTCGCAGGCCGCGAAGGCCGTGAGCGGGCGGCCGGCAGCCTTGATGATCTCGGCGATGCGCGCGAAGCCTTCCTTCAGCGGCACGACCTTGGAGAAACGCACGCGCTCCAGCGCAAAGCCCGGCAGCGCGCCGACGCCGCAGGAATACTGGAACACGCCGGGCATGTAGCGATATCCGCTATTGGGAGCTTCCACGGTAGCGATCATGTTGGCCTCTCTTAAGTGTAACGACGGTCAGTCTTCGAGGACGCCGAGATAGGCGTCGCGAATGATGGGATCAGCAAGAAGTTCGGCGCCCTGCCCGGCCCGCACGATGCGGCCCATATCCATGATGTAGGCGTGGTGGCAGAGATCGAGAGCCGTGGTGACGTCCTGCTCCACCAGCAGGATCGACATGCCCTCGGCATTCAACTGGCGCAGCGCCGCCACGAGCTGCTCGACAAGCAGCGGCGACAGGCCGAGCGACAATTCGTCGATCATGAGCAGCCGCGGCGCGCTCATCAAACCGCGGCCGATGGCGCACATCTGCTGCTCGCCGCCCGAGAGCGTGGCCGCCGCCTGATTGCGGCGTTCGCGCAGCTTCGGGAATGTTGTGTAGACGCGATCGATGTCCCGCTTCAGTTCGGCGCTGCTCGCCTTGCGCGAATAGGCGCCCATCAGGAGATTGTCCTCGATGCTCATGGCGCCAAACAGCCGGCGGCCTTCGGGCACGTGGACGATGCCATGAGCGAGAATGGCCGCTGCGGACGCCTTCGACAGATCGACGCCTTCGGAGACATAGCTGCCCGATTGCCGCGCGATGAGGCCGGACAGCGCGCGCATCAGCGTCGTCTTGCCCGCGCCATTGGAGCCGATCAGGGCGGTGATTTCGCCGGAGCGCACCACCATGTCGATGCCCCACAGCACCTGGATTTCGCCGTAGCCGGCGCAAACCTCTTTGAGTTCGAGCATCGGATGATCAGCCACGGGCAGCGTTCCGTTGTGCATATTGCTGGCCGAGATAGGCATCGACGACAGCAGGATCCTTGATGATGTCGCGCGGCGCGCCATCGGCGATCAGGCGACCGTTATGCAGCACTGCGATGCGCGTACAGACATTCAGCACCACCTTCATCAGATGCTCGATCATCACGATGGTGATGCCGTCGGCTGCGAGCTGGTGGATGAGCTTGGTCGCGCGCTCGACCTCTGCACTGTTGAGGCCGGCATTCACCTCGTCGAGAAACAGCAGCTTCGGCTTCATCGCCAGTGCTTTGGCCAATTCGAGCCGCTTGCGCATGGCGAGCGTCAGAGTCGCCGCCGGCTGGTCGGTCTGCGCATCGAGCCCGACGAATGAGAGATGCGCCCGCGCAGCTTCCCGCGCCGATTTCAGGCTCTCGCCCGGCTGAGAGAACAGCGCGGCTGCGGCGACATTGTCGAGCGCCGAATATTCGGCGAAAGGCTGCACGATCTGGAACGTGCGCGACAGACCCATGCGCGCGGACTGATAGGTCTTGATGCGCGTGATATCCTTGCCGTCGAAGGTCACGACACCGGAAGACGCAGGCGTCACGCCGCAGATCGTGTTCACCAGTGTCGTCTTGCCGGCGCCGTTGGGGCCGATCAGGCCGACCACCTCGCCCTTGTTCACCGACAGTGAGACGTCGCTGAGCGCCTTGAGGCCGCTGAAATGGCGGGAGACGTTGCTGAGATGCAGGATTTCGTGCGCGGGCTCAGACATGGCTGGCCTTTCGTCCGAACAGCGCCTGCCGGATCTTTTCGATCCGCAACGAGACCAGACCATGCGGCAGGAACAACAGCAGCAGGATGATCAGAATGCCGAGCACGCCGGAATGGATCTGGATGTAGTTGCGCCAGACGACCTCTTCGAGGCCGAGATAGACGAAGGCGCCGAGCGCCACGCCGAGCGGTGAGCCGAGGCCGCCCATGAGCGCCATCACGATGGGCTTCACCGAATAGAGGATGTCAAACACGTCGGACGGATCGATGTAATGCACCCAGGCGGCATAGAGCCCGCCGGCTGCACCGACGAAACAGGCGGACAGACCGAAGGCGATCGCCTTGTAGAGCGTCGCATTGAGGCCGACCATGGTGGCCGCAGTCTCGTTCTGACGGATACAGTTGAGGCCGAAGCCGAGCTTCGACGTCGCAACGATCGTTACGGTGATCGCAGTCAGCAGCAACAGGCCCCACATCGCGTAAAAGAAGAAGGTCGCGTCCGACATCACGCTCGATCCCGACATCAGCGGGATGTTGAGCCCCATGCCGCCGCCGGTGAGATCCGTCGCGTTGTTGACGAGCTCGCGAAACACCTCGACCAGGGACAGCGAGGCGATGGCGAAATAGTGCCCGCGCAGGCGCAGCAGCACGGCGCCAAACAGCGCTGCCAGCAGCAGGCAGAACACCAGCGCCACGCCGACCGACACCAGCAGGGGCACGCCCTTGTTCATCAGGATGCCGGTCGTATAGGCGCCGAGCCCGAAAAAGGCTGCCGTCGCGAATGATGGGTAACCGGCGAAGCCGCCGACGATGTTCCAGGACAGCGCGAACACCGCATACATGCAGGCGATGGTGCCAAGGCGTAACGTATAGGCCTCGCCGAACAAGGGGAGCGCCGCGACAATAGCGAGAAAACCGAACAGAGCGAGATGAGACCGGGTCATTCAAAGCCCTTCCGGCCAAGCAGGCCCTGCGGCCTGACGATGAGGAACACGATCAGCAGAACGAAAGACAGCGTCACCGCATGGGCTGGGCCGAGATAGACCGAGCCAATACCCTCGACCAAGGCCAGCAGCAGGCCGCCCGCCAGCGCGCCGGAGACGCTACCGAGGCCACCGAGCACGCAGACCACAAAGGCCTTGCCGAGATAGGCCGAGGATGTCAGCGGCGAGATCGGGAAGATCAGCGCCATCAACACGCCGGCGCAGCCGGCCAGCGCCGCACCGAGACCGAAGGCGACAGCGTAGATGGATTTGACATCGACCCCCATCAGCACCGCGGCATCTCGGTCGAGACGCACGGCCACGATGGCGCGGCCGACCTTGGAGCGGCGCAGCAGCAGATACAGCAGGAAGGTCAGCAGCAGCGCAGCGGCAGTGGCGATCAGGCGATCGATGGGCACGACCACATCGAAGATCGAGATCGAGCCGGTGGGCGGATTGAGGATGAGCTTCCGGTAGTCCGCCTTGAAATAATAGATCATCGCATTGTTCAGGATCAGATCGAGCCCGAAAGTCAGCGTCAGCGTCACCAGCACCGGCGCTGATATCACGCGGTTGAGCAGCACCCGCTGCAGCACATAGCCGAACACGAAGAAGGCCGGCGCCCCGATCAGCAGCGAGTACCAGGGCGACAGCCCGATCCCGTTATAGGCACCCCAGGCGAGATAGGCGCCCAGCACGATGAACGAGCCGTGGATCAGGTTGATGACATTGAGGACGCCCCAGACCAGCGAGAAGCCGATGGCGATACAGGCATAGAGACACCCGAGCACGAGTGCATTGATGAGAACCTGGACTGCCAGCATGTCAGTATGACCCGTCGAGACGTATCAGAAACATCCACGCCGTCATTGCGAGGAGCGTAGCGACGAAGCAATCCAGTTCTTCACTTTTGGCTTTCTGGATTGCTTCGCTGCGCTCGCAATGACGGAGTGATGCGGCCATGATCATGCCGCGCTCAGTTCATGCCGAGCTTGAATTCGCCCTGCTTGATCGCGTCCGGAAAGAGCACGATCGGCTTGCCGCCCTGGATCTGGAAGACCGGCGGTTCGAGCGAATTGATCTGCCCGTTGGCACCGAATTTCACCGGGCCCCAGAAGGTGACAACATCCATCTTGGCAAGTTCGTCACGCACCTTGTCGCGGTCGAGCGAGCCGGCCTTCTCGATGGCCATCTGGAACAGCGCACCGCAGACCGCCGCGGAGGCATGCGCATAGTCCGGCTCGGACTTGTACTTGTCCTTGAACAGTTTCACGAAATTGGCCGTCGAGCCGAAGATGTCCTTGCCGTCATATTTTTCGGCCGGATGCCACCACGACGCGCTGGAAATATTCTCGGCCGTCGGCCCGGCGGAATCGATGAACTCCTGATAGGCGGGGCCCGCGATCATGGTTACAACACCGGCCTTGATCTGCTGGTCGGCCATCTGCTTGCGGACCAGCAGCAGGTCGTTGGTGTAGCCGGTGACGAAGATCCACTGCGGCGACAGTGACTTGATCTGCGACAGCGTCGCCGAGTGATCGAGCGTGTTGATCGCATATTTCTCGAAATAGACCACTTCGAGCCCGTTCTCCTTGGCCGATTTCTCCATTTCCTGCGCGATGGCGAGCGGGAACAGATCGTTGCGGGCGAGGATGGCAACCTTCTTGACGTCGGCTGCCTTGGCCTTGACGAGCTTGGTCAATGGCGTGGTCAGCGTGTCATTCGGCGTGAAGGTGCCGAACAGATATTTGTAGTTCTGGTCATAGACCTGCACCGAAGATGCGGTCGCCGCCAGCATCGGCATCTTGTATTTCTCGGCGATCGTGCTCGCCGCCTTGGCGGCGCCCGAACCGAACGGGCCGAACATGAAGTTCACCTTCTCCTGGGTAATCATCTGTTCGGTAGTCTGCACCGAGCGCGGCGTGTTCGACTGATAGTCGGAATAGACGATCTCGACCTTGTATTTCTTGCCGCCAACATTGATGCCGCCTGCCTTGTTGGCCTGCTCGGCCCACAGGTCGTAGCCCTGCTGCTGCTTCACGGCTTCCGGCGCCAGCGGGCCGGTGATCGGCAGCGGCGCGCCAAAGCGGATCACATCCTGCGCCGAGGCAACTGTCGTCGCCGCGGCAAAGCCGGCCACCGCCAGCGCGAGAGAGGCTGAAAAGCGTGTCGGAAACGCAGACCGGAGGCGAAACATCCAAGTTCTCCATCAGGAACGGTGACTTATGACCCGATGGAAAGACTGACAAATTTAGATATCGAATAAAAGCATTGAATTTCGATGCATCCGATCTGAAAATCAGAACGCTAGCCATCCGCTGCCGCCGCAGCGGGCAGGGCATATGAGAGACAGTTCGATGATCGAATCCACTGCCATCCGCTATTTTCGCGTCGTCACGGAATGCGGATCGATCAAGCAGGCCGCCGCGGCGTTGCGAATTGCCCCTTCCGCCATCAGCCGGCAGATGCAGGGGCTGGAAGAAGAACTGACCGTCAAGCTGTTCGAGCGCGGTGCACGCGGCATGAATCTGACGGACGCCGGCCATGTGCTCTATCGCTATGCAATCGACAACCGCAATCAGCTCGACGGCCTGCGCAGTCAGGTCGAGGAATTCGCCTCGCTGCGCCGCGGACAGGTGAAGATCGCCACGGTGGAAGGCATGTTGTCGGACTTCCTGCCGAGTGTCTTCGCCAACCTGTCGCAGCAATATCCCGGCATCGCATTATCAGTCACCGCCGTCGGCTCGCGCGACGTGGTCGAACTCGTCGGGCAGAACGAAGTCGATCTCGGCCTGATCTTCGGCCGCGCCAACCGGCGCGATCTCAACGAACTCGGCCGCATGCGGCAACCGGTCTGCCTGATCGTCTCACCGAAGCATCCGCTGGCAGGTCAACCCTCGCTGGGCATGAAGGATCTCGCTGGCCTGCGCGTGATCCTGCCCGACACATCCTTCGGCATCCGCCAGGAGCTCGACAAATCCTGCGCTCAATCGGGCGTTCAGCTCGAAATGTGCAGCGAGACCAATTCACTCGCCTTCACGCAGACCATCACGGCCCGGACCGATCTCGCGACTTTCCTGCCCATGGTTTCCGCAATGGCCTCGATCAATGCCGGCCATCTGATCGCGGTCCCCCTACGCGACAAGCGGCTGGAAGCAACGCAAGTCACCCTCGTCCAGCTCGCCGCCCGCATGGCTTCGCCGTCCACCCGGCTGGTAGCAGAGATGCTGATGGCGCGGATGAAGGAGCTCGACGAGTAGGATCAGGCCGCGATCTTCGCTGCGAGTGCGCGAAAGCGCTCGAGCTGATGCTGCTTCAGCGCCCGCGTCTCGTCGCGGCCGACGAAGACCTTGAACATCACGCCGCCGTCCACATTCAGGAAGGCGACGAAGGCCGACGACTTGCCCATGAACGGCCGCTCTACGAACGCAATGCCGCCGCACCGTTCATGCCGCAAATGGCCGTGCAGGCCCTTCGGTTCGGTCAGATTGTAATAGCCGTGACCGAGTTTTCCGGGCGACAGCGGCGCGGTGGTTTCGAAGATGCCGTCATCGGTGTGGACGATCAGTGTGACCTCGCCCCATTCGGCGATATCCTGCATCGCCGAAACGAAGGCATCGCCGCCGCCGAGTTTCACCATTTCGGGCGGCAACGCCTCGAGCACCACACGCGGCGTGACGCCACGCTCATGCGCCACGGTCTCGATCACGGCGCCGGGGTTCTCAGCCATGTGAGCCTTGAGCGCGGCGATATCAGCATTCGACATGATTGGCTCCGTGATCGATCGCGAGATGCAGCGAAATCAGGCTGCTTTGCTGTTCTTCTCTGTCTGGATCACCTCAAAACCTTCGAACTTCGGATGACCGAGATAGAGGCTGGCGCCTTCCGACTTGTTGTCGGCGCGCGCATGCGCCTTGCGGAATTGCTCGGACTTGGTCCAGTTCTCGAAATCCGCTTTCGCCGCCCAGACGGTGTGCGAGGAATACAGCGTGTGATCCTCGGCGACCGGGCCCTTCAGCAGATGAAACTCGATGAAGCCGGGCAGTTCGCTGAGATAGGATTCGCGGCTCGCCCAGATATTCTCGAAGGCAGCTTCGGATCCGGTTTTGACCTGAAAGCGGTTCATCGCGATGAACATGACGTATTCCTTTTCTTGTGAGCTCGGAGCCCGATCATAAACGAAATCGCGCCCGGACATGAGCGCGATTTCCTTGGAGGCACTTTGATCTACGACAGCTATGCGCCGCCGAAATGGATCTTCAGACCGCCTTTATAGACGATGCCAGGGCCGGGGCTGGTCCAGAGAACATCATTCTGCGTCGTGCCGTCCGCACTCGCGCCCGGAATGGCGTAGGGGCGATAGTACTTGTTCAGGATGTTATCGACGCCGAAGTTGAGCGTAATGTCCGGTGTCGGCTGATAGGCAACGTAGAGATTGACCAGATCGTAGGAGGTCGATGGCACATAGCCGACCGGAATATCGGTGATTGCGCCGACCGAGGCCCACTGAGCCGAGATGATCAGCTTGCGATCAAGCAAGCGAAGACCGCCGGTCGTCGTAACCTTGCGAGGCTGGATCGTCGCCAGGCCGACATTGGTATCCGCGTTCTTGCCGCGCTGAAGCGTGGCACCGACACCAAGGAACCAATCGCCCGCATCATACGACGTTTCGGCTTCGAAGCCCTCGATCTTGGCGGATGCAATGTTCTGGTACTGGTAGAACTGACTGAACCGTCCTGAAATCGGGAAGCCCATGAATGTCAGCGGAGATGCGACCGGGGTCGAAGCAACCAGATCGATATAATTATCGACATCGTTGCGGAAGAAGTTGAACTTTGCGCGGAAAGTGTCGCCGGCAGTGAAGATGCCGTTATACTTCAGGTTGACACCGACTTCCTTGTTCTTGCCGACTTCGGCACGCAGGTTCGGGTTCGGCAGGAAGCAGAACAGACCTGAGGTCCCGTCCGCACAGTTGAACAGGGTCGGACCGCCGCCGGTGGCATGACCGCCCGCAATCAGCGTCTCGGTGATCGACGGCGCGCGATAGCCTTCCGCATAGCTGACATACGGAGTGAAACCGGCAACCGGTGTGACGCCGACGGTGATCTTCGGCGACAGGCGATCGCCGCTCGACGACGTCGTCCCGCCGATCCCCGTGCCCGACGAATTGAGCTCATAGTGATCGTAGCGTAGTGCGCTGATGACTTCGAGCCAGCTCGAATAGTTGTTCTTCAGCTGGATGAAGCCGCCGCCCACGGTTCGTTCACCGCTTGGCGTGGTGATGTTCGAGTTACCCCGAGAATCCCAGGTTGAAACCTTGTCGTTGAAGACGTCGAAACCGTAGGTGACTGCATTGCGCCATCCGCCAACGTCGAAACGCGACGTATTGTTGACGTCTACACCGATCGTATCGAGCAGATATCCGCGACGATCGCCGACACAGCCCGAGATGTTATTGCCGGGATTGGCCAGCGTACAGGTGCCGGAGCCTGCGGTGATACGATTGTTGTAGGTCTTGATCTGATCGTTGTCGGTGCGGTTGCCATATAATGTGGCGTTCCAGTCGAACAACATATCGTCCGGCCTGGAGTACTTCCACGTCATCGTGCCGGTATAGGTCTTCGCCGTGGAGCCATAGACCGACGAGCCCGTAATCGCCGCAGCGGGGGCCGCGGTCGTTGTCGGGCCACGATTCATCTGACCGATATTGTACTGATAGTCCTGGAAAATACCGCCGAACTTGATCTCGTGGCCATCTGCAGGACGAACCGTCAGCTTCATCAGGCCGGCGGCGATATCGTTTCCGGTATTGCCGATTTCGGTGCCCTCACCATCCTTGTAGTTGCCCTGCGTCCTGTAAACCGCGCCGCCGAACACATCGACAGTCGGATCGACGCGCACGCCGCCGAACACAGAGCCCATGCCGCGATTGTTGTTCGAGCCGTAGGAGCCCGACATATCGACGCCCCAACGCTCACCGGGGCGCAGGACGTCGTTGATATCCTTGGTGCGAAATGAAGCGACGCCACCGATGGCGCCCGAGCCGTAGATATTCGCAGTCGGACCGCGGGTGATATCGATGCCGCCGATCAGTTCGGGATCGAGGAAGAAGCTGCCATTCGCATTGTGGCCGGAGCGCTGATAGTTCTGCCGCGCACCATCGACAACAACGGCAACGCGACCGAAGTCCTGCAGACCGCGAATATTGATCGCCGTGGACGGATCGTCGCCGCGATCCTGCATCCAGACGCCTGGAACGTTATAGAACAGTTGATTCAGACGGTTAGGCTGCTGGAGCTGGATCTGCTCCTGCGTGACCACGCTGACCGGAGCCAGCGCATCGATGGCGCGCTCCTGCGTTTTCGACGCGGTGACCGTAATTTCATCCAGCGACTGCGTCGATCGGCCGGCCTGCGCACTGGCATTGGCAACCTGGGGCGGAAGCTGCGCCGCCAGTGCAGCGGCCCGCTTCTTCTTCGGCTTCGGTTTTGCCGGCTGAACCGTCTCGACCGCCTGCGCCATCGCGACCTGCGCGCCGGCCATCCCCAAAACTACGACCGATACGCCAAGCAACAAGGCGCACTTCGTCCTGCCCGCGAGAGCCATAACCTATTCCCCAAGTGACAATGGAAATGCTTGGCTGGCTGACGCTGCGAAACAGGCAGGCTTGCTGGCTCTCGAATGCGACTCGGTGATCCCCGCCACCAAACCGCCACTTTCGATTAAGGCGCGGTAACAAATGGGTCAACCGACCCCTGCTCTCTTTACATTGATTATAGACTGCAACGCTTGGCGATGCCGGCTGCCGAAACCTATAACTGCCTGACGAATTTCATCGACCGGGCAGATTGACACGATGGACACGGGTTCTCACGACGGCAGCAACGCCGCTGGCATCAAGGCTCCGGCGCAGCGCAGCATCTTCGTGAACGGCGACAGGATGGACAGCAAGGAGCTGTTCGCTGACCAGCGTGAATTGCTGATCACGCACGGCGAAGACACTTACCGGCTGCGCCTGACATTCCAGAACAAGCTGATTTTGACCAAATGATCCCCGCTTTGTCCCCCCGCCGCCGCACTCTCATCCGCGCCCTGCAATGTGCTGCGCTGAGCAGCTACCTTACCTTTTCCGCGGCTGCGGCAGCCGAGGATGTCGTCATTCACGATGCCCGCGGGCGTGACGTCGCCATCGGCCATCCGACCCGCATCGTTTCGGTCGGCGGTGCGATCACCGAGATTCTTTACGCCCTGGGGGCCGAAAACCGGGTCGTCGCCATCGATACCACCAGCCTCTATCCGCCCAAGGCGATGACCGACAAACCCAATGTCGGCTATATGCGCCAATTGTCGTCCGAAGGCGTGCTCGGCCTCAATCCGCAGCTTGTGCTGGCGATCGCGGGCGCCGGGCCGAAGGAAACCATCGAGGTCATCGATGCGGCGAAGGTCCCGCTGATCATGGTCCCGGACTCCTATTCCGAGACCGGCATGATCGAGAAGATCCGGATGGTCGCCAAAGTCACAGGCCTTGAAGCGCGCGGCGAATGCCTCGCCAAATCCGTCGAGGCCGATCTCGCCGGACTGCGCGATCTGCGTGCCAAGTTGAAGGCACCGCCGCGCGTGATGTTCGTGATGTCATTACTCGACGGCCGCGCCATGGTGGCTGGTCAGAAGACCGCCGCCAGTGAAATCATCAAACTGGCCGGCGGCATCAATGTTGCAGACGGGTTCGACGGCTACAAGATCATGAGCGACGAGGCGATCGCTGCGGCGCGGCCCGATCACATCCTCGCCATGGATCGCGGAAAGGATTCGATCCCGGCGACTGCGATCTTCGCCAATCCTGCCTTCGCGCTAACGCCGGCGGCGAAGAGCAAGAGCTTTGTGGCCATGGACGGCCTCTATCTGCTCGGCTTCGGTCCGCGTACTGCCGCAGCCGCGCGCGATCTGGCGCTCAAGATCGACCCGGCGCTGACAAAGGACGCCGCGGCATTCCAGCCGGCCTCGCTGACCGTCAATTGCCGCCAGTGAAATGAGCCTCGCCAACGTCAAGCCCGAGGCTTTCATCAGAACGAAGGGTCATGTCCGGCGTCCGCCGACATCGTTGGTTGTCAGCGGCCTCATTTTGTTGCTGTTGCTCGCCGTAGTGCTCGCGGCCACCGTCGGCGCCGCCGGCATTCCATTGTCGCGCCTGCCTGCAGCGCTTGGCTTCGCGTCGCCCGGCCCCGGCGATACGTTTCACGCCCGCGATCAGTTGATCCTGTGGTCGATCCGTCTGCCACGCATTGCCGTGGCTGCGATGATCGGCGGCATTCTTGGCGCGGCTGGCGCCATCATGCAGGGGCTGTTTCGCAACCCACTGGCCGATCCGGCGCTCGTCGGCGTGTCCAGCGGCGGCGCCTTTGCGGCCGCCGGCGCCATCGTCATCAGCGACAGCCATTTGGCCGCGCATATCCAGTTCCTGCAGCCGGTCCTGTTGCCGCTTGCAGCCTTTCTCGGCTCGCTGCTGACGACCGTTATCCTGTATCGTATCGCCACCCGCAGCGGGCGCACGTCGATTGCGGTCTTCCTGCTCGCGGGCCTTGCCATCGCCGCCATCGCCAATGCCGGCATCGGTCTGCTCGTCTTCATCGCCGACGACCGCCAGCTCCGCGACATCACTTTCTGGCTGCTCGGTTCGCTCAGTGGCGCGACCTGGAGCAAGGCGACGACGATCATCCCCGTCTTCGCGCTCGCTTTGATCGCCATGGTCTTCATCCATCGCGGCCTGGACGTGCTGATCCTCGGCGAGTCTGAGGCGTTTCACTCGGGCATCGATGTCGAGCGCCTCAAGCGCATCTGCATCGTCATCATCTCCGCAATGACCGGCGTTGCCGTCTCCATTTGCGGCGTGGTCGGCTTTGTCGGCATCGTCGTGCCGCATCTGCTGCGACTGATGATCGGGCCCGGCCACCGGCTCTTGCTGCCGGCATCGATCGGCCTCGGCGCGGCGATGCTGGTCGGCGCCGATACGCTGGCCCGCACCATCGTCGCCCCCGCGGAAATGCCCATCGGCATTCTGACCGCTGCCGTCGGCGCGCCGGTTTTCCTGCTCATCCTGTTGCGTCAGCGCGGACTGGTCGGCCTGTGACAGAACTCATCACAGCATCCGGCGTTTCGCTTTCGATAGGACAGGCGACATTGCTTCGGCAGGTAGATCTGTCGCTTCGCGGCGGCGAGATGGTCGCCATCGTCGGCCCCAACGGCGCCGGCAAATCGACGCTGCTGCGCCTGTTATCCGCCGATCTGCGCCCGACGCACGGCAGCGTCGTGCTGAAAGGGCGAAGCATCGACACCTGGTCGCCTGCCGACCTCGCGATGCAACGTTCGATGCTGTCACAACATGTCACAGTCAGCTTTCCCTTCACGGTCGAGGAAGTCGTTCGCATGGGCGGCGGCAATCGCCCGCTCACAGCGATACAGGAGCTGATCGACGATGCGATTGCAGAAGTCGGCCTCGATGCATTCCGGCATCGCGAATTGCCGACAATGTCAGGCGGCGAGCAACAGCGTGCGCATTTCGCCCGCATCCTCGTACAACTCGCCTGCGGCGAAGCAGCGTGCGGTCCCGGCGTGCTGATGCTCGACGAGCCCACATCGAGCCTCGATCTGCGGCACCAGATCGCATTGGTGGAGACATCGAAGCTGCGGGCGCGCAATGGCACGGCAGTCATCGCCGTTCTGCACGATCTCAATCTCGCCATCCGCTTCGCCGATCGCATCGTCGTCATGTGTGATGGCGCCATCGCCGCCGAGGGAACACCACAAGAGACCATCACCAGCGATGTCCTCCGACGCGTGTTCCATATCGATGTTACGGTTGCGCAGTCAGAGAACGGGATGCCTTACCTGCTGCCACAATCGATGCGCCAAACAACCGGCTCGAAGTCCCCGACGGTTGACTGAACCGCCGAAGAGCAGATGATCCCGTCAGGCATGCATGGCGGTAACAAGATTAGTCGCGGGAACTCTGTCTTATTGATGAACTCCCGATGAATTCATGCATTGCCCTCCTGTCGCAACAACCACGGAGGTTCCCCCATGGGATATGCACACAGGTCAACTGCATTGGTGGTCGAAAACGACGAGGCGCAACGCACCCTCGTCAGCCTGTTGCTCGAAGAAAGCGAAATGGACGTCATCGAATGTGAGAGCGCAGAAGCGGCCGTCCTCGTGCTCGAAGAGTCCGGCGACAATGTCTCGATGGTGTTCACCGATGTCGAGCTTGCGGGCATGATGGACGGCGTCGAGCTCGCCTATCTCGCCAAGCAGCGCTACCCCGATTTGAAGGTGGTCGTCACATCCGGTGCGCCGCGCGTCCGCCGATTGCCTGATGGCACATTGTTCATGGCGAAGCCCTGGAGCCCGATCGACGTATTGCGGGTTGTCGAACAGTCTCCCCGCTAACTCGCTCCATTATTCGCTCCGCGCGATCCCGATTTGATCGTGCGGGGGCTTGCGCTGAGCATCTGCAGCATGGAATAAATCAATCGATTTCACGCTGCCGACGAGCCAATCATTCTCTCGCAACGCTCCAGCTCAATGACTGCGAATTCTTCCAAACGATGGCGCGTAGCCGTCGTTGGCGGTGGCGTGGCCGGCTCCTTTGCCGCCCTCGCGCTCTCGAAATTGCCGCAGATCGAGTCGATCGCGGTCTTCGATCGAAATGGTGCATTCGGCCGGGGCCTCGCTTATTCGGCAAAGGCAGCATGGCATCGCATCAATGTGCCAGCCTACAAGATGGGGGGCGTTAGCGCCGAAGACACCGAAGGCTTTGCCGATTGGCTGACCGAGACCGGGCAAGCGGACTGGCGCGACTATTCCGATTCGTTCGTGCCGCGCTGGGTCTATGGCGATTACGTCGCCGCGCAGTTATCGCAGATCGTCGCGAGTGGCCGGGCGTCCATCAACACCGACGCCATCGCACATATCGAGCGCAGGCACTCCGATTATGAACTAACGAATTCCTCGGGCCAGCGCCAGACATTCGATCTCGTACTCCTCTGCCTCGGCAATCCATCGCCGTCGCCGTTTCCCGGCGTCGAGACGTCGCCGCGCTCCATCACCGATGTCTGGGCACCTGGCGCACTCGATCCGATCGGCGTGAACGACCATGTGCTGGTGATCGGGACCGGTGCGACAGCCGTCGATGTAGTGATCGACCTCCATCGCCGCGGTATGCAGCGGCCGATCACCATGATCTCCCGCCGCGGATTGCTGCCTCTCATCGACGCACCGGCGCAGACCGACCCGGCTCCCTTGGAGAACTGGCCAGAGCCGTCCGCCCGCGGCGTCTTCGCTGCCCTGCTGAAGGATACGCGCCGCAAGATGGCGGCAGGCATTCCGTGGCAGACCTCGGTCGATACGTTCCGACTCCAGATCGCCCGGCTATGGACCGACGCATCGCAGATCGAACGCGAACGCTTCTCGCGCCATCTCCGCGCCATCTGGCTTGTGCATCGACACCGGCTAGCGCCCGACGTGGCGCAATCGCTGGACGCGCTGCAGAGCATGCAAGAGCTCAATGTGCTCGCCGGCCGGATCGTCGGCGCCAAGGCAACGCCTGCAGGCTACGATGTCGCGATCCACCGACGCGGCGGCACGGCCATGCAAATGACGGTCGACTGGATCCTGAATTGCACCGGCCCCGAAGAGCGTTATGACCGTATCGAAAACCCACTTGTCAAATCGATACTCGCTTCGGGCATCGCCCGACGTGGCAATAACGGCCTCGGACTGGATGTCGACGAGACATGCCAGATCAAGGATCACGCAGGAGACATCCAGGCCGGTCTCTATGCCATCGGGCATGCCACGCGCGGCGCGTTCTGGGAAGTGACGGCTGCAACCAATATTCGCCAGCAGATCCTCAACATCGCCGACACGCTGAAGGCCACGACGATCTGTTAGCTCCTCTCAGCCCTTCCGCCACGGCACGATCACCCGCTCCAGCATGTCGAAGCCGGCATTGAGCAGGAAACCGATGATCGCGATGACGAACAGACCGACATACATGGTTTGGACGTCGAATAACTCCCAGGCATTCCAGATCATGTAGCCGAGGCCGCTCTTGGCGCCGACCATCTCGGCGATGGCGATCAGCACGAGGCCCATGCCGGCACCAAGCTTCACGCCGGTCATGATGAGCGGCAGCGCGCCGGGCAGAGCCACCGTGCGGAACATGTTGAACCGGCTGGCGCCGAAATTGCGACCGACATCGAGAAAGATCGGCGCGATCTGACGCACGCCTGCGGCCGTATTGATCACCACCGGATAAAACACCCCGATCGCCACCATGGCTATCTTCGAACTCTCGCCGAGCCCGAAAATGAGCAGGATCAGCGGCAGCAGCGAGCTCTTCGGAATCGGATAGGTCGCCGAGATCAGCGGATCAAGCGCAGCACGCACCGGTCGATAGAGACCGATCGCGAGACCGATCGCGATCGCCGGGACACAGCCGACGAAGAAGCCGACCGCGAGACGATAGAGACTGGCGCCGAGATGCCGCCACAGCTCCCCCGACCCGATCATCTCAACCAGATGGATGATCACATTCGACGGCGCAGGAAAGAACCTGACATCGACGATGGCGCTGCGCGCGCAGATTTCCCACACGCCGAGCAGGATCAGCGGCGGCAGGATGCCGATAGCGCGATTGCCGAGCACCGGTTTCGATCGCACTTCGCTCATGCCTTTCCTTCGGACTCGCGGCGGCGTACACGATCGACTTCCTCGCGCAATTGCGCCCAGATGTCATAGACGAGTTCGCCATAGGCAGGCGTGTGCCGTAGCTCGACCACATTGCGCGGGCGCGGCAGCGTGACCGGAACGATGGTCTTGATGCGTCCCGGCCCTGCCGTCATCACCATGATCCGGTCCCCCAGCGTCACGGCTTCGTCGACACTGTGAGTAATGAACACCACGGTCTTGCGCGTCTCCTCCCAGATTCGCAGCAGCTCCTCGTGCAGCAATGTCTTGTTCTGCTCGTCAAGCGCGGAGAACGGCTCATCCATCAGGAGAATGTCGGGATCGGTGGCGAAGGCCCGCGCGATCGACACGCGCTGACGCATGCCACCGGAGAGCTGATGCGGATAGAGCCCCCGCACGCCGTACATGCCGGTCTTGTTCAGGAAGTGTCCGACAACATCGGCGATGCGCGCGGTCGGCACCTTGCGCATCCTCAAGCCATAGGCCGCGTTGTCCCAAACCGTCATCCATGGAAACAGTGAGTCGCCCTGGAACACCATCGCGTTCTGCGGTTGCCCGGGCTGTGGGTCGCCGATACGGATCTCGCCGCTGGATGGCGCATCGAGGCCAGCCAGCATCCGCAGCAAGGTCGTCTTGCCGCAGCCGCTTGGCCCGACCACCACGAAGAAGGTGCTGGCGGGAATATCGAGGGTGATCTCGTCCAGCGCCAGCTGCCCGTCATGGCGCTTGGAAACATCGCGCAGACTGATCTTCGCGCCACCCACGGACTGCTCCAAAGAAGGCACCGGAGTGATCGCCTGCATCGCCAGGACCTCCCTTCAGCCCGCTTAATTCGCCGCCTTGAACGGACCAAGCACCGGCTTCAACTCGTTGACGAAGGACATATCGACCACACCTTCTGTCGAGATGTCGTTCGCCACCAGACCGCGAGACTTGAAATAGGCCAGATCGGTCTCGACGCTGGCGCGGTTGAGCTGCCCATCGGGATCGATGAAGACCGGCACCATCTGATGCAGCAGCGAGGCGTCCTTGATCCCCGTCATCTCGGCGATGTCCTTGATCATGGCCTCGGCGCCGGGGCCTGCAATCTTGCCGTCCTTCAAGGTCGACGCATAATCGCGGACGCCGCGCAGATAGGCCTTGAGAAAGGCCGTAACGGTCTTGCGGTCCTCGGCGAACTTGCCGTTGATGAGCAACATCGCCGTCTGCTGCACCGGATAGAAGTCATCGATGCCGACAAAGCGAACAGCGGCATTGTTGCGCACCATGGCCGTGATGCCGGGCTCGGCGGAAATCGAAGCGTCAATCGCCTTGTTGGCGAAGGCCGTCAGATGCTGCGGAAACGGGAGAAACACCTTCTCGATATCGTCGTCTTTTAATCCGGCTTTCTTGAGCGCCTGATTGATCACCGACTCGTCCGCCGCGCCATTGGCGATGATCGCGACTTTCTTGCCCCTCAGATCGGCCAGTGACTTGAACGCACCGGAGTCGATCAGGTCCTTGCGAACCATTAATGCCTTGTAGCTGTAGCCGGCGATATTGGTGCCCTTGTCGGCCACCATTTTCAGCTTCAGCCCACGATTGACCGCATTATAGAGCCCAGCGGATGCCGCGCCCGCGCCGGCATCGAGATCGCCGGCGCCGAGCGGCGCCACCATCTTGGCACCGGCATCGAACGGGATGAGCTCGACTTTCAAACCTTCATCTCTGAAGTAACCGCGTTTCTCGGCAAGGAACAGACCGATATCCGACGACAGATTGGTGGTGCCAACCTTGACCGTCTTCATCGTCTGGGCCTGCGAATGGCTGAGCAGTGCAAAGGTAGCGGTGGCGACGACAAACAGACGTTTCAGCATCGATCAGTCCTCTCACTCTCAAATACAATGGAGCGGCGCGACGCCGCGGTTCAGGGAAGACGGGGAAACAGCCGTCTCGGATTGACCTCGGTAATCAGCTCAATATCGGTCGACGAGAAACCGGCCGCCTTCACACTTGCAACAGGATCGTGATCGGCCGGCGGAAAAGCCTCATCAGTGCCAAGGGCGACGCGTTCGATGCCTACGGTATCGGCCAGAAACCGCAAGGCCTTCGGCGCATGCACGATGGTGTCATAGCCGAGACGCGCCGCATAGGCGGACGGCGCCAGTTGGGCAACATCGCCCTGCCCGGCCCTGTCCATCCGTTCATGCATGACATCGAAGCGCCCAAGCAGATAGGGAAACGCACCGCCGCCATGGCTGAGCACGAGGGAAAGCGCGGGAAAACGATCCAGCACACCGGACAACAGGATAGAGCCGATACCGAGTGTGGTATCGAACGTATATTGCGCGATCTGCGTCAGCGCGAATTTCGCCGCCCGCGGGGCTGGCTCGACGAGAACAGGGTGTAGAATGACGGGTAAGCCAAGGGCTTCGGCTTTGGCCCAGAACGGATCGAGCGCTTTCTCGCCGATATTGCCCCCTTCTACGTTGGCAGGAACCATCACCGCGACTGCACCGAGGTGGATCGCCCTCTCGAGTTCAGCAGCCGCGTCTCTGGCATCCACCAGCGGCACCGAGGCTACGAACGAAAAACGATCGCTATTGGCGTTACACCATTCCGCCAGTGTGTCATTGAGCATGCGATGCCATTGCGCACAGGCCCCCTGCTCCAGACCGTAGCCATAGATATCCGGCCAGGTCGCGACCAGTTGCCGGTCGAGCCTCTGGCGATCCAGACTGGCGCGACGCTGCGCGGCCGGTTCAACCAGTTGCGGGAAAAAAGGACGGACCCTGAAGCCATAATCGAAGCCCAGCGCCGGCGGGCGACCATTGCCAGCAGGCAGAAGCCTGACGCCGCACATCGCGCCGCGATCCGCGATGGCGGAGAACAGCTGCGGCGGCACATAGTGAGCGTGGATATCGATCGGCACCTGCGTTCCCTAAGCAGCAGCGCGGTCGCGCGCATCCTTGATGAGACGCCACAGACGCGGCGGCGTCAGTGGCAAATGATGAATCTCCACATTCAGCGGTGCCAGTGCCGCAGCAACGGCATTCGCCGTCGCGGCAGCCACGGCCACGATGCCGCCCTCGCCCGCCCCCTTCGCGCCGAGCGGGTTGCTCGGTGATGGGCAGAGATCGAGCGTGACGGCCCGCAGGACAGGATAATCGCTCGCCGTCGGTACCAGATAATCCGCCAGCGAGGCGTTCAGCAACTGTCCTTCGTCATCGTAAATCAGATGATCCAGAAACACGCCGCCCAGTCCCTGAACGATAGCGCCGATCGCTTGCCCATGCACGATGGCGGGATTGATCGCACGGCCGACATCTTCCACAGCAATATAATCAAGGATTTGCACTAGCCCGGTCCGCGGGTCGACCGTGACATGCGCAGCATGCGTGCCGTAGCTATAGGTGCGCACCGTGCTGGAGAATGTCCCGGCGGCGGAAAGACCGCCATCGCCAGCGAGGGATGCCAGCGAGACGATCGCGCCATTCGCAGCAACCACATTGCCATCGATGATGGTCAACTCGCTATTCGGCCGCCCCAGCCGCTCCGCCGCGCGCGCCATGATCTTCTCGCGCAGTTTCTCGCCGGCGTCGAGCACAGCCGATCCGCCCATGACAACGGCGCGCGAGTGGTAGGTGCCGAAGCCTTCGTCAAGCAGCGTCGTGGAGCCGTGCAAAACACGAATGCGGTCGAACGAGATCGACAACGCATCGGCAGCGATCTGGCCAAGCACGGTTTCAAGTCCCTGCCCCAGCACCGATGAGCCAACAGCAACCGTCAGCGAACCATCCGCCTCCACCGTCAGCACTGCGTTCTCTTGCGGCCCTGCACCGCCGCTTTCAACGAAGCAGCCAAGCCCGATGCCGTGGCGAACGCCGTCGATAAGCCTGCCTTGCAGCTCTTTCTTTTCGTGCCAACCGATTTCGTTGAGTGCACGCTCGAATGCCGCCGGATAGTCACCTGTATCGTAAGCGGTCGGCCCTTCATAGGGAACGAGTCCGTCGATAGGATAAGGCAACTCTTCTTCGGTGATGAGATTTCTGCGGCGAATGTCAGCAGGATCCATGCCGAGATCGGCAGCGACCATATCGATCAGCCTCTCGCGAAAGAAGTTGGCCTCGAAGCGCCCCGGCCCACGATAGGTGCCGGCCGGTGTCTTGTTGGTAAGAAACGCCTCGACGGAAATGGCGACATGCGGAACGCGGTAAGGCCCCGGCAGAAATTGCGCAGCCTTAGCCGGCACCACGCCGCCATTGGTGCGGATATAGGCGCCCATATCGCTGAACACCCGGCCGCGCAGACCGAGAAACAGGCCGTCGCTGCGACAGGCGATTGACAATTCACAGGCGATGTCGCGCGAATGATTGATCGCCATCAGATGCTCGCGGCGATCCTCGATCCATTTGATCGGGCGTGCGAGCTGACGTGCGGCGAACGGCACCAGAAAATCTTCAGGATAGAACTCTCCCCGCACACCGAAACCGCCGCCGACGTCGATCTCGATCAGATCGATATCCTCCGTGCGCATGCCGAGCATATCAGCCAATGCGCGCCGGTTATAGAAGGTGACTTTTGTCGCGCCTGTGACGATCAACCGAGAAGCAGCAGCGTCCCATTCCGCAAGCCCCCCGCGCGTCTCCATTGGCAAGGCCGTATGCCGTTGCACGCTGAAGCGCTCGGTGCGGATGTGATCGGCCGCCGCGAATGCCGCCTCGATGTCGCCAAAGCCCACATCATATTGCACGGCGAGATTATCGGTCACGCCATCGAACAATGCATCCGCACCGGCATCTTGTCCGGTCACGGCCGACAGCGGCTCGAACCTCACTTCGATCGCTTCGAGCGCATCTTCCGCCAGCGCGCGCGTTTCAGCGACGACGACGGCGATGGGCTCGCCGACATAACGCACCTTGTCCCTGGCGATAACAGGCTGCCGAAACGGCTCGAACTCCACCAATGGCGCGAGGCGCAGCGGGATCACGGGGATATCCGCACCGATATCGACAGCCGTGATCACCGCATGCACACCTGCCATCGCCAAGGCCGCTGCTGCATCAATTCCAACGATACGCGCATGTGCGACTGGACTGCGTAGGATGGTGGCATGCAACATGCCTTCGCGCACAAGATCGTCTGCGAAGGTGCCGGAACCCGCAAGGAAGCGAGCATCTTCCATGCGTTCGACCGCGCGCCCGACCAGACGTATGACCGGCTCAGTCATTGCACCGCCTCTTGCCGCATCTCGCGATACGCCTCACGCGCCTCGACAATAGCGGCAATGATCGGAAGATAGCCGGTGCAGCGACACAAATTGCCGGAGATCACCTCGCGGATACGATCCTCATCGGCGTCCGGCTCCTCCATCAGAAGAGCATGCGCCGTCATCAGAATGCCGGCGGTGCAGAAACCGCATTGCAACGCATGGTTCTTTCGAAAAGCGAGCTGCAATGGACCGAGATGTGCGGCATCGCCGAGCCCTTCCACGGTCATGACCTCGCGCCCTTCCGCCTGCACCGCCAACACCAGGCAGGCGCGCACGGCCGCGCCGTCCACCAGCACGGTACAGGCGCCGCACACGCCGTGCTCGCAGCCGAGATGCGTGCCGGTGAGACGGAGTTCATTGCGAAGCCCATCGGCCAATGTCATGCGCGGCTCAACCGTCATGGTCGCTACCGATCCGTTGACACGAAGACAAACCGGAATCGCCGCCGTCATGCCGCCTCCGGCATGTCGATCTCGCCCGCAGTGGCAAGCACGCGCTCGAGCAGGACGCCGACGAGGTCGCGGCGATAACCGCCTTCCGCATGGATATCGTCCGGGGGATCGACAGCAGCCCGCGCCATATCGGCGGCCTGCCGGATCAGTTCGACGCCCGGTCGCTGGCCATTCAGGACCAACTCGACGTCCTTCAAGCGCACCGGACGATCGGCGACACCGATGACACCGACATGCGCATCGCATATCTCTCCCTGCGCATCGAGATGGTAGTAAGCCGCAACGCCAGCCATGGCGAAATCGCCGCGGCGGCGCGCAAATTCCTCAAAACCCCATCGCCGCCCGCGCCGCCACGGCGGCAGGCGCAGGCTGACGATCAGCTCATCGGGCGCCAGAGCGGTCTCCAGCCCACCACGGAAAAACGCGGCCGCGGGCACGATGCGCATCCCGTTCGGGCCCACGACCGTCAGCACTGCATCGCAAGTCACGGCGATACCAGGCAGCTCCGCCGCAGGATCGGCATGCGCAAGACTGCCGCCAACCGTGCCGCGATTGCGCACCTGATAATGCGCAACATGAGCAATAGCAGCGCGCAACAGTGGATGAGCCTGCGCAAGACGCGCATCGCGTTCAATCATGCGCCAGGTCACGAGCGCACCGAGAGCGACGCCATCTTCAGAAATATCGATCCGATTGAGGTCGGGGAGCCGCCCGATATCGACCAGCAGTTTCGGTGCAGCGAGCCGAAACGCCAGCATCGGCATCAGGCTCTGGCCGCCGGCGATCACTTTTGCATCGCCTTGATGACTGGCCAGAGCTGCGATCGCCTCGGCAAGTGTAGCAGGGCAAGTGTAGTCCAACGAAGGGAGCTTCATGGCGCTGCTTGCAACTTCTCAATTGATGAGAACACTATCTTATGGTATAAGAACTGAGCGGCATGGCAAGGTTTGTTCGTGCGCAAATGGTGTACGCGCACTGCCTTTTCCATCGGCGAGCTGTAGCGAATGGAGAGCGCATTGGCCATCAAGAGATCCGCCGTGGCGCATGATGGAGCGAACCGGCCACAATCGGCGGACGGTAGTTCGCGCAAGATTCTGCGCGCATTGCTCGCATTCTCGACGGAGCGACCACGGCACTCGGCCGAAAGCCTCGCTGAGCAGATCGGGGTCCCGCTGTCCTCCACCTATCGCTATATCGGCATTCTCCGTGAAGCCGAACTTATCGATGAAGACGGACGCGGCTCGTTCGTTCTGGCGCCGCGTGTCATCGGTCTTGCACAGGCGGCACGTGCGGGCACCGACCTGTCCTCCATGGCACGCCCGCACATGAAGCGGCTTGCGCAGGATGCGGGTGAAACTGTCATTCTTCTACGTCGATCGAGCGATCGGGCGGTCTGTATCGAACGCGCGGAGTCGTTATCGCGGATACGCCTCACCTTCGAGGTCGGCACTGCGTTGCCGCTGCATCGGGGCGCGGGGCCCAAACTCCTGCTCGCACATCAGCCGCCGGCCGAGATCGAGCAATTGCTCGACGACGCGATCTTGCGCGATCCCGGCTTCGGCCCGTATCGCAAGGCCCTGATGCGCGAGATGGCGACGATCCGCGAGGAAGGATGGTCGGAATCGCATGCGGAGATCACGCCGCATGTCTACGCGGTCGCCGCCGGCATTCGCGATGGCAACGGCGTCGTCGCCGCCATTTCCTTCGTTACACCGGCCTTCCGAACGCCCAAGGCAAGTCAGATCAATCTGCGCGAAAAGCTGCAGCGGACCGCGGCTATCATCAGCAAGGCCTATTCCGCCGTTAACCTCTGATACCACCGAGCCGGACGACCACCTTTTGGCGACCGCCAAGCCTGTGTCCTTTTGAGACCATGCAGCTCAATTCGATACACATCGCGGACCGTTGATCAGTATTGCACTGACTAGATGTGCCGAAATGTTTCTGCGGCTGCATCATCACATACAGTTTTAAAATCGGACATTGTGTCGCGGGTCAAAGCCTGCCAAAAAAGATGCGGATCGACATTGCGATCCATCGGTGAGTTTCGCGGCTCGTTCTTTCAACCCTTTTGAGCGTTGCGCCATGACTATCGAGATCGTGCAAATCGTCCAGGAGCTAAGTTCGGTTGGCGGCGTCGAGAGCGTTGCCAGCGAGCTCGCCGGCGCGTTCAGCCGCGCCAAGATCGCGAATACAGTTCTTGCCAGCGCTGTCGGCGAGCGCAACACCACGGGGACACATGTGGAGCGTGTCGGCTCGTGGTTGTCGCGCGTCAAGACGCGCGGCGTGCTGCGCTATGCCGGCCGCTTCCTCGTGGTGCCTATCTTCACCATGCTGGCAACGCGAGCGGCCCATCATCATGCCAAGGCCGTCGTTCTCAGCCATGGCGACAGCCTGAGCGGCGACGTGCTTGTCGTCCATGCGGTGAATGCGCAGAGCCTGATCGAGAAGCGTAATGCCGGCGACTGGAAATGGATGCTCAATCCAATGCATCTCTGGGTCAGCTTGCGCGATCGCTGGATGATCGGAGGACTGCGCTATCGCATGTATGTCGCAGTCTCGCCGCGCGTCGCGACCGAGCTGCAGAGCATTTACAAAGTGCCGGCATCGCGCATCCGTGTGATCCCGAACGGTATCGATCTCACGCGATTCAAGCGGGACGTCGCCGCCGGCGTTGCCATTCGCCGTGAATTCAACATCCCGCTGGATGCAAAGCTTCTGGTGTTCGCCGGTCACGAATTTCGCCGCAAGGGCCTTGCCCATGCGATTGATGCCCTCGATCGTCTTGGGCCGGACGTCTGGATGCTGGTGGTCGGCTCCGACAATCCTGCGCCTTATCGCAAGATGGCAACAACATCGGCGAACCGGCTGGTGTTCGCGGGATCGCGCACCGATATGCCCGCGATCTATTCCGCGGCCGATGCTTTCGTATTGCCCACGGCCTATGAGACCTTCTCGCTGGTCTGCATGGAAGCCATGGCCTGCTCGACGCCGGTCTTCGCAACGCCGGTTGGCGGCATCGAGGACTATCTGGTCGATGGCGTGAACGGCTATCAGATCGCCATGAACGGCGAAGACATCGCCAGCAAGGTCGCGGCGGTCTTTGCCGATCCCGATCTGCTCGCAACGCTGCGGGACGGCGCCCACACTACCGCCCTCAACTATGGCTGGGACTATGTGGGCTCGCGCTATATCGAACTGCTCGAACAGGTGCAGGCGTCCAAGGAAACCTGGCCGCATGGCGCGTTGCCTGCCGGCGCCTGAGCGCGATCAGTTGCCGCGCCGGCGCGCGGCCGCTGCGAAACAGGCGTTGGCGAGATCATCGGCCACAGCTTCATAAGTGAAGCGGTTCATGACATTGGCCAGCGCTGCCTGACTGCGCTTATGCATCTCGTCCGGATCGACCGCGATACGATCGATCAGCGCCGCGAGTGCATCCGGATCGCTTTCCGGCACGATCCAGCCGCCTTCACCCGTCACATCGGGAATCGCACCGCCGGTCGATCCGATCACCGGCACGCCGCAGGCCTGCGCCTCCGTGATGACACGCCCGAACTGTTCTTTCACGACATTGGTCGTGCGCGTAAGCAGGATCAGCGCATCGAGACTGCGCAGGAAACCTGCAACTTCCGCCGGTTTGCCCCAACCACGGAAGCTCACGCGATCGGTCAGCCCTAGTTCGGCCACGCGCGTCCGCAGCGCTCCTTCATGCGGCCCTTCGCCCATCAGCGCGAGCGCCACCGGCGTCTTCGCGCGCGCCATGGCATCCAGCGCGTCGTCCAGCCCCTTCTCCACCACCAGACGACCGACATAGCCGATGCGGAATGCCGGCCGTGCGACCGGCGGCAGCAAAGGTGCGACATCGGGGCGAAAACTGGTGAGGTCGACGCCATAACCGATCGCGGACACCGGTCCGTCATATCCCCGTGCGCGCACCACCGCGGTCGCATCCGGGCTTCGGGACAGCACATGATCGGTATTCGCAAGCACCTGCTTGCGGATGAATTCAAACGGCGGCGGCAGACGTTTCAGGATGTTCTGATCGACTTCCATCACCATGGCGGCGCGCCGCTTGAGCAAGCGCACCTGCATGGCCACGACGCTCCACGGCTCCTCCCAAAGATGAATCACATCCGGACCGAGTTCACGAATGAGCGTTCGCAGGCCCGGATAGAAATGCAGATACCAGCTCATCGGCCCGGCCTTCGGCAGCCGGATCGGCATCACATGCACGGTAATGCCGGGATCGTCGGAGGGATCGGCGACGATCGTGCGTCCGAATTGATGCCAGACCGCCGGCACGACAAGATGCACGTCGACATCGTCGCGATGCCCGAGCGGATAGTAGCGCAACCGCCCTGCATCCCGGCTCACCGCCGGATGCGCGATCGACAGGATCTTGAGGCGCGACGCGCTAGACACGTCCCGCCATCCGCGCGGCCAGGCCGGTCATGCCGGAGAGATGCAATTCCATGGTGGCGACACTGCGATCCGAGCCATTGATGGTGCAGCGGGGCAGCGAATACGGATCCTGCCCTCCCAGCACGAGGCCCTTTCGCGTTGTCGATGCGCTCGCATAACCAGCATCGCGCGCGATCGCGAAGTCACGCGTACCGCAATCGCCGGAGCGTCCATAAGGGAATGCGAAGTGCCGCGCGGGGATGCCGAGACGTTCGATCAAGCGATCGCGACAGCCCTGCAATTCAAAGAGGGCGCCTTCCGGCGACAGGGATGAGATGCGGGCATGCGTGACGGTATGCCCGCCGATTTCGACCAGCGGATCGTTGCGCAGTTCCTCGAGCATCTCCCAGGTAATGGCATGCTTCCAGTGCATCGCATTCATATCGATGCCGTTCATCTCGCAGAATCTCGCGTAGCTCTTGGCCGCTTGCCGGCCGTCCCAGCTATCTGCGATCCGATAGAAGGCGGCCTGCTTCGTCTCGAAATCCGGCACCCGAATAGCACCGTCCTCAAGCATGACGCTATCCTTGTTGAGCAGCGTGTCCTCGAGGCCCGCGGCCCATAACGGCAGCGTGCCATCCGGAATGCCCGTGGTGACGAACAGCGTCACGGGCACGTTGTGGCGCCGGAACAGCGGCACGACATCCTCATACGTATCGCGATAGCAATCGTCGACAGAGAAGTTCACGAAGCGCCCTCTCCCACTCTTGGAGCGATGCGTGGCCTCCTCGATGGTCACGATGTCCCAGCCCTGCCGCTTCAGATAACCCAGGAACTCGTCAAGGAACGTCGTATCGAGATAGAAGTCGCGATTGGGAAGCTGCTCCCAGAGCTTGGCTGGCGCTCCGCGATGGAAGGTCATGAGACAACCGCGCTCGCTCATGAGCATGTCCGCCGCCATGCTGATCGGACGCACGAGCGCCTCGGATCGAGCCATTCGCCTGGCCGCGCCAGACAACAATCGCTTCATCGAAAATTCCTCAGCCGCCCCCGGCAATCCAAGGTGATTTAGTCGAATCAGAATCGGCTGCGCAAGCGCGCGAATGCCGCAACATAGACGCTCGGCAACAGCATCGCGAAAGCCAGTGCGATGCAGACAAGACAGGCCAGGCCGCCGACGAACAGTCGTTGCCAGGTTCCGGCGAACCATTCGTGGATTTGCCACCCCGACAGGATCATGAGGACTGCAGGAATGCTCGCAAGAAACAGCCAGAAAAGCAGCTTCTTTCGCGACTTGAGAACCATCATGATGCCAGCAAGCAGAACGATACCACGGGTGGCTTCGCCTAGTCCAAGCAGCAATGTGCCGGACTGCGGAATGTGCGGCAGATACGACAGGAGAAGGTTAACCCCGATGTTAACCAAATAGGCGCCGACGATAATCAGCGCCGCGACGAAATTCCGCCCTGCCCCGTTCAGAATGCGGATCAGTATCCAGCCGAGCGTTGCCGCCCACAAACCGCATGAAATGCCTTGCAGCGCCTGACTGGTCAGGATCAACGCCTGCTCATTGAACGCGCCGCGAAAGAAGACGAGGCGCACGATGTCCGGCGCAAACATGAACAGGAATGCCGATGCTGGAACGGCCAGCGCCAGGATCGGTCGCGCGATGCTCTCGATCTGGGCGCCGAGCTCCTTCGGCTTTTCATTGGATAGCACCGCAAGACCGACGGGCTGACTGATCAGCAGCAGCGCGCTTTCCGTCAAAGTGCGCGCATAGTCGAGCGATGCCACCGCACCGGTGCCAATACGCGAAGCCAGCAGCCGTTCGATCCAGATATTTGCCTGTTCGGCGATCGGCATCGCCAGCAGCGGGCGTAGCCGGCCGAAGAATTCACGTGCCGACGCCAGTACTGCGCCAAGTGACAGGTCGCGAAAGCTGATCGCACCGTCGCGGCCCAACGTAACCAGCCCCCAGACGGCGAGGATGTTGAACGCGGCGGTGAAAGACCACGCCAACGCATGGAAGTTACTCGTCAGAACAATCAGAACAATGCCGATCAACACCGAAACATTGAGGATGCTTGCCCGGAGATTGGTCAGTCGTGTCCGCCCCAGGGCGATTTCGCCGGATGCAAGCACGTTCACCAACACCGAGGCCGGCATACCGAACGCCATGATGCGAATGAACTCAAGCGTCAGGCTGCGGCCCTCAGCAGAGAAGCCACCAACCAGGACCTGAACCGCCAGTTCGCCGAGCGCCTGCAGCGCCACCAGCAGGATCAGCGCCATCCCCGTGGTCACTACAGCCAGTGCGCCCAGCTTCCGCGGCGCATCGTCTGTCTTCAGCGCATCACGATGCATCGGGATCATCACTGCCGGCACGGTCTCGTTCTGCAAGAACGCGATGGGCAGGAAGACAGCCGTCATGGCGCCGCGAAAACCGTCGGCGGCGAGCGTGGCGCCGAGCACATGCGCCATCGCGATCTCGCGCCCGAAACCGAGCAACTTGCTCGCGAGCGCGCCGCTGATCAGCTTGACGACGAAACGCCCTGTCGATTGCCGCGGTGTCGTCATGACGCGAGCGCCATGTTGATGCGGCGACGGGTCACGCTTTGTCTCCGGCGGCCTGACGGATCAGACGCGATGTCGCATCGAGCATCTGGTCAACACCGTAATGCGAGCGCGCACGTGCGGCCGCATAATTGATCTGCTCCACGAGTTCGGGCGGTCGTGACATGACCTTGCCGATCGCCTGCGCCAGCGCCTCGGAATCCGCCGGCGGCACCAGCGTGCCGGCCTCGCCGCCTTCGAGGATATCCGAAGCCGCACCGGCATCGGTGGCAATCACAGGCACCTCGGCCAGCATCGCTTCCACCAGCGTCCGGCCGAATGGTTCGGGATCGATGGACGGATGGATCACCGCATCGACGGCGCGCATCAACCGCGGCACATCGCTGCGCTGGCCGAGGAAATGCACGCGATCGGAGATACCGAGATCGTTCGTCATCTGCCGCAACCGCTGCTCATAGGCTTCCTCGCCAAACAGCGCCGATCCGGCAATGATACAGTTGACGCCTGGTGTCTTCGCCAGGGCTTGCAGCACGATGTGCTGTCCCTTCCATTCGGCGAGACGACTGAACACGCCGATCAGCGATCCCTGCGGCAAGTTCAGTTCCCGACGCAACTCCGCGGAGGTTTGCGTCTCAGGCGAGATATCGAGACCGTTGGGGACGATGGCCACGAGCTCCTTGCGCCCACCTTCGGCAATGAATGCATCGGCCGCCGCCTTCGACGGGACGACCACCCTGACGGCGCAATGATTTGCCAGCAGCACCTGAACGCGACGCTGCATCTTGCCGAAATGCGCGGGCGAAATGATGTCGTGCAGATGCCAGATCAGCGGGCGGCGCACCAGCTTTGCAGCAATCGCAGACAGTACGAACGCCTTCTGCGAATTGGCATAGACCACGTCATGCTTTCGCGCGAACCGGGCAAGCTCGGCGACGATACCGTACATCGCACCGATGACGGGAAGCACCTTGGCGAATGAGCTGTCGCGCCGGACATCATTCAATCCATTGCCCCAGCGTGAGATCGTGACGTTCAGGCCGCATGCAGCCAGCGACCGATGCAGCGGACCATCTTCGAACAGCAACGCCGACTGCCCTGCCCACGGCCTCACGAGGTCCAACAGGACCAGTTCAGCGCCGGATACCGAGCCCGTATGGCAAACGAACAGAATGCGCGGCGGCGACATCATGTCGCTCCGGCATAGGCATCGCTCGAGGCGGAGGCAGTGCGCGTCGCACCCGCATCCGGAACCATGGTGATGGCAATGCCCGTCAGCTCGCCACCTGCGACGCGGATGGCGCTGGAGGCCGCGACCGCCTGCCCGATCGACGAGCGCCCCGACCGCATGCACAGCAGCACGCCATCGACATGCTTGGCGAGCGCACCGATATCGGTCTGGATGCCGGGCGACGGCGCATCGACGAGGACGACGTCATAGATCTGAGCCCATTGCAGCACATCAGCGAGCGGCTTTCGCATCAGAAGCTCGGCCGATGCTGGCACCGGGCCAGCCGGAATGGCATCGAGATTCGGCACACCGGTGCTGACCACGCTCTCGCGCGGCGTGATCTCACCGCGCAGGATGCCCTGCAGGCCGAGGCTGCTACGCAAACCGAGCGCGGCTGCGAATTTCGGCGCGCCGAGATCGCATTCGATCACCAGCACGCTACGGCCTGCTGCGGCCAGATGCTGGGCCAGCGACAGGGTCAGGAAGGTCTTGCCTTCGGCGGTCGAAGGCGAAGCGACGAGAATTCGCTTGCGCACCTTGTCAGCACCCGGTGCGAGAAGATTGGTCGCGAGATCGCGCAACGCATCCTGATAGTGACGGTCCTCTCGTGCCTGCGGCAGGCTGCGCGCCAGTGCGGCACCCGACTGCGCCGACAGGATCGCTCCGATCGCCGACTCCGCTCCTTCGCGCTGGATCGCCGGCACACGCGCAAGGATTGGCGCGCCGGTGACGACGGAGAGTTCCGAGGAAGACCCGGCAAGGACGGGTCCTGCACGAGACGGCGCCGGCGACGCCTCGACCGCGGGTGACGGAACCACGCGTGGAGTGACTGGAGCAACCGCCGCGGCAGCAACCGGCGCAGCCGCCGGGGCAACAATCGGTGCAGCAGCCGCAGGTTCGGCCTGCGGTTCGCTGCGCAGCGGCCGACGCACACGCGACAGGCTATCGAGCCGCAGGGCGTCGCCGAAGAATGCGGCGAAGCTTGCCAGCAGCAGACCGAGAGTCGCGCCTGCGGCGATAAACGGGATCTTCTTCGGGAAGAACGGTTTCATCGGCAATTCGGCGAGACTGACGAGGCGGGTGCTGCCGATCAGCACGCGTCGTTCGGTCTCGAGTTCGCTGGCGCGACGATAGAGATCCGCATACTGAGCACGCTTGATCTCTGTATTGCGCGCGAGGCTTTCGATGGTGGCTTCGTCCGAGTTCGCAGAGCCGACTTCGGCCTTGGCCGCCTCCATCTGCTTGGTCAGGGACTTCACCAGCGCGTCGCTGGAATCATAGGTCTTCTGCGCACTCGCAACGATGCTGGCGACTTCCGAATTGATGCGGTCGCGGATCGCGGCCTGCTCCTGTTCGAGCGCGCGGATCGACGGATGACGTGGCCCTAGCGAATTCGACTGGTTGGCGAGCTGGGCCGTAACCACGGTGAGCTGCTGCTTGAGATCGGAGATCGAGCGGTTCGACTGCGCGACCGGCGAGTCGATGGCACGCGCCTGATTGCTCTTGATCTCCTGCAGGCGCGCCGCAGCTTCGGCCCGCGCATTCTCGGCATTGGCCAGTTGCTGGCTGGTGCTGGTGAGGCGTTCCGACCCGATCGGCGCCTGCTGGCCCCGGGCTAGACCTTTGCTGCGCCGGAAGGCCTGGATCTTGGCATCGGCATCGCGCAACTCGGCATCGAGCTGCTTGGCTTCCTTCCAGAGATAGGAGGCCGCCAGCTCCTTGCTGTTCGCGCCGGTGACGCGCTGATCGTCGAGGAATGCATTGGTCAGCGCATTGGCCATCTTCTGCGCGACCTCGGCAATCGGCGAAGTATAGGAAATGTTGATGACGCGCGAGCGGCCGGCGCCGCCGATGGAATAGTTGCCGGCGATATAGTCGACCAGCGCGCCGGTGTCGTCCTTCGCCTTCTCGCACGCCGAACCGCTCGTGCTGCGTGCGAAGCAATCCTGAATCGCCGCCTCGCGGACCCCGGGCGCATCGAGCGCCAAGCGCATGACGCGCGGCGACTTGACGATCAGAAGCTGGCTTTCCACGTCGGCGGGATCGCCGATCTTGGCAGCCCATACCGCCGAGGCGTTGTTGTTGCTCGGTTCCTGTTCGGCAACGATGACGGAACCTGTCGCAAAATAGCGCACCGGCACGACGAACAGCGCAATGACTGTGACAATCATGATGCCGCAGAAAACCGCCCCGAAGATCTGGCGATGACGCCACACCTTCTGCAACGGATTCTCGGTCGTCGCCTCTTCAGCGACGGACGAGGGATTTGCGGATCGTCGGATGAACATGGCGTGTCACACGGTGTCGCTCGGCGTCGATACTGCGCAGGGCAGTGTCGCGGTGCCCATTCTACGGGTCCAGTACTGAACGATCACCATACGCATACAACACCCCGATGTGGCGCCCGCATGCAGAAACGGCTGCTGCGGCCACTCACTCTTCATTAGGGATGTCTTGGTTAAGGCCCCGTTTAAAATGCAACCTTTCCGCGCCAATGGTCCAAAATGGTACACTTCTACGCGAGCATCGAGCGGTTTTGCACGCCACCGTCGTCAATCGCCCTGCATCTGTCGAATGGCTCGAATGGAACCAACGGCCGGAGACTGACGTTCCCGATTTGAATTCAATCGGAGCAATGCCATGAGCCTGCTGAAATGGGCGCTGATTTTCTTTCTGGTCTCGATCGTCGCCGGCGTGTTCGGCTTCACCGGCATCTCCGCCGCAACGGCCGATGTCGCGAGAGTCCTGTTTTATATCTTCCTCGTGATCTGCATCGCGCTGCTGGTGCTCGGAATCACGATCTTCCGGGCGTAGCACGGCCTTCCCCTCAAAACGCAATCGGCGCGGCACTGCCTGAGCAATGCCGCGCCGAGCGCAAACGAGAGCGGAACGACCGAGCGGCCGTCCCGGAAATTCTTAGACCGCGTCCTTCGCAGCCTTGACCGGGCGGGCACGCACGATCTTGCGGGCCGGCTTGGCCTTGAAGGTCATCGGTTCGCCGGTGAAGGGGTTGGTGCCCTTGCGAGCCTTGGTCGCCGGCTTCTTGATAACGACGAACTTGGCGAAGCCCGGAACCAGGAACACGCCGTTCTTCTTCAGCTCTTTGTAGCCGAGGGTGGCGAGGTTCTCGAGAACGCCCTTGACGTCCTTCTTGGTGAGCTCGGTGGTTTCAGCGATCTTCTCGATGAGCTGCGACTTCGTCAGTTGTTCTGCCATGTTGCACCTTTGCGTTTGCAGGAGTGATTCGGTGAACCTGACACTAGCGGAATCGCCGGAAAAAACAGGCCTTCAATAGGGTCTCACACCGGCTTTTCCCTTAAAAAGCGGTGTTTTTTGGCGCACAAGCCCCGATTCGCCTTGTGCGGCAGGGATTCGGGGATCGCGCAAGCCCATTTCCTATAAATAAAGGGGCTGAGGGATTCGCCTTTGCCGAACCGCGGCGAATACCTTCATGAGGTCATTACCACATGGTCTGCCGCGCCCGCTCCGGCCAGGCGCGGTCGTATTCGACACCGCCGACCCGCTGCTCGCTCATTTCGGCCAGGATCTCGCCGGGTGTCGGCAGGGTCTTCGGATCGATGCGCTTGTCCGGATTCCACAGATCCGAGCGGACGATGGCGCGGGCGCACTGGAAATAGATCTCCCCGACCTCCATCACGATCACGGTCCGCGGCGCCTTTTCAGTGACTGCAAAGGACGCCAGCAGGTCGGGATCGTCGGAGAGATGCGCGGTGCCATTGATGCGCAGGGTCGTGCCGGATCCCGGGATCAGGAACAGCAGGCCGATACGGGGATCCCTGACGATGTTGCGGAGGCTGTCGATGCGGTTGTTGCCGCGGCGATCCGGCATCATCAGGGTCTTTTCATCATGGATGCGGACGAAGCCCGGCAGGTCGCCGCGGGGCGAGCAATCCAGGCCTTCGGGTCCGGAGGTCGCAAGGGCGACAAAGGGCGAGACCTCGATCAGGCGGCGATACTGGGCCGTGACCCGGTCGGCGACCTTGGCCGTGGAAGCCTCGGCGACATTCTCGAAGCGACCATAGATCGTTTCCAGTTGTTCGACGCTCTCGATCACTGCCATGGCCGTTCTCCTTTCGTAGGGCGGATTAGCGCAGCGTAATCCGCCTTTCTTCGTCCCACATACTCGGCCGGCAGATTACGCCTTCGGCTAATCCGCCCTACGGCCGTTGATCGCGTGTATCAGCTCCACGGCATGTGCCTCAGCAGTGCTGACATTATTGATCGTCACATCGGCACCAGCCGTCTCGACACTGCGCTTGAGCCGATCACCGATTGGCCCATCGCTCGCGCGGCCACGCGCAGCGAGCCTTGCCGCAAGCACCTCGGGCGGCGCGGTGATCGAAACGACCACGACAGCCTTGTAAGCGGCACGCAGCGCTGGAATGACCGTGCGCGAGATATTGGCGACGACGTTGCGCCCGGCGCGGATGTCCTCGTCCATGGCCCGAGGCAGCGCATAGCAAAGCCCATGCGCTTCCCAATCGATGGCGAAGGCGCCGGTCGCCTTGGAAACGCGGAAGGCTTCCGGCGTGACCTGTTCGTTATTCTCGAAAGCGGAGGCTTCACGCGTCACCACGCGGCGGACGAAGACGACATTCGTATCGTCCGCCAATGCAGCCTGCGCCAGACCGAGCAGCGTATCCTTGCCGGCGCCGGACGGACCGACGACCAGCACCAACCGGCCGGGTCCGATCTTCGCCTCCGCGTCGGGGATCGCTGCTGTCTCGCTCATGCCACCCGCTGCCCTTCCCGCCAGACGCTGCGCACCACTGGCACATCATGCGCGACATGGACGCGGATGACGTCAGCGCGCTTGCCGACCGCGATTTCACCGCGGTCCATCAGGCCGACGGCCTCCGCCGGACGCTTGGTGACCGTGCGGACCGCGCTGGCGAGATCGATGGCCGGCACCTTGGTCGCCAGTTGCAGCGCGCCCATCAGCAGGCTCGACGGCACATAGTCCGACGACAGGATGTCGAGCATCCCCTCGCGGGCGAGATCGATGGCGGCGATATTGCCGGAATGCGAGCCGTTGCGGACCACATTCGGCGCGCCCATCAGGATGCCGATGCCGGCCTTGTGCAGGCCATGCGCCGCTTCCATGGTGGTCGGGAACTCGGCCACCGACACCTTGTCGGCAATCGCCTCGCTCACATTGCCGTCGGTGGTGTCGTCATGACTCGCAAGCGGGATGTTGTTGGCATGGGCCAGCGCCACGATCGCGCGTGTGTTGCCGGCCGCATACTGCTGCTGGCAGGCCAGCCGATTGGCGAACAGGAGATCGAGTTCGGCGTCGGTCTTGCCGCTCTTGCCGCGATAATAGGTGCGCAGCTTCTCCTCGTCACGGAACTGGCGCTGGCCCGGCGTGTGATCCATCAGCGACATCAACCGCACCTCGGTCTTGCCGAGCAGCGCCTTGGCTTCCGTGACCACCGACGGCATCGGAATTTCACAGCGCAGATGCAAGAAGTGCTCGACCCGCAGCAGATCCGCCTTGCCGGCATTGGCGATGGAGTCGACCAGCAGCTCGGCATAGCTGTCGATGCCCTGGCTGGAATCCTCGCAGCCGACCCGCACGGAGTCGAGCACCGTGGTGATGCCGGACGTCGCGAGCTGACCGTCATAGGAAACGACTGCGGAGATCGGATCCCAGAACACCTTCGGGCGCGGCATGAAATGCGCTTCGAGATGATCGGTATGGAGTTCGACCAGGCCCGGCATCACCAGATCGCCGCGTGCATCTTCCGCGCCACGGGGCGCATCGCCCTCGCCTAATCCGGCGACACCACCATTGGCAAAGGCCACCCAGCCTTTGTCGATGACGCGGTCGGCCAATACGATCCTGGCGTTGCCGATGACGGTTTCAGTCGATGAAGCGCTCATGGTCTCCCTCTCAGGCAGCGGCGGCGAAGGACGTGACATCGATCAGCCGGTCGGCGATCAGATGCCGCACTTCGTCGTCATGGACAATGGCCACCATGGCCACACCTGCACGTTTTTTCTCGGCGACGAGATCGACCACCACGGCGCGATTGGCCGCGTCCAGCGAAGCGGTCGGCTCGTCGAGGAGCAGGATCGGCAGATCGGAGATGAAGCCGCGTGCGATATTGACGCGCTGCTGCTCGCCGCCGGAGAAAGTCGATGGCGGCAATTGCCAGAGACGCTCGCCGATATTCAGCCGCTTCAACAACGCGCCAGCACGGGCACGCGCCTCTTCACGGCTGACGCCAGCATTGAGCAGCGGCTCTGCAACGACATCGATGGCGGCCACACGCGGAACGGCGCGCAGGAACTGGCTGACATAGCCGATGGTATCGCGGCGAACACTGAGGATCTGACGCGGCTCGGCGCTGGCGACATCCACCGTGGTGCCGAGATGACGCACGACAATGGTGCCGCCATCGCAGCGGTAATTGCCGAAAATCATTTTCAGGATCGACGACTTGCCGGCGCCTGACGGACCGGACAGCACGACGCATTCACCGGCATTCACGTCGAACGTGACGCCATGCATGACCGGCAGCCTGATGCCGCCCTGCAGGTGCATCACAAAAGTCTTTTCGGCATTTCGGAGTTCGATCATCGCAGTCATGGTGTCCTCACGCCGGCAGGATCGAAGAGACGAGCAGTTGCGTATAGGGCTCGCGGGGATCGTCGAGCACCTGATCAGTGAGACCGGTTTCGATCACCCGGCCGCCCTGCATTACCATCACGCGATGCGACAGCAGCCGTGCGACAGCAAGATCGTGTGTGACGACGATGGCCGAGAGGCCGAGTTCGCCGACCAGCGAACGCATCATGTCGAGCAGACGCGCCTGCACGGAGACGTCGAGACCGCCGGTCGGCTCGTCCATGAAGACGAGGCGCGGTTCGGTGACGAGATTGCGCGCGATCTGCAGGCGCTGCCGCATGCCGCCGGAATAAGTGCGCGGCGCATCGTCGATACGATCGGCGGAAATCTCGACGCGCTCCAGCCAGGTCGTCGCCGTCTCGCGAATCTTGCCATAGTGATTGTGGCCGACGGCCATCAGCCGCTCGCCGACATTGGCACCGGCCGAGACCGCCATGCGCAGGCCCATCGCGGGATCCTGATGCACAAAGCCCCAATCCGTGCGGAACAGCAGACGGCGCTCAGCCTCGCCCATGGCGGCGAGATCGCGCGTCACGCCGTCACGCATCCGATAGGACACGCGGCCGGTGTTCGGCGCAAGCTGCGCCGACAGGAGCTGCATCAAAGTCGACTTGCCCGAACCGGACTCACCGACAATGGCGAGCACCTCGCCGGGGTAGAGCTTGAAGGAAACATCACGGCAGGCCTGCAGCTTGCCATAGGTCTTGCCGAGTCCTTCGGCGATCAGCAGCGGCTCGTCGTCCTGCAAAACTGTGGTGCGATCAAGCATGACGGCCCTCTGCATAAGGTGCAGCACTCTCGCTGCCATGATGGCCCTGCGCCTGCCGCGTTTCGCAATAATCGGTATCGGAGCAGACGAACATGCGGCTGCCCTTGTCGTCAGTGACGATCTCGTCGAGATAGGAGTCCTCGGCGTTGCAGAGCGCACAGTGGGCGTTGTGCTTGTACGGCTCGAACGGATGGTCCTCGAAATCGAGCGACTGCACCTTGGTATAAGGCGGGATCGCATAGATGCGCTTCTCGCGGCCGGCGCCGAACAGCTGCAGCGCCGGACAGTTGTCCATCTTCGGATTGTCGAATTTCGGCGTCGGCGACGGGTCCATCACATAGCGCGCATTGACCTTGACCGGATAGGCATAGGCCGTAGCGATATGACCGAAGCGTGCGATATCCTCATAGAGCTTCACATGGATGAGACCATATTCGGCAAGCGCATGCATGCGCCGGGTCTCGGTCTCGCGCGGCTCGAGGAAGCGCAGTGGCTCCGGGATCGGCACCTGATAGACGAGCACCTGATGCTCGCCGAGCCTGGCTTCGGGAATGCGGTGGCGGGTTTGGATCACCGTCGCATCCTCGGTGTAGGTCGTCACAGCGACGCCGGCGGTCTTCTCGAAGAATTTTCGGATCGAGATCGCGTTCGTCGTATCGTCAGAGCCCTGGTCAATCACTTTCAGCAGATCGTCCGGCCCGAGGATCGACGCCGTGACCTGCACGCCGCCAGTGCCCCAGCCATAAGGCATCGGCATTTCACGCGACGCGAACGGCACCTGATAGCCGGGGATCGCGATGGCCTTGAGGATCGCGCGGCGGATCATCCGCTTGGTCTGCTCGTCGAGATAGGCGAAATTGTAAGTCGGCGCGTTCATTCCGCGGCCTCCTGCATGGGCGTCGGCACGTCATTGGCTTCAGCGAATTCCTTGCGCAGCTTGCGAAGCAGGCCGAGCTCGGACTGGAAGTCCACGTAATGCGGCAGCTTGAGATGTTCGACGAAGCCGGTCGACTGCACATTGTCCGAATGCGACAGCACGAATTCCTCGTCCTGCGCCGGCGCCTTGATATCTTCGCCGAGTTCACGCGCACGCAGCGCACGATCCACCAGCGCCATCGACATCACCTTGCGTTCGCACTGGCCGAAAGCAAGGCCATAACCGCGGGTGAAACACGGCGTTTCGGTGTCAGAGCCCTTGAACTGGTTGACCATCTGACACTCGGTCAGTGTGATCGAACCGAGCGGCACCGCAAAGCCGACATCCTCTGCGACGAACTCGACCTCGACTTCGCCAAGACGAATTTCGCCAGCGAAGGGATGGTTGCGGCCATAGCCGCGCTGAGTTGAATAGCCGAGCGCAAGCAGGTAGCCCTCGTCACCACGCGCGAGATTTTGCAAACGCAGATCGCGATCGGCAGGGAAGCTGAGCGAGTCGCGCGTCAGATCGCCCACGGGCTGCTCCGGATCTTCAGCGGGCGACTGTTCGATCAGGCCGTCGCGCCCGAGAATGTCGGTGACGCGCGGCATGATGCCGGGCTCGGCCTCGGCAACCACATTCGGTTGCTCCGGCACGCTTTCGCCCATCAATGACGGGTCGAGCAGACGATGCGTATAGTCGAAGGTCGGGCCAAGCACCTGACCGCCCGGCATGTCCTTGAAGGTCGAGGACACACGGCGGCGCACCTGCATCTTCGCCGTGTCGACCGGCTCGCTGCTGCCGAAGCGCGGCAGCGTGGCGCGGAACGCGCGCAGCAGGAAGATCGCCTCGATCATGTCGCCCCGCGCCTGCTTGATGGCAAGCGCAGCCAGTTCGCGATCGTAGAGCGAGCCTTCGGTCATCACGCGATCGACAGCAAGACCGAGCTGGTTCGATATCTGATCGAGCGAGACCTCCGGCACGCTACGATCGCCGCGGCGTTCATGCGCCAGCAAGCGATGGGCATTCTCGATGGCGCGCTCGCCACCCTTGACGGCTACATACATGCTCAGCCCTCCCGCGCAACGAGACGCGTGGTGCGCGGCAGCGCGACGATGGATTCGCCGGACACCAGCAACAGATCAATGCCGCGCGGAAAGCGCCGCGCATTCTCGGCGAGGCGATCGATGAGATCGGGCACACCGATCGCCGCACGCAAAGTCGTCACGCCATCGATGCCGGGTCCGGTCAGTTCATAGGTCGGCCCCTCGCTGAGGCTCGCCACCTGCAGCACGATGGTGGTGGAGCGATCGGGATATTCCGGCGTGCCGAGCGCGAAGCGATCGAATTCCGGCAGCCGGATGGGATCTGCGATCACGGCAAAGCTGCTCGCCGCGGAGTCGGCAATGACAGGCGCACTGGTGTGGAACTTGATCCACTTGGCGACCTCATCATTCACTGCGAGCTTCGCATCGAGCCAGACCGGCGTATCCTGATCGAACAGCGTCAGCGCAATCGCCGCGGCACCACGCATCATCGGCGCGGGAACGCCCGACACCGCGCGGATAAGCTGAACGCTGCCCGGACGCGCCATCGCATCCATGACAGTACGGAAGGTGGCCTGGGCTGCGATCACCTTGTCTGCAAATCCTGCCGGCATTTCTGCAACTGTCGTCATGATTATCCCTCCCCACGCACGAGCGTGTAGAAATCGACCTTGGTGGCCGCCGTTTCCGCGGCCTTCCGCTGGTGCTCCGCCACGACACGCGCACGCAGCGGCGTCAGGACCTTCGCTTCGACGGTGTCGGAATATTGAGAAGTCTGGATCAGCGCGTCGCAGAGCGCGATCAGTTGCGCCTTCCTGCCGTCGCGACCGAGCGTATAGCCGAAGCCGAACTCGCCGGAACTGAGGCGCACCGCGGCGCGCGACACGGTCGCTTCGCCGAGATTGAACGGCGCACCATCGCCGCCGATCCGCCCGCGCAGCATCACCAGCCCGTTTTCGGGAGAGCGCAACTGCTCGTGATCGGGCACCGCGATATCGGCGAAATGCCGGGCAATGTCGGCCGTCGGACAATGGCCGAGCACGCCCATCGCCTCCTTGCGCCTGGCCTGCAGATCGTTTGAAGGGGCTTGCATCATGTCACCGCCGCTCGACAAGTTGTATGGTTTACTAGACAACTTCATAGAAGCTGGCAATGACCGTTTCGTGACAGCGACATGATTTTTCGCTATCGCTGGTCGAGCGGACATTCAGGAACTGATTTGTGACCATTCAAGACAAGCCGACCGGCGTGGCCTTATGGCGGCATGTGGCCGACGGCATCGAGCGCGGTATCGCCGACGGACGCTACGCCGCCGGCGACAAACTGCCAGGAGAAACCGAGCTTGCCGACACCTACCGTGTCAATCGCCACACGGTGCGGCGGGCGCTGGCGACGCTGGCCGAACGCGGGCTGGTCCGCGCTGAACGCGGCAGCGGGACTTATGTCGAGGCGCCGAAGCTGGCCTATCCCCTACGCTCGCGCACCCGCTTTTCGGAAATCGCCGGCGCCGGCGGCCGCGAACCGCAGGCGCAATTGATCGGCGCATGGGACGATATCGCAACGCGCGATCTCGCCAAACGGCTTGGCCTCAAGACCGGCGCTCCGCTGATCCGCATCGAGGCGCTGCGCCTGGCCGACAAGACGCCGATCTGCGTCGGCACCACCTGGCGCTCCGCCGAACGCTTTCCCGATTTTGGCGGGGTTTATGAACGTGCCGGCTCCATGACCAAGGCGCTCGCGCATTATGGCATCACGGACTATCGCCGCGCATCGACCCGCGTGACGGCCGGCATCATAGACGCGACCGATGCGACAAGGCTCGGCGTGGCTTTGGGTCGACCGATCCTGATCGTCGATTCCCTCGACGTCGATGCCGATGGCGCCCCGATCCATTTCAATCATTCACGCTTCGTCGCCGAACGCGTCGAATTCGTGATCGACAACAGTTCTCTGTAATCAGAACGGATCGGTGCCGAGGCCCGGGACATCCGCCGGGCGCGGGCCCGGCGCCGGCCACAGGAAGCGACGGTCCTTCTCATTGATGAGAACGTCATTGATGCTCGCCTCGCGGCGACGCATCAGGCCGGCTTCGTCGAACTCCCACTGCTCATTGCCGTAGGAGCGATGCCAGTTGCCGGCATCGTCGCGCCATTCATACTGGAAGCGCACGGCAATACGGTTGTCAGTGAAAGCCCATAGATCCTTGATCAGGCGATACTCCTGTTCCTTCGCCCATTTGCGGGTGAGGAATTCGACGATCGCCGGGCGGCCCTGAAAGAACTCGCCGCGGTTTCGCCAGGTCGAGTCTTCGGTATAGGCCAGCGACACCTTCACCGGATCGCGCGAATTCCACGCATCCTCGGCCATGCGCGCCTTCTGGGCGGCGGTCTCGCGGGTGAAAGGCGGGAATGGCGGACGGGACATGAAGCACCTCAGGTTCGATTTTTTGCCGAAGTGTAGTCCTGAATCTTAAAGAGTCGATGGCGTTTCGCCAATCGGCCGATCGCTAAACCTGATCGGCCTTCATGGCTGTTCGCAGCGCTTTCGGAATCGGCCGCGCGCGGCCACCGGAGACGAAAGCGACTTTCACCTTGGCCTCGAGCAGGAGCTCGTCGCCCCGGCGTACCTCCTGATGTAGCGTGATCGAGGCGCCTTTCACATCCAGCGGACGCGTCAGCACATCGAGCAGATCGTCCATCTTGGACGGTCTGAGAAAATCGAGCTGCATCGCGCGGACGACAAAGGCGAAGCCAGGTGCTTCACTCTCGGCTTCGGCGAACAGCGCGTGCTGGTCGGCGCCGAGCAGCCGCAGATAATTGGTCCGCCCGCGCTCCATGAAGCGCAGATAATTGGCGTGATAGACGATGCCGGAGAAATCGGTGTCTTCGTAATAGACACGCACCTGCATGCGATGGATGCCGTCGGCGATGGCGCCGTCGAGATGGGAAACCGGAGACAACATAGCGCCTACCGCTCGGCCACAATTGCAAGTCGCGCCGCCGCAGCGTGCAAACGCTTATCGCTCGTGAGAAGTTTAGCCTCAGGCATCTTTGCGACAGAAGCAAGCAAATGGGCATCGACATAGCCGATGCCCGAGCCGGATAGTTGACTGTGCCGTATCAATTGCAAAACCTCTTCGTCATCGACCGCCGGAGCCTGCGGTAAGTCGCGCAGATCGCTGATGAGCTTGTCGAAATTTGGGAGATTTCCTAGCGCCAGCTCGCCAATCACGAAGGGATGAACAAGCACGCCACGGTGTCCGAGCAGATCCCCGAACCAGATGTCTTCCTTGCGGAAATGATCGATCCAAATCGATGTATCCGCCAGGATGAGCATGTTGCATCAATAGGGCGGCCGACGGCGAGGCGCAGCCCAAGCGTCAGGCATCGTACCGCCCAGTTTGGCAAGACGCCGTCCAGCCTCGATCTGGACATAAGCCCTCAGCGCTTCCTGGATAACCGCAGACTCCTCCTCCAGGCCGGTGAATTCACGGGCCTTCGCAAACAGCTCATCATCAATCGCGACTGTCGTTTTCATCTGCAGGCTTCCTGAGGCCGGAGGAAACTAGCATAGATTGCACTTGGCTTCTATGCCTTACTCATCCTCACCACCGAACAGCCCGATCTGCCCGACATCCCGTTTCGGCTCCGCCAGTCCGAGATGCTTGAAGGCATGCGAGGTCAGCAGGCGGCCGCGTGGGGTGCGCTGGAGATAGCCGCACTGGATCAGATAGGGCTCGATGATGTCCTCGATGGCGTCGCGCGGTTCGGACAGAGCCGCCGCCATGGTCTCGACGCCAACCGGGCCGCCACCATAGTTCATGGCGATGGTGCTGAGATAGCGGCGATCCATGGCATCGAGGCCGGCGCTGTCGACTTCGAGCGCGCTCAAGGCGTGATCAGCGATCTTGCGGTCGATGGCGGCGGCATCGGCCGCGGAGGCGAAATCGCGGACGCGGCGGAGCAAACGACCGGCGATGCGCGGCGTGCCGCGCGCGCGGCGGGCGATCTCGTTGGCGCCTTCGGGTGTCATGCCGATATTGAGCACACGGGCGCCGCGAGTGACGATGCTTTCAAGCTCGTCGATGGTGTAGAAATTCAGCCGCAGCGGAATGCCGAAGCGATCGCGCAGCGGATTGGTGAGCAGGCCCGCGCGCGTGGTCGCGCCGACCAGCGTGAATTTTGCCAGTTCGATCTTCACCGAGCGCGCAGCCGGGCCTTCGCCGATGATGAGATCGAGCTGGAAGTCCTCCATCGCGGGATACAGCACCTCTTCCACATTGGGATTGAGGCGATGGATCTCGTCGATGAAGAGGACGTCGCGCTCTTCGAGATTGGTGAGCAGCGCGGCGAGATCGCCGGCCTTGGAAATCACCGGTCCCGATGTCGCGCGAAAACCGACGCCAAGTTCACGGGCGACGATCTGGGCCAGCGTGGTCTTGCCGAGGCCGGGCGGACCGACAAACAGCGTGTGATCGAGCGCCTCCCCGCGCTTGCGGGCGGCATCGATGAAAATCTGCAAATTCTTGCGCGCCTGCGCCTGGCCGACGAAATCGGACAGCGCCTGCGGACGAAGGGCGGTGTCGCCGACATCGTCGGAGCGACGCTCCGGTGTCATCAGGCGATTGGGTTGCGTATTCATGCGCAGAGCCTAGCACACACGCCGCCCATTCCCTCTCCCGCTTGCGGGGGAGGGTTAGGG
>JAEXHR010000214.1 GCA_023449855.1 Pseudomonadota bacterium | reverse complement strand
CAGTCCTTTGCGGCTATGCTCATCTCGAGCAATGCCAGTCCATGCCATTGATCACTCCATCTCTCGCAAGGACGGCGTGAATCATAACATGCTGGTATTGCTCAACAACTTTTGGATCGGGCTCTTAAATCGCACATCAATGCCGTTCGTCCTAAGCCTCGCAAATGACTCCGGGTGACATTGACCATGTAGCGAGTCGCAGAGGGTTAACTCTCGATTCTGAACGGTGAGGGATGGCGATGTTCGAATGCCTCATTCTGGGTGACAGTATTGGCGTCGGGACGGCGACGGCGCTTGTTGCGCGGCATGCAATCCACTGCGATGTGATGGCCGTCGAACGCGTCAGGGCAGGGCAGATTTTGGGCTGGCGAAAGCCCGCCAAGCGTTATCGTACATCCATTTTGGCCATCGGTTCAAACGATCGTCCCAGGACGAGGCTCGTCGGCGATCTCGTCAAGATAAGGGCATCTATCACAACAAGACGCGCAATCTGGTTGCTGCCCTATTCACGCGAAATGGCGCCGTTGGTAAATTCAGTCGCCGTAGCCTTTGGCGACGAGTCCATCGATCTTAAGCGATTTGCAACGAGCGATCAGATACATCCTCATCGTTACGACGATGTTGCCCGAGCGCTGCTAAAGTAGAGTGGCACTCGCCGGCGTGAACCAGTTGCGCGCTTGACCATTTGGACAGCGTGGCGAGAATGGCTACGCAATGCGCGGCGCCAACCGCACTATCTTCGGAGCAATCGTATGGCGACACTGTCACCAATCGAAATCTCGAACTGGCTGGCAATCTATGCGGCAACCGGCCTTTGCTGTTTGCTCGCCGTAATCCTGTCTGTCACGATATCCCTAGCTGAGCTTTATCGCGAGCGTGCCTGGGCGGGACTGAACTCGGTCGGCGATGTTTTGCGCTTCCTACCGAGGACATGGTGGCGGTGGCAGAAGCGATATTTGCTATCGACCCCGGTGACGTTGATTATAGTCGGATCCTTTGCTGTCACGTTGTCCTGGGCCTGACGCAGCGGCCGGCTTCCCTCAATCGCTAAGTGCCTCCAGCAGGATAGATCCGGCATGTCCGGTTTTAAGATCGTTGGGCGTTAGCGCGACGACAGGAGCGATCTGAGTCAGACGCCCGAGGGCGGCTGCTTTCGACGGTCGAGCCTCGTCGCTCATCATCCCGGTCGCCTCGACAACGATGCGTCGGACCTCCCCTGTATTTCGCGATCGAGCCTCAAGCAGGAAACTCGGCCTGCAGGCACCGAGGGGTGTCAACCTGTCGAAGATGGGCTTCTCGATGGCGACGTCGATGCCGTGCCGGTGAAGGGTCCAACGCGTGTCCAGGAGCGTGCGTAGGATGCTGCGTTCGAACTCCGAATCGACGGGGATAAAGCGAGTTCCGGAATAAATAGGCTGGGCGTACGCGCGCAGAGGCGCATAGCCATGTGCTTCCGGATACTCGCCGATGACGCCGATGACCAGGAACGGCCCTTTGACGGGGTTGTCACGCACGGAAGGGGACTGAACCCGGTTGGCGACGGTGATGGGGTCGGCGCCGGCTGGATAGATTGTCGACCCGCTTACCCTCTGCGCAAACACCGAGAGAAAACCTTGAGGAGCATGGCCGCGCGGCCATGCTCGCGCGAGGTCACGGATCACAGCATATGCGCGCCGGCTGTGAAGTGCGTCTGCATGTGTCCACAGCGCGCGGCCGAGTTCGACGCCGGGCGCTATTTCGAGCTTGGCGGCCGCCCCACTAAGCGCTTTGAATTCCCGGGCGATTGATCGCTCTGCCGGCTCAGCGGAGACTGGCGGCGCGACGGCGAGACCGGAGACGTCCAACATTCGCCATAGGAGGCGCGCGAGCCTCGGCACCGAAGCGTTACGCGTGCGATCGTCGGTGCTCTGGCTGTCAGGTCTTTGTGCGAGCTTCTCGGGAGCGGGACGCAAGATCTCGAAATAGCCACCCGGCGGATCGGCGGGCGTTTCAGGGCTGCGGACCTCGCTGATCCGGTTCGTCGCTTGGTCGCGAAAGAATGGACAATTGGACAGATGCTCCGGTCGAAGCGATCCTGTGAGGCGGCGCAGATAGTAGGTTTCGGCCTCAGACAGGAACGCGGGAGTGAGTATCGGCGGCCTGCAGTTGCTCCCGAGGCAACCGCAAGCGATCCACTTCTCGCCAATGCGAGCCTGTTGTACCAGCAGGATGCCGGCTTCCTCATCGCGCCGGGTGCCTTCACCCGTGTACCATCGTACCAAGGCCGACTGGAGAACGGCGGGGAGAGGAATTCGGGCTGCGCTGAACCCGTCACTATAGCGATCAATCAACCACATGCTCGAGCCTGTCTCAGCCGATCCAAGGCAATGCTTTCGTCAGCGCGTAGGATTGACAAGTCCAATCTGCTTGATCTCAACTTTTCGTGACGAAGGGATCGGAGATCTAAGATGCGTTTGATCTTGCTCGGATGTGCGGCGCTCTCACTGGCAGTTATTTGCTCCGGTCCAGCGAGTGCACGCCGACCGCAGTCGACCAGGACGGTCCAACTCATCGTCATGGATACCGCCAGCCTGTCGACACGTTCGCCCGCGAGAACCAGCTCGTCGGCCGACTTCGATGCTCCAGAAACCCCGCACGTCCCTCTCGCGGAGGAGCCCATTCCGGCTGCCTTCCGGACCCACGACTTGAGTCGGCGCTGGGTCGAGTTCGAGATGGTTAATCGTTTCGTGTCTTCCGCAGCGCCGTCACCGACGGCAGGGGCCGATCCTGACCCATTCGCCCATGTCGGCAACGCCAAATTCAGTCTCCATCAACTGCAGGATAACCTACCGCCGCCCCCTCCGATCATCATCCCGCGCTGGATGCAGGGAGGGCTCGCCTTCACCGCGGCCACAACCAGCTTTGCTCCCGGCTGTGCGGCGGGCTATCGGCCGTCCGGGTTTCTCAATCTCGAAGCCGAGGGTCGGCGTTTCGGCTACTACGGGATGATGAGCGCGATTGCCTGTGAGTACGGCATTCCGGTCGGCCTGTTCGATGCGCTCATCATCCGGGAAAGCAGATACAAAGCGGACGTTTTCTCGGCCAAGAACGCGTTCGGGCTGACACAATTGATGCCGGATACCGCTGTAGGGCTTGGAGTTGATCGCTACGATGTCGAGCAGAACCTCCGTGGCGGTGCTCGCTATCTCCGCCAGCAGTTGGACAAGTTTGGCCAAGTTCACCTGGCGCTGGCAGCATATAATGCTGGTCCCGGCCGCGTGAGGAACGGCATGGTACCGCGAATTGCCGAAACCCAATCCTACGTCGAGAACGTGCTGTTGAACTGGCGTAGATTGGCCGGACTATCAAGGGTCGCGACTATCCAGCCCGCCTCAGCGCCATCGACACGGCCGCAGACTTTTGGCCGGACGGCAACCATTTCGTCTTACTGATCGGGCACGGCACCGTTCCGGCAGCAACCAGACCATCCGCTAAAGACCGAAATTGGAGATTTGCGTGAGGTGCGTGCGGCGCGCCATCACCGCGGTCACCTCCTTTACGAGCTTCTCGATGACAGCCTGTCGCAAGGGGCCGGCCCACTCCTTGCGGACCTCCGTTCCGTCCATCCCTTCGATCTCATCGAGCGCGGAAACGAGCATGGCAGGAAGGGGGCGTTTGCGGGAGGGGGCGGAATCCTACGCTAAGGATTTGGGCCAGCGATATTCCCCGGTTAGATTGATGTGTTCCCATCCCAACGGCGAGA
>JAEXHR010000181.1 GCA_023449855.1 Pseudomonadota bacterium | reverse complement strand
GATTACGGCTTCGCCTCATCCGCCCCACAGCTTTACAGCGAGCGGCTCATCACCAGCGGCGTCATGTTCGCGCGGCCGGGCTGTGCCTGGCGGCCGGCGGCGGTGTAGGTCTGCGGAATGTTGCGGCGCTGCATCTCGGCATTGACGCCGCGCACGATGCCTTCGGACACCGCATGCGCCGTCGCGAGCACGGTGAGGTTGACCTGCAGCATCGCACGGAAAACGTCGTGATGCTTGCGCAGCGCCTGCAGCAGATCGGGCGTCGTGCTGGCGAGATAGGTCTGGCTGATCTTGAGCAGCGAGATCATGGTGATGTAGCGCTTCGAGATATCCGCCTTTGGCGCCTCGAGCGTGATCGCCTCGCGGATATGGCCGGCGCGAACCAGCGCGGTCTCCTGTTCGATGATGGCGAGGAGGTCGTTCATCACCTTCATCAGACCGTCGGCGAGTTGGCGCGCTTCGCCAGGCGTTGCGACGGCGCGTGGGGTGGCGGGAGCGGCTTGCTGGCGCAATGCGTTGTTCATGGCGGTGCTCTCGATGATTAGTTGGAGGCCGATTTGGTCGAAGCTTGAGCCTGCTGAATGATGAGTGAGCGAAACACCTCGTTGGAGATGCCGACGCCGCCGGCCTTGGCAAAGGATTTCGAATATTCGTCGGTCAGCATCGAGCGCCACACGCCGGTGCCGGTAGTTTCGCCGAACGGACCTTCGCCCTTGATGCCCGAGGTCATCTGCGAAAACATCGTGTTGAGGAACATCGCCTCGAAGTCTTCCGCCTGCTTGCGCGTCTTGGCCTGAGCCTGCGGCGAGACCTTCTGCATCGCATCGATCAATGTTTGATCGGGGCGACCGTTGATGGTGGGATGTTTGGCCTGATAGGCCGCGGCTGCGTTGATGCCATACATCACATCACCTCAATATCGGCCTGGATCGCGCCGGCGGCCTTGATCGCCTGCAGGATGCCGATCAGGTCGCGTGGGCCGATGCCGAGACCGTTGAGCCCGTCGACGAGCTGCTGTAGCGAGACGCCGTCTTTGACGATGGCGAATTTCTTGCCGTCTTCGGTGACGCCGACCTTGGTGGACGGCGCGGTCACCGTGCGGCCGTTGGAGAACGGTGCGGGCTGGCTGACGTTGACGCTTTCGGAAATCGTCACCGTCAGATTGCCCTGTGCCACGGCGACGGTGGCGACACGGACATCGCGGCCCATCACGATGATGCCGGAGCGCTCGTCGATGATGATCTTGGCGGCGAGGTCCGGTTCAACCTGCAACTGTTCGATCTCGGTGAGCAGCGCGACCACATTGCCCTTGAACTCGGCCGGGATCGACATCTGCACCGTGGAGGGATCGATCGGCTCGGCGGTCTTGCTGCCGAGGAAGTCGTTCACTGCGGCGGCGATGCGCTTGGCGGTGGTAAAATCAGGATTGCGCAGCGCTAGGCGGACATTGGGCAGCCGGTTCAGCGCGAATTCGATCTCGCGCTCGATGATGGCGCCATTGGCGATGCGGCCCACGGTCGGCACGCCGCGGGTGATGCTGGCGGCCGCGCCTTCGGCGGCGAAACCGTTGATGGCGAGGGAGCCCTGGGCGACCGCATAGACATTGCCGTCGGCGCCGAGCAGGGGGGTGACGAGCAGGGTGCCGCCGGTGAGATTCTTGGCATCGCCGAGCGCGGAGACGGTGACGTCCATCCGCGTCCCCTGGGTGCCGAAAGCGGGCAGATTGCCGGTGACCATGACGGCGGCGACGTTACCGGTGCGCAGCGTCTGGCCGCGGATATTGACGCCCATGCGTTCCAGCATCGCCTGCAGGGACTGCCGGGTGAAGGGGATGTTGTTGAGGGTGTCGCCGGTGCCGTTGAGGCCGACGACGAGGCCGTAGCCGATCAGCTGATTCTGCCGCACGCCTTCGATATTCGCGAGATCCTTGATCCGCGATGCGGCATGCGCCGACGCCATCGACAGCACCAGCGCACACAGGGCCGCGCAGGCCGTCTGATAGAATCGGATCGAAATCAGGCTCGACATCCTCTGCTCCCCGCGAGGTCTAGGCTCGGACCATCAGCCACTCCCATGACGATGTCCGGTCTTCACGTTGCGAGGACCGTGCCAGGATCGATTTTCTTGTATCTTATTGATTTATCGTTGTGTTTTTCTCAGTTGACGAGTTCCGCTCCTTGCCGCGACGAGTCGAAACTGCCGCCTGCGGCAGTATTTGCCGGGTCGTTTACGTTTGGTTAACCATAAGGCGCGAGGTTGCAGACAGGGCCGCCAGCTCCAGCGAAGATGTCGCAGGAATGGGGAGTGGCCACTGGGCGGACCGAAAATGGCCGCCATTTCGCTGGACCTGCCGATGCGCATTTACGGACCGAACGGCACCACGCTTGGAACGTCTTCCTCGGGCACGAAGAAGACCGGGTCGAGCACCTTTTCGCTGCCCGATGCCGCTCCGGCGGCCGATACGCGCCCGGCCGCGGCCCCGCGCGCCGCCAACAGCATCGATGCGCTGCTGGCGATGCAGAGCGTCGATGATGCCACCGAGCGGCGCAAGAAGTCGGTGCAGCGCGGGCGCGGCGCCCTCGATGTGCTCGACGAGCTCAAAATCAGCCTGCTGGCGGGATCGATCACCCCGGCCACGGTGGCACGACTACGCTCGGCTGCGGCCGATCTGAAGGCCAGTTCGGGCGATCCCGGCCTCGATTCCGTGCTGTCCGAAATTGAACTGCGGGTCGAAGTCGAACTCGCCAAGGCGGCACGAGGCTGAGCTTCGAGACTGTCCGCAAGGGCCAAAGTTCCGGTGGAGAACCCCGCCAGGGGCAGGTTCCGGCAGGTCCTGGACGTTATTGTCTGTCACACCGCGTGGCTATATAAGCGCCGCGCGTCCGGGTATTTCCGGCGCCATGCAAGCATTGATGGATTGGCCTTGGACAAGACAAAGAGCTATCGCCCCTCCGATAAAGAGCCTTTCATGAACGACCGCCAGCGCGATTACTTCCGCGCGAAGCTGCTGGCCTGGAAGGAAGAGATCCTCCGCGAATCGAAGCTCACCCTGCAGACCCTGCAGGAGGAGAACGTGAACCACCCCGATCTCGCCGATCGTGCCTCGTCGGAAACCGACCGCGCCATCGAGCTACGGGCCCGGGATCGCCAGCGCAAGCTGATCTCCAAGATCGACGCTGCGCTGCTTCGGATCGAGGACAACACCTACGGCTATTGCGAGGAAACCGGCGAGCCCATCTCGCTCAAGCGCCTCGAAGCCCGCCCGATCGCGACGCTCTCTGTGGAAGCCCAGGAACGCCACGAGAAGCGCGAAAAAGTCTATCGCGACGAATAGCTCGCAAGAACGACCCGGCCGCCCGCTCAACGAGGCGGCCGTTTTTGTTTTCGGGAGGTTGTCGATGGAGAAGCAGCTCGCGATCGCCGAGATCCTTGCGGCCGTGCGCGTGAATCGGACGCCGCTGTCCACGCCGCCTGTGGAGGCGGTTCCGCATGATGAGGCGGATGCCTATCGGATACAGGATGCGCTCCACAATCTGTTGTCGCCCGATTTCGGCGCGCAGGTCGGCTACAAGATCGGCTGTACCTCGACGGTGATGCAGGTCTATCTCGGCATCGATCATCCCTGCGCCGGCGGTCTGTATCAAAGCGGCGTGCATGAAAGCGGCATGTCGCTTCCGTACCGGAACTACATTCATGTCGGGGTCGAATGCGAGATCGCGGTGCGGCTCGGGAGCGACGTCGTCGGTGCCGACGTGCCGTTCACGGCGGATTCGATCGCGTCTTTTGTCGATGCCTATTACCCTGCCATCGAGATTGTCGATGATCGCTATGCCGACTGGCGCGGTGTCGATCCGCGCGTGCTGATCGCGGATGACTTCTTCGCCGCCGGCTGCGTGCTCGGCGTACCGGTCGCGCGCGCCGCTGCGCCGGATCTTCTGTCGGTGGTCGGCCGTGCGCTGATCAACGG
>JAEXHR010000156.1 GCA_023449855.1 Pseudomonadota bacterium | reverse complement strand
CCGGCCCCTGCCGCCGGCGCTCACCCCACCCAACGCCGCGCCTCTCTCACTCCGCCCTCATGGTGAGGAGGCGCGAAGCGCCGTCTCGAACCATGAATGGCCCGGCTCGGAGCGTACAACCATCCCTCGAGACGCGCGCAAGGGCGCGCTCCTCGGGATGAGGGACGAAGATTGAGGACGCATTCAACCGGCGCGCCCTAGATCATGTTGAAAGTCGCTTCCGCGCTGCGTCACCGGCGCACAGCCGGATTCGAATTTCACCAATAAAATCAAGTGAATCAAAGCTCTAAACACCGATCAGCGAATCTTGACTTGGCAGAACACGCTAAGTATGGTCCGCGCGGCTTTCAGAGGGCGACGGGGCGTTATTTTCCGGGAATTGCAGCGTTTTTCGGGTGTCGGAATATGAGTGACGGCACAAAAAAAGACAGCAGCAATCAGGGAACCGGCAGCTCACCCGACCCCGACGAGGCTGCGCTTTCCGCACGGCTCGGAAGCCTCAATGAGCGACTGTCCAAAACCTTGGGCGATCGCAAATTGCAGGCTGATCAGTCCGATAGTGGAAGCGGAAATCCGCAAGCCAGGGCATCTGCCATGGCCGTGGGTCTCCGCCTCTCTTCGGAATTGGTCGCGGGCGTCGTCGTCGGAACGATCTTGGGCTGGGTCTTCGATCGTTTGCTGTCGACATCTCCGTGGGGGCTGATCGTGTTCATGCTGCTCGGCTTCGTTGCCGGCGTCATGAATGTGATGCGGTCGGCCGGCGTCGGGAAGAAGAGTTGAGTTTCGTGCGCCTCGCGGCGCAGCACGTCGATTGCCGGGCTCCCCGGCGGGGAAACGCCGGGCAATCCGGCTGAGATGAGAGACCGAGCTGGATGGCCGATCCGATCCACCAATTTGAGATCCACAAGATCTTCACCCTGGGCCATATCGGCAACCAGGAAATCGCCTTCACCAATTCCTCGGCCTACATGTTCGGCGCCGTTGCCGTCGTGTCGATCCTGATGCTCGGCGGCAGCGCCGGCCGTCATCTGATCCCGACCCGCTTCCAGTCGATGGCGGAGCTGTCCTACGAATTCGTCGCCAACACGCTGAAAAGCAGTATCGGCGAAGAGGGCATGCGGTTCTTCCCGCTCGTTTTCTCGCTCTTCATGTTCATCCTCACCGCGAACATGATCGGCATCATCCCCTACACCTTCACCACCACCAGCCACCTGATCGTCACGGTCGCGCTGGCCCTGCTGGTGTTCCTCACGGTGTTCCTCTACGGCCTCTACAAGAACGGCCTGAAGTTCTTCAAACTCTTCGTCCCTCACGGCATTCCGATCTACATCCTGCCGCTGATCATGGTGATCGAAGTCATCTCCTTCCTCTCCCGTCCGGTTTCGCATTCGGTGCGTCTGTTCGCCAACATGCTCGCCGGCCACATCACCCTGAAGGTGTTCGCGGGCTTCGTGACCTCGCTCAGCGCGCTCGGTGCCGTCGGCGCCGCCGGTGCACTGCTGCCGCTGGCCATGACCACGGCGCTGACCGGCCTCGAACTGCTCGTTGCCTTCCTGCAGGCCTACGTCTTCACGATCCTGACCTGCATTTATCTCAACGACGCCCTTCACCCCGGCCACTAAGGCCGGGCGCGAAATCCACCCTCAACCGACTTATCCAAATCTACCTATCCAAGAAGGAGTTTTACCATGGATCCCATCGCAGCTAAGTACATCGGCGCCGGTATCGCTTGCCTCGGCATGGGCGGCGCAGGCATCGGCGTCGGCATGATCTTCTCGCAGTTCCTGAACGGCGCGCTGCGCAATCCGTCGGCCTCGCAGGGCCAGTTCGCCAACCTGATCTTCGGCTTCGCCGTGACCGAAGCGCTCGGCATCTTCTCGCTGCTGATCGCGCTGCTGCTGCTGTTCGCCGTCTAAGCTGACACCTGATCTGGCTGCGCGCTCTCCAATCCCGGAGGCGCGTAGTTGATCGAGAAGGAGACTGCTGTGGCGCAAGGTCAGAGCACATCCCATACCCAGGCCGATGGTGGGCACAAGGCTTCGTTCCCGCCCTTCGAGAGCAGCACCTTCGCTTCACAGCTGGTGTCGCTCGCGATCGCTTTCGGTCTGCTCTATCTGATCGTTTCGCGTCTGGCGCTGCCCCGCGTCGGCGGCATTCTCGCCGCCCGCAAGCAGGTTCTCGACACCGACCTGGCTGAAGCTGCCAAGCTGAAGGCCGATTCCGACACCGCTCTGAAGTCTTACGAGACGGAACTCGCCAATGCCCGCGCCAAGGCGCAGGCGATGGCCAGCGAAGTCCGTGAGAAGCTCAATGCGGAACAGGACGCGGCCAAGGCCAAGCTCGAAGAGAGCCTGAATGCCAAGCTGGCAACGGCGGAGCAGACCATCGCTTCGACCCGTGCGACGGCCATGAGCAATGTCCGCGGCATCGCTTCGGATACGGCTTCTGCGATCGTCGAACGTCTCACCGGCATCACGCCGGATGCAGGCGCCGTCAACGCCGCGCTCGACGCGTCGCTGAAAGGATAAACGATGTTCGGTTTGCAAGCTGAATTCTGGGTTGCCGTAGCGTTCTTCCTGCTGCTCGCGCTGTTCGGTTACATGGGCGTTCATCGCACCATCCTGACCGCGCTCGATCATCGCCGTGACCGCATCAAGCAGGAACTCGACGACGCCCGTCGCCTGCGTGAAGAGGCCGCAGCCCTGCTCGCCGACTACAAGAAGCGCCATGCTTCGGCGGAACGCGAAGCGCAGGACATCATCACCTCTGCCAAGGAAGATGCCGAGCGCATCGCAGCCGAGGCCAAGGTGAAGATGGAAGACTTCGTCGCCCGTCGCACCAAGGCTGCTGAAGCGAAGATCGCTATGGCGGAAGCCCAGGCTCTCGCCGACGTCCGCGCCGCCGCTGCCGAAGCTGCTGTCACCGCTGCAACGCAGGTGCTGTCGCAGTCGGTGAAGGGCGGTGTCGCTGACAGCCTGATCGAAAAGGGCATCGGCGAAGTCCGCGCGAAGCTGAACTGAGCGAAGCGATTTACGAAAACAAAAGCCGGCGCGATGATCTCGCGCCGGCTTTTTTTTGTTTTGTCACCACTCTCTCACTGTCGTCGCCCGGCTTGACCGGGC
>JAEXHR010000066.1 GCA_023449855.1 Pseudomonadota bacterium | reverse complement strand
TCGGCCAGGGCTTTCACCCGGCCGTGGAAGATGTAACCACCACGATCGAAAACGACGTCCTTGACGCCCTTTTCAATGGCGCGCTCGGCGACGAGCTTGCCGACTGCGGCAGCGGCATCCTTGTCCGCGCCCTTGCCTTCAGCTTCCAGGGTGGAAGCCGACGCCAGGGTCACGCCGCGTTCATCATCGATGACCTGGGCGTAGATGTTCTTCGACGAACGGAAGACCGACAGACGCGGACGACCGTTAGCGAGGCTCTTGAGGCGGGTGCGAACGCGCTGAGCGCGCTTGGCCGCCGATTCACGAGGAGAGAGCGCCATGGCTTACTTCTTCTTGCCTTCCTTGCGACGAACCTTCTCGCCGGCATAACGCACGCCCTTGCCCTTGTAGGGCTCCGGCGGACGGATGCGGCGGATCTTCGCGGCAATCTCGCCGACCGCCTGCTTATCAATGCCGGCGATCTTGATTTCGGTTTGCTTCGGCACAGCGAAGGTGACGCCGGCCGGAGCCTCAACGTCAACGTCGTGGCTGAAACCGAGTTGGAGGCTCAGGGCGGTGCCCTTCATGGCCGCGCGGTAACCGACGCCGACCAGTTCGAGGCTTTCCTCGAAGCCGGCGGTCACACCGTGCACCATGTTGGCCACCAGCGTGCGGGACAGACCCCACATGCCCTTGGCGCGCTTCGTGTCGACGCGCGGAGCCAGCAGGAGCTCAGCGCCCTCTTGCTTGACTTCGACTTCGTCGGCGATCGTCCACGACAGCTGACCCTTGGGGCCCTTTACCGTGACCGTCTGACCCGAGAGCGTGACTTGCACGCCCGAGGGGATTGCGACGGCTTTCTTACCGATACGTGACATGCTCTTTCCCTCCCGCGCCTAGTAGACGCGGCAGAGGACTTCGCCGCCGACGTTAGCGTCGCGTGCAGCGGTGTCCGACATGACGCCCTTCGGCGTCGAAAGGATCGAGATGCCCAGGCCGTTCTTGATCGGCTTCAGGTCCTTGATCGACGAGTAGACGCGACGGCCAGGCTTGGACACGCGGCTGATCTCGGCGATCACGGGCTCACCGTCAAAATACTTGAGCTCGATCTCGAATTCGGGGAACGCGCCGGGCTTCTCGATCAGCGAGTAGCCACGGATGTAGCCTTCATCGGCCAGCACGTCGAGGACGCGAGCGCGCAGCTTGGAAGCCGGCGTCGAGACCTTGTTGCGCTTGCGCGTGGCGGCGTTCTTGATGCGAGCGATCAGGTCGCTCAGGGGATCGTTCATCGACATCTGATCGTCCTTACCAGCTCGACTTGACGAGGCCGGGGATCTGACCCTGCGAACCCAGTTCGCGGAGCGCGATACGGCTCATCTTCAGCTTGCGGTAGTAGGCGCGCGGACGGCCCGTGACTTCGCAGCGGTTGCGGATGCGGATCGCCGAGCTGCTACGCGGCAGCTTGGCGAGCTTGAGGCGAGCCTCGAAGCGTTCCTCGAGCGGCAGGCTTTCGTCGTTGGCGGTCGCCTTCAGGGCGGCGCGCTTTTCGGCGAACTTCTTGACGAGGGCCTTGACCGCTTCGTTGCGGTTGACGGCGCTTTTCTTTGCCATGGTGCTTTTCCCTGCCCGCTCTTAATTCGTGAACGGGAACTGGAATTCCTTCAGGAGAGCCTTGGCTTCCTGGTCGGACTTCGCAGTGGTGCAGACGATGATGTCCATGCCCCAGATCTGCTCGATCTGGTCATAGTTGATTTCCGGGAACACCAGGTGCTCCTTCAGGCCCATGGCGTAGTTGCCACGGCCGTCGAAGCTCTTGCCGTTCAGACCACGGAAGTCCTTCACGCGCGGCAGCGCGATCGTGACCAGGCGGTCCAGGAACTCGTACATACGGTCCTTGCGCAGGGTGACCTTACCACCGACCACCATGCCTTCGCGCAGCTTGAAGCCGGCGATCGACTTGCGGGCCTTGGTGGCGACGGGCTTTTGGCCGGCGATCGCCTGCAGGTCCTTCAGAGCGACTTGGGCCTTCTTGGAGTCAGCCACAGCCTCGCCGATACCCATGTTCAGGACGATCTTGTCCAGCTTGGGGATCTGCATCTCGTTGGTATAGCCGAACTGCTCCTTCATCGCGGCGCGGATGCGCTCGCGATAAACGGTCTTCAGCCGGGGCTCGTAAGCTTGATCAGCCATTGATCACCTCGCCGGTCGTCTTGGCGACGCGCACCTTCTTGTCGCCTTCGATCTTGAAGCCGACGCGGGTGGGCTTGCCCTTGGAGTCCACGATGGCGACGTTCGAGACGTCCAGCGCGGCTTCCTTCTGCTTGATGCCGCCTTGCGGTTCGGCTTGGGTCGGCTTGGTGTGACGCGAAACCATGTTCACGCCTTCCACGACAACCCGATTGTCCTTCGGCAGGACTTGCTGGACAACGCCTTGCTTGCCCTTGTCCTTGCCGGCCAGAACGACGACGCGGTCGCCCTTCTTGATCTTAGCGGCCATTACAGCACCTCCGGAGCGAGGGAGATGATCTTCATGTGGTTCTTGGCGCGCAGTTCACGAGGAACCGGGCCGAAGATCCGCGTGCCGACCGGCTCGCTCGACTTGTTCACGATGACCGCGGCGTTCTTATCGAAGCGGATGACCGAGCCATCCTTGCGCTTCAGATTTTGATTCACGCGAACGACGACGGCGCGAAGCACGTCACCCTTCTTCACACGGCCACGCGGGATGGCTTCCTTCACGGAGACGACGATGACGTCGCCCACGCTGGCGTAGCGACGGCCTGCGCCGCCCAACACCTTGATGCACATGACCCGGCGAGCGCCAGAATTGTCAGCGACTTCCAGGTTAGTTTGCATCTGGATCATGGTCTAAACCTTCCAGATTAAGCCGAAGCCTTGGGAAGCACTTCCCAGGTCTTCAGCTTGGACTTCGGAGCGCACTCGACGATGCGAATTGCTTCGCCGGCCTTGTACGCGTTGGATTCGTCGTGCGCGTGGTACTTTTTGGACTGACGCACGATCTTCTTAAGAACCGGGTGAACGATGGTCCGTTCGACCTTCACCACCACGGTCTTGTCGCCCTTATCGGAGACGACCACCCCTTCGAGGATACGCTTGGGCATATCGTTCTCCTTAAGCCGCGGCCTTGGCGCGCAGCACGGTCTTGATCCGCGCGATATCCTTGCGGATCTCGTTGACGCGGTGGGTCTTCTCGACCTGGCCCGTGGCGGCCTGGAATCGCAGGTTGAACTGCTCTTTCTTCAGGCTGATCAGGGTGTCGGCCAGCTGGTCGGGGGTCAGGCCCCGGATGTCAGCGATTTTCATGATCATGCTTCCTGAGCCACGCCCGCATCGATGCGGGTGACAACACGGGTGCGGATCGGCAGCTTGGCGGCGCCCAGGCGGAGAGCTTCACGCGCGATATCGTCCGGCACGCCGTCGATTTCGAACATGATGCGGCCCGGAGCCACGCGAGCGGCCCAGTAATCCACGGCGCCCTTACCCTTACCCATCCGGACTTCCGCCGGCTTGCCGGTGACCGGCACGTCCGGGAAGATACGGATCCAGACGCGGCCTTGACGCTTCATCTGGCGGGTGATGGCGCGACGGGCGGCTTCGATCTGGCGAGCCGTGATGCGCTCCGGCTCGACGGCCTTCAGGCCGTACGAACCGAAGTTCAGCAGGGTGCCGCCCTTCGAAGTGCCGTGGATGCGGCCCTTGAACTGCTTGCGGAATTTGGTCTTTTTCGGAGACAGCATGGCGATCTAATCCTTAGGCGCGATCGCGACGGTCACGACGGTCGCCCCGGTCGGGACGATCGCCGCGCTCACGGCCGCCCCCATACCCCGGAGCGGCCGC
>JAEXHR010000059.1 GCA_023449855.1 Pseudomonadota bacterium | reverse complement strand
CCCTCAGCCCTGGGTCTGGCCGAACGGTCCCCGGCGGGACGCGGCGGGGGGCGCTGGTGGGGTGGGGGTGTCGCCCAGCGCTTCCTTGGCGAGCTGGCCGATGCCGCCGAGCGTGCCGATGAGCTGGGTCGCCTCGACCGGGAAGAGGATGGTCTTGGCATTGGGCGAGGTGGCGAACTGCTGCACCGCGTCGGTATATTTCTGGGCGATGAAATAGTTGAGCGCCTGCGGATTGCCGGCCGCGATCGCGTCCGACACCATCTGGGTCGCCTTGGCTTCGGCTTCCGCCTCGCGCTCGCGCGCCTCGGCATCGCGGTAGGCGGCTTCGCGGCGGCCTTCCGCTTGCAGGATCTGCGCCTGTTTGGCGCCTTCCGCGCGAAGGATTTCCGACTGTCGCTGACCTTCGGCCTGGAGAATATCGGCGCGCTTGACGCGCTCGGCCTTCATCTGCCGGCCCATGGCCTCGACCAGGTCGGCAGGCGGCACGATGTCCTTGATCTCGATGCGGTTGACCTTGAGGCCCCATGGCGACACGGCGGCATCGACCACGCGCAGCAGCCGCTCATTGATCTCGTCGCGATGCGACAGCACCTGATCGAGGTCCATCGAGCCCATCACCGAGCGGATATTTGTCATGGTGAGCACGACGATGGCCTGCTGCAGGTTCGACACCTCGTAGCTCGCCTTGGCCGCATCGAACACCTGGAAGAACGCCACGCCATCGACGGTCACGGTGGCATTGTCCTTGGTGATGACTTCCTGTTCGGGAATGTCGATCACCTGCTCCATCATGTTCACCTTGCGGCCGATCCGGTCGAAATAGGGAACGATGAGATTGAGGCCGGGCGACAGCGAGCGGGTGAACTTGCCGAAGCGCTCGATGGTCCAGTCATAGCCCTGCGGCACCGTCTTCACGCCGGCGAACAGCGTGAAGATGATCAGCAATGCAATGGCAATGGCGAAAATGTCGAAGCCGGACATCGATATCTCCCTGCGGCAAAATGGACGCGCGACGCGCTGCCCAGATACTTGCGCCTCGCTGTTTTGTCGTTCGCGGGGATTTTAAGGTTCGGAGCGGGGAAAAGCGAGACGCCTCATACATCTCAGCCCCTCATGGTGAGGAGCGGCCAACGGCCGCGTCTCGAACCATGAGCTGGCTTGGCACCGAGCCCGCGGTCATCCTTCGAGACGCCGCTTCGCGGCTCCTCAGGATGAGGACTGGGTCTACTAAATCCACCCCTGCAATTCGCGCAGCACCAGCTGGCGGATCACATCCATGCCCTCATCGCTGTCGTTCAGGCACGGGATCGCGGAGAATTTCTCGCCGCCATTATGCAGGAAGATCTCGCAATTCTCCTGCGCGATTTCCTCGAGCGTCTCCAGGCAGTCCGCGGAGAAGCCCGGCATGACGACAGCAATGCGACGCATGCCATCCTTGGCCAGCTTCTCGATGGTCTTGTCCGTATAGGGCTGCAGCCACTCGTCGAAGCCAAAGCGCGACTGGAAGGTCAGCAGCAGCTTCGGCGCATTCGGCCCCATCCGCCTGCGCAGCGCCTCCGTGGTGGCGACGCATTGCGCCCGATAGGGATCTCCCTTGTCGATATATTTCTGCGGCATGCCGTGGAACGAGGCCACGATCATTTCCGGAACGAAATCCAACGTCGCCAGATGCTTTTCAATGGAGATAGCGAGCGCATCGATATAGGTGGCATCGACGTAGTAAGGTGGCGTCACCCGCAATGTCGGCTGGGCGCGCATCTCGGCCAGCACGCGAAACGCCTGGTCGCAGACCGTCGCGGACGTCGCCGCGGAATATTGCGGATAGAGCGGGACCACGAGAATGCGATCGCAACCTTGTGCGACGAGCGCATTGATGCGATCGCGCATCGACGGATTGCCGTAACGCATCGCCCAATCCACCACGAGATGGCTGTGATCGCCAAGCGACGCCGCCAGTTTTTCTGACTGCGCGCGCGTAATTGTCTTGAGCGGCGACTCGTTCTTCTCGGTGTTCCAGATCTTCTGGTAGTCGAGCGCTTTCTTGCGCGGCCGCGTGTTCAGGATGATGCCGTTCAGCACCAGTTTCCAGATCAGCCCCTGATTCTCGATCACGCGGGCGTCGGACAGGAATTCCTTGAGATAGACGCGGACGCCCTTGGCATCGGCGGTGTCGGGCGTGCCGAGATTGACGAGCAGCACGCCGACGCGCTCCGGCAGATCGGCGACGGCGGGCGGAGTTTTCTCAAGGGAAACAGCGTCGTTCATGATACCGCTGGCTTCGCGCTTTGGCCCGGGCTTGTCAATTAGAAACACCTGACGGGTTCGGTGCCGAGATAACCGAGCAGCAGGCCGACGCCGAACACCAGCACCACAGCCGCTGCGCCGAATTCGATGCCGCGCATCACCAGCGCGCCGTTGCCGTCACGGCTGCCTGCGAGCCGGCTGGCCAGCCCCTTGGCGGAGACGGCGATGACCGCGATGGTGGCCACGGTGATGGCGGTGCCGAGGCCCATCACGAAGGTGGCGGCGATGCCGGCCCAGAACAGACCCTGCGCCAGCGCGAACACCAGCACGAGGATGGCGCCCGAACACGGCCTGATGCCGACGGTGAGCACCGCCGACAGCCCGCGCGCCCAGCCTCCGGGACCGGCAAGCTGATCCGGCGTCGGGCCATGCGAGTGGCCGCAATGGTCGCAGTGATCGTCATGGGCATGATGGTGGTGCGCATGAGCATGATGCGCATGCGCGTGGGCATGAGCTTCCGCATGCGCTGCATGGGCATGAGCGTGGCCGTGATCATGGTGATGGTGATGCCCGTGATCGTGGGCGTGACTATGCGCATGGGCGGATGCATGCGCCACCGCCAGTTGCGGGCCGCTCGCACCGAGCGAAGGCCTGATCGCGCGGAAGAAGCCGCGGCCCTTGATCCAGACCAGGCGCGCACCGAAGGCAGCGATCAGGCCGTAGCTGGCGATCTCCACCACGCGCTCGGTGCTGCACATGGTCCGCGCGGTGACATTCAGCAGCCACGCGCCGATGCCGACGATCAGCACCGCGACCAGCGCCTGCATCAGCGCCGAGACGAAAGACAGCGCGATGCCGCGCCTGGCCGTCTCCTCATTGGCGACCAGATAGGACGAGATCACCGCCTTGCCGTGACCGGGACCGGCGGCGTGGAAGATGCCGTAAAGGAAGGAGATGCCGAGCAGCGTCCACACGGCGCTGCCATCGGATTTGGCGGCGCGGATGGTGGAAGACATGGCGCGATAGAATTCGGACTGCTTGGTCAGCAGCCAGCCAATGAGGCCGCCGACCTGCGAGTCCGGCACCGCGCCCTTCGGCGCACCGAACGGGTTTTGCGCGAAGGCGTGATGCAGGGAGGCGTCGGCGATCGTGGCTGCGGCGAGCACGATGGCCAGAAGCCAGAGCGCGGCCCTCACCCCATCATTGCGAGGAGCCCTTGCGACGAAGCAATCCAGATCTAGCTTGTGGCCTCTGGATTGCTAAGTCCCTGCGCTCCG
>JAEXHR010000058.1 GCA_023449855.1 Pseudomonadota bacterium | reverse complement strand
GCCGTAACCCGCCGGCTGAACTCGTATGAAGTACCGGGGCGGATCAGCTTTGTTGATCCGCCCTGCGGCCGATCCTGTCGATCGCCAGCGCCAGCAGATGTCGCACGACATCCACCGACTGATCCGGCAATGGCGGGCGTTCGTCGCTTGGCATGGCAATGCCGATGACGGCAATCGATCGGTCAGCTACGCTGACCGGCCAGAAATCGAGGCGGGACTGGTCGTCCGGATAGACGCCGCCGCGAACCGCGCCTTGTGCCGAGAGCGCTGCTGTCGCAGCGTCATACTCGGCACGTCCGATCTCGAGTGCGCCCGTCTGTTCGACGAGATCCAGACCTCCGTCCCGCAACATCATGATCGCCACCGGGGCTCCGAACAGCGCGTTGAGCGCGCCGGCCGACAGCGATGTCATGGCCTTGAGACTGTCGGCTCCGGCGATGTCGCGGCTGAAGCGCTGCAGGATTTCCGCATGCCGTCGCAATTCGGCGGCTTCGCTCGCCTTGCGGTTGGATACGAAGGCGATGCCGCTGACGATCAGGCCGACAAGGAAGAGCAGGGCGATGGCCCAGATGTTGGCGGGATCGTCGACGGACAGCGAGTAGCGCGGCTCGGTGAGGAAGAAATTGTAGGACAACGCGCCGAGCACCGCCGCAAAGAGCGACGGCCCGACGCCGAAGGCGGCCCCCGCGATGACGACGGGGATGACGTAGACCAGCGATACATTTGGAATGGCGATCCGGCTTTCGACTCCGACCGCGATGGCGGAGGCGAAGACGATCAGGATGAAAGTAGCGCCGTACTGCATGACTGCAGATGTCGCCGATCCGAATGTCGGTTCGATCTTGTTAGTTCCGACAAGTTCTACACTGGCCATCTTCGTTCTCCACGTCGCTGCGAGGAAACCTTGGCTGACAACGCGTATCTGCCTCGTTCCGTTCGTCTATGAGTGAATCCCAGATGCTGCGTATCCCTATGAGATTTTTATATCCCGGCGGCTTCGCCACCGGCGACCATATGCCATCTATGCCGTGCGCGCGATGCTCGTCGTTGCCGGCTCGTGCTGCGTCGCGGCGTGGGGCCGCGGCGTGTCGGCTGCATGGTCGTCGATCCAGCAACGGCCGTGCAGATAAACACCGTTGGTCGCGGTCTCATCGAGCTTGCGCAGGAGATTGACGATCTGGGTCCACATGGTGATGTCCTCTGCCTTGGCAGTCTGTCGTCGTGGACGCCGGGCAAGGCTCCGCTGCATCCGGCGATTCAACTAGAACTGCCGACATAGGAATACGAGATGATGCTGGGCGGGAAGAAATAGGAAAGATCTAAAGATCGTTTCCTGCCGGATCTGTCGCGCCGGCCTTCGCGCTCTGCCGGCCGTCGATCTCGTCGGCAAACCGGGCCAGCTCGCGCACCAGCCGCTGCTCGCCATCCGGCCCGAGCGGCAGCAACAGCGCACGCTGCACATCGAACACGCGCGGGATCGCTTCGTTGATGATGGCTTCGCCGGCGGCGGTGAGCTGAACGCGCAGCGTGCGGCGATCGTTCGGTTCCGGCAGCCGTGCCAGATAATTCTGCGCTTCGAGCTTGTTGAGCCGGCTGGTCAGGCCGGCGCCTGACAGCAACAGCGATTGTGCGATCTGCTTCGGCGACAGGCTGTAAGGCGCGCCGGCCCGGCGCAGCGCGGTGAGTACGTCATAGGTGCCGCGGGTCAGGGCGAAGGGCGCCAGCGCCTCGTCGATCAGGGCCGTACATTGCATCTGGATCCGGCCGATCAGGCCGAAGATGTGCACCGGGCTGGGATCGATATCCGGCCGTTCCGCCTGCCATTGCGAGAAGATCGCATCGACCTGTTCGCGCATGGCCGCGCGCGCGCGCGTCGGACGGCGCGATGGCGGTTTCGATTCTGATGGCTCGTCGGTCATGGTGTCACGGCGTCCAGTCGATCACACGCTTCTCGATAAACTCGATGCCGTGAAAGAGCGCAATACTCAACACGGTGAGCAGCGCGATGGCGGCGAAAGCGAGCGGGGTCTGCGACTGCGCGGTGGAGGTCAGGATCAGATAGCCGAGCCCGTCCTGCGCCGCGACGAATTCACTGATCACGGCACCGATCACGGCAAAGGTCACCGCCACCTTGCAGCCGGTAAAGAAGTGCGGCAGCGCCACCGGCAGCCGCAGCCGGCGAAACACCACATGCGGCGAGGCGCCGAGCGAGCGCATCAGATCGAGCATCGTCTTCGGCGCGGCTTCGAAGCCCGCGACCATGTTGACCAGGATCGGGAAGAAGCACACCAGCACGACGACGATGATCTTCGGCCATTCGGCGAGGCCGAACCACAGGATGATCAGCGGCGCCACGGCGACCTTCGGCACCGACTGCAGGCCGAGCAGGATCGGATAGATGATTTTGCGCGCCAGCGGATTGAGGCTGATGATGATCGCCAGCGGCAGCGACAGCAGAATCGCGAAGACGAAGCCGAGCACGGTCTCGCGCAGCGTCACGATGGTGTTGGACGCCAGCTCAGGCGCCCATTTCACGGCGGAGGCGTAGATCTCGGACGGCGCCGGCAGAATCCAGGTCGGGATCTTCATGATGTTGCAGATCAGCTCCCAGCCGACCAGCAGTCCGAGATAGATCAGCGGCGTGGCGGCGCGGTCGATGAAGCGCGAGGTCATGGCCGATATTCTTTCGTCTCGAAACAGGCCCCGCCGTCATTGCGAGGAGCGTAGCGACGAAGCAATCCAGAAAGCCAAGTGAAGGAAGGCTGGATTGCTTCGCTTCGCTCGCAATGACGACAATGCAGGTAGAGAGAGGTCATCACTCACCCGCCCGGTTGAAGATGATGTCGCGGATCTGGTTCTTGATCTCCTGGAAGCGCGGCAGCTTCACCGTGTCCGCGTTGCGCGGGCGCGGCAGGTCGATGGCGATGTCGGCGCGGATGGTGCCGGGGCGTTCAGACATGATCAGCACGCGGTCGCCGAGCAGGATCGCTTCCTCGATGTCATGGGTGATCAGCAGCGCCGCGCGGCCAAGCTCCTGCCAGAGGCGGGAGAGTTCGAGCGAGAGTTCTTCGCGCGTCAGCGCATCGAGTGCGCCGAACGGCTCATCCAGCAGCAGCAGGCGCGGATCGGAGATCATCGCGCGGCAGAAGGCGGCGCGCTGCTTCATGCCTCCGGACAGCGCCTGTGGGCGCTGATGGGCGAAGTCCTTGAGGCCGGTGAGTTCGAGCAGCTTCAGCGCCCGTTCGCGCGCGGCAGCCTTCGGCAGCGCCAGCACGTCGGCGGGGAGGAGGACGTTGTCGAGAATGGTGGCCCATGGAAACAGCACGTGCTCCTGAAACACGATGCCGACTTCATGGGAGGGGCCATCGAGCTTGGTCCCGTAGCGCTGCATGGTGCCGCTGTCCGGCATCTCCAGCCCGGCGACCAGGCGCAGCAGCGTGGACTTGCCGCAGCCGGAGGGGCCGACCACCGACACGAAACTGCCGGGATCGATGCGCAGGTCCACCGGTCCCAGCGCATGCGTGGCCTTGCCGCCCTTGCCGGGATAGGTCTTGGTGACGCCCTTGATCTCGATCGCCGGAACGACCGCCGCGGCAGGCCGCGACGGTGCGTTGCTGGAGAGGGTGGCCGCGGTCATCAGTTGACGAAGCCCGGCGCGAACAGGTCTTCCGGCTTCACCGGGGTCTTCAGCGAGAAGTTCGCCGACATCACATCAACGGTGCTGGCGATGCTCTTCGGCTCGATATGGCCGAGTGCGCTGCCCTTCACTTCGGCGAGTTCCTTCACCAGCCTGGTCTCGCCTTCGATGACCGCCGGAGAAAGTGCCTTCTCATACTTCGCCATGATGGCGGCAGACTCTGCCGGATTGGCAAACGCGTCCTTCATGCCCTTGATGGTCGCGCGTACAAAGGCCTTCACCTGATCCGGGTTCTTGGCGATCATCTCTTCCGAGGCGATCAGGCCGTTACCGTAGTAATCGAGATTGCTGTCGGCATAGTTGATGCGCACCACGTCCTTCGGCGCCACGGCGGCGGCGATCAGCGGCTCGCCCACCGAGAACTGGCAGATTGCGTCGGCGCGGCCATTGGCGAGCAGCGACGGCAGTGCGGAGCCTTCGGCCACCACCCACTTCACCTTGCTGGCATCGATTCCGGCGGCCTTGGCGAACGCGGGGAACAGCAGGCGCACCGAACTCGATGCCGTGTCGGCCACGGTCTTGCCTTCGAGATCCTTCGGCGAATTGATGCCTGATCCCTTGATGGCGAAGATCGCCTGCGGCGGCTTGGCATAGACGACGGAGACGAGCTTCACAGGCACGCCGTCATTGCCGCGCGCCAGCACCAGCGAGCCGGCATCGGCAAAGCCGAACGTGGCGACACCAGCGGCCACCTTCTTGATCGCATCAGCCGAGCCCTGGCCGCGCACGAAGTTCACATCGAACCCTTCGGCCTTGTAGTAGCCCTTCTCGCGGGCGACGTAGAAATAGGCGTGGCGGCCGTTGAAGCCGAAATCGGTGATGAAATTGATCTCGGCCGCCTTGGCGGTGGAGACGCCGGCTGTTGCCAGGGTTGCGACCAGGGCGGCGGTGAGGCGAGCGCGGAATTTCATGGTCTGACCTTCGATGACAGGGGGGAGGCCGGCAGTCGGACCGCAATCACGCGCTCCGATATTATTCGCAATCGAATGAAATCTAGATTTTGCCTTGATGGAGATCAACCAAAATGCTGCCTAAAACCGCAGCAGAATTCGCCGAATTCCGCGCAAAATAGCTGCATGTAGCTTGTTTCGCAGGCGCTCGTCCGCGCGGCTTGACAGCGATAAATAGCTCGTCCAAAGCAAAATCGTTCGATATCGAATGATCGGCGCCTGCGTATATGGCCGCCGCTTGCGACGAGGTGACAGATGGATCGCGGAACACGGATCGCCGTTCTCGGCGCGGGTCTCGCCGGATTGACGGCGGCGGGGCTGCTGCAGCGCGCGGGATTTGCGGTGGCGGTCTATGAACAGTCCCCGAGTTTCTCGCGCATCGGCGCCGGCATCATTCTCGGCGCCAATGTCTCCAAGGTGCTGCGCCGGCTGGGTCTCGAGGATGCCTTTGCCTCCACCGGCATTCGCCCCGATGCCTTCCTCAGCCGCGCATGGGAGTCGGGCGAGCAGCTCTACAAGCTCGATTTCGACGCCGAGTGCGAAGCGCGCTTCGGCGGACCCTTCGTCAATATCCACCGCGCCGATCTGCATCAGTTGCTTCAGCGGCCGCTTGCCCCCGGCACCATCCGCTTCTCGCATAAGCTCGCCGGCATCGAGGAGCGCGGCGATGCGCTCACACTGCGCTTCGAGAATGGCGCCAGCGCCGAAGCCGACATCGCCATCGGCGCCGATGGCATCCGTTCCATCACCCGCGAATTCATCCTTGGCGCGGAAGAGCCGCGCTTCATCGGGCGTTCTGCACCGCGCGCGGTGTTCCCGGCCAGCCGCATCAAGGGTGAACCGATCGATGACTGCACCAAGTGGTGGGCGCCGGATCGGCACACGCTGGCTTACTACATGACCCCCGATCGTCAGGAGGTCTATGTGATGGCCGCGCTGCCGATGGCGCGCTGGGAGGGCGACGGCTCGCCGGTGAAAGGCGACCGCGACGAATTCATCGCCGCCTTCGATCGCGCGCATCCCGATCTCAGGCGTGCGGCGGAAGCCGCCGAAGACGTCACCGTCTGGCCGATCTTCGATCGCGCGCGCAACGACATCTGGCACAAGGGCCGCGTGGTGCTGATGGGCGATGCCTGCCACGCGGTGCGTCCGTTCATGGCAGCCGGCGGTTCGGCGGCTATCGAGGATGCGGCCATCCTCAGCCGCTGCATCGCCGAATTCGGCGATCCCGCCACCGCCTTCGCGCATTACACCATGATCCGCATCCCGCGCGTTGCCGACATCCAGCAGATCTCCATCGCCAATTCATGGATGCACGGGCCGACCGAAACCGACTGGTTCTTCGGTTACGATGCCTGCACCGTTCCGCTCGACCGCGCCATTCCGGAGGCCCTATGTCCGAATCTGCAGCGATGAAGCCCGGCGACATCCGTCCCGATGCGATGATCGCCCGCGATCTCGTCGGCTACGGCGCGACGTCGCCCGATCCGAAATGGCCTGATGGCGCCAGGATCGCTGTCAGCATCAGCCTGAACATCGAGGGCGGCGGCGAGTCCACGCTGGCGAATGGCGATGCGGTCTCCGAAGGCATGCTGAACGATATCGGCGTGCCGACGAAAGAGGGCGTGCGCGTGCCATTGGTGGAATCCGTGTTCGAATATGGCAGCCGCCGCGGCGCCTGGCGCATTCTCGATATCCTCGATCGCTTCAAGGTGCCCGTCAGCATTCTCGGTGTCGCGCGGGCGATGGAGCAGAACCCTGAACTCGCAAGGGCCTGCGTCGCGCGCGGCCACGAGATGGTCAGCCACGGCTATCGCTGGATCGACTATTGCGATGTCGATGAGGCGACCGAGCGCGCGCATATCCGCAAGGCAATCGAGATCCTCGAAGGTCTCACCGGCTCGCGTCCGCTCGGCTGGATGACCGGGCGTCCGGGTCCCAACACGCGGCGTCTGCTCGCCGAAGAGGGCGGCTTCCTCTACGATCGCGACTCGCTTGCGGATGAACTACCCTACTGGGCGCAGACCGAGCATGGTCCGTTCCTCGTCGTGCCTTACTCCTATGAAGCCAACGACAATCGCTTCAACGAGAACTCCGGCTTTGCGACCGGCGAGCAGTTCTTCACCTATATGCGCGATGCCTTCGACGTGCTCTATGCGGAGGGGGAGGCCGGCGCGCCGAAGCTGCTGTCCATCGGCCTGCATGACCGTTTGATCGGCCGTCCTGGCCGTGTTGGCGGGCTCATCAGGATGCTCGAACATATGAGCGCGCATGAAGGCGTGTGGTTCTGCCGCGGTATCGATGTCGCGCAGCATTGGCGCACGCATTTTCCGCCGCAGCCATAAGCCAGCGAGTCCGTAGGGTGATTTACCGTAGGGCGGATTAGCCGAAGGCGTAATCCGCCGTTATTCGCCACATTCAATCGGCCGGCGGATTACGCTTCGCTAATCCGCCCTACGTTCGAGGTTCGTCATGCGGAATAACACTACCGCACGCCATCATCGCGCATCGTAATTCAACTTCTGACAGCTTTGCTTTCTCGCACCGAAGCAGTTCATACTCGATGCACCTGTCCGCAAGCGACAGGATCACCATCGGGAGGATGACCGTGCCAAACAAGTCGCGTCTGCTGAGCCGTCGCCAATTCGTCGTTGCAGGAGCAGGCGCTACCGCATTGTTGAGCGCCCCCTCGCTGGTCCGTGCCAATAGCTGGCCCACGAAACCCATCAAGATTCTCGCAGGCTCGGCGCCCGGCGGCCAGACCGATCAATTCGCGCGCCTTTATGGCGAATATCTGCAGCGCGAACTCGGGCAGACCATTGTCGTCGAGAACAAGGCGGGCGCCGGCGGTGCCGTTGCGGCGATGGAGCTGAAGCGCTCCGATCCCGACGGCCATACGCTGATGATCTGCAACACCACCGCCTATATGCTCAATCCCGTGCTCATCAAGGACATCAAGTACAATGTCCCGCAGGACTTCACCTGGGTGGCGGTGATGCCGGGCGGCAGCCTGCCGCTGGTGGTGAGCGAGAAGGTCGGCGCGAAGACGCTGCAGGAGTTCATCGACTATGCGAAGAAGACCGAGAAGGTGAATATCGGCACCTATGCGGCCGGCTCGTTCGCGCACATGGTCATCGTCGAACTCAACAAGCAATACGGGCTGAAGATGGAGGCCGTGCACTACCGCGGCGAGGCGCCGATGTGGAGCGACCTCGCAGGTGGCTCCATCGAAGCCGGCATCGGCAGCTATACTGCGGCGCTGCCGGTGCTGCAGAGCGGCAAGGGTCGTGCTGTCGCCGTATCCCGCCGCCGCCTCGATGTGCTGCCCGATGTGGCGACCTTCAAGGAGCAGGGGGCGACCTCGCGCGTGCATTCGCTGCTCACCTTTCAGGGATGTATGGCGCCGGCCAAGACGCCGCCGGAGGTTGTGGCGAAGCTCAATGCGCTGTTCGTTGCCGCCAGCAAGAGTGATCGGGTGCGCGAGGTGCTCAAGAGCCAGGGCGTCGATGAAAGTGCGATGACGCTGGAAGCCACCAACGCGCTGTACAAGGAGGAGGCGCCGATCTGGGCGGAGGTCGCCGGCGGATTGGGGCCGCAGCCGCAATGATATGCGATTGTAGGGCGGATTAGGCGCAGCCGTAATCCGCCGGCCGAGTCCATGGTTGAAACTCCGCGGCGGATTACGCTCCGCTAATCCGCCCTACAACCGCGAGTCGCTGCGACATTCTGGCTTTCGGAATGTAACTCTATTGCGGATCGACAGTCTTCGCCGGCCGTGATACCTCGCTTGCATCAGTCCATGAGGCTCTCGTGACGTTGTTCGCCCGCATGTCCAGCTCTCGCATTCTGCGCCTTCCGCGCAGGGTGCTGGTTGCGTTCGTGCTGGCGACTTACCTGATCACCGGCGCGATGCATGGCCTGTGCGGTCTCGATGTGACCAATCCATCGGTTGAGACGATCATGTCCATCGCCGACAGGGGCATCGGTCATTCCGACATGGGAACCGTTGCGGACAATCACTGCCACGGATGCTTCTCGATGACGGCGGAGCCGCTTGTCGTCACTGCCAAGCCGGTCGTTCTCGCGGTTCGCACGATTGCGTCTTTTGACACCGAGCGTCGTGGCTTGCCCCGCGCCATCGATCCGCGTCCACCCAAAATCCTGACCTGAACGTCATCGCCGGGCGCCTAGCGCCCTGATTCCGTTATCGGTCAGGTCTCCATCATGTTCTCGACATACGCCACGCGTTTCGCGTGCGCGGCTGTGCTGCTCGTCGCGTCACCGCTGACGGGGGTAGCCCATTCGCAAACCCTCACCATGGGGACCGCGCTTCAGCGCGCGCTCGCCGCCAGTCCGCGCCTCACTGCGGCCGAGCGTGACATCGGCATCGCGCGCGGCCAGCGCATCCAGTCGGGTGCGCTGATCAATCCGGAAATTTCCTATGAGATCGACGGCGCCCTCGGTTCCGGCGCCTATCGCGGTACGCGCTCGGCGGACTCGACGCTGCAGATCAGCCAGATGTTCGAGCTCTGGGGCAAGCGTGACGCGCGAATCGCCGCCGGTCAGGCGGGTCTCGACGCCGCCGGGATCGAACGGCAGGCCGTCAGACTGGAAGTGCTGTCGGAGACGGCGATCGCGTTTCTCAACGTGCTCGGCCTGCAGCGCCGCATCGAGATTTTGAACGAACAGGTCGAGGCCATCGACCAGATCTCGCCGCTGCTGCAGCGGCGCGTCGAGGCTGGCGCTTCATCGGTGGCCGAGACCGGGCGCGCGGATGTCGCGTCCGCTCTGGTGAAGGCCGACCGCGAGCGCGTCAAGGCGACACTCTCGTCGGCGCGCCGTGAGCTGGCGATCCTGATGGGCGACACCGCGCCGAAATTCTCCGTCGTCTCCGGGCGGCTCGACTCCACCGGTCGCCCGCCGGCCTTCCAGGCCGTTGTGACGGCGATCGATTCCAATCCGCAACTGGTGCGCTGGAAGGCGATTTTCGCCCAGCGCAATGCGCAGTTGCTGCTGGCACGCCTGAAGCCCTATCCCGATGTCACCGTTTCTGCCGGCTATCGCCGCTTTAACGATACAGGCGACAATGCGGTGCGCCTCGCGGTGTCCGTGCCGATCCCTATCTTCGATCAGAATCAGGGCAACATCCTCTCCGCGCAGGAAAGTCTCGCCAAGACCGCGGCCGAGCGTCAGGCCAATCGCAACACGCTGATCGTCGTCGCCGGCCGCGCCTATGACACGCTGCAGGGCTCGCTCCGCGAACTCGCCATCCTGCGCGAATCCGGAATCCCGAAGGCACGCGATGCCGCCGCGGCGATTTCCGAAGGCTACGGGCAGGGGCGCTATTCGCTGCTCGAAGTCCTCGACGCGCAGGCCAGCCTCGCTCAGGCGCGTCTGCGCGAGCAGGAAGCCCAGCAGAATTTCCATGTCGCCGTCGCCACCATCGAGGGGCTGGTCGGCAATCCGTTTGCACTGGCGCGGGGGAGCGCACGATGAACAAGCCACTCATGATGCTGCTGGCCGCAGCAGCGATCGCTGTCGGCGCCGGCGTCTATATCAACGCGCCCGCCAGCAATGCTGCGCCGGCGGCCAAGTCCGCCGACAAGGGCCACGGCGACAAGGGGCACGCGCATGCGGAGGAGGGCGCCGTCCAGATGTCCGATTCCAAGGTCGCCGCCGCGGGCATCGAGATTCTCACCGCCGCTCCGGGCACGCTGCGCAATTCCATCATTCTCAACGGCATCCTTCAGCCGAACCAGGAAGCGCTCGTGCAGGTGACGCCGCGTTTCCCCGGCGTCGTGCGCGAGATCAGGAAGCGCATCGGCGATACCGTGGAGAAGGGCGAGCTGCTGGCGAAGATCGAGAGCAACCAGAGTCTCTCGGTCTATGAGATGCGCGCGCCGATCTCCGGCACCGTGATCGATCGCCAGATCTCGCTCGGCGAATACGCCTCGGAGCAGAAGCCGGCTTTCATCGTCGCCGATATCTCCACCGTCTGGGTGGATCTCTCTGTCTATCGCCGCGATTTGCCGCGGGTGCGGATCGGCGACACCGTGCAGATCGATGTCGGCGACGGCGGCGCGCCCATCGAGGCGCAGCTCTCCTATGTGTCGCCGGTCGGCAGCAGCGATACGCAAAGCGCGCTGGTCCGCGCTGTGGTCGCGAATGAAGGCATGCGTCTGCGCACCGGACTGTTCGTGTCGGCCCGGCTGGTTCTCTCCGCCAAGCAGGTTCCGGTCGCGGTGAAGGGCACGGCGCTGCAGACGGTCGAGAACAAGAACGTCGTCTTCGTGCGCAATGGCGAAAAGTTCGAGGCCCGCGAGGTCGAGATCGGCGACCGCGACTTCGAGAATGTCGAGATCGTGTTCGGCCTGATGGATGGCGATCGCTACGCCGCGAAGAACAGTTTTGTGGTCAAGGCCGAGCTCGGCAAGTCGGAGGCGTCGCATGACCACTAAGCTCCTGACCCCCATGTTCGTCATTGCGAGCGCAGCGAAGCAATCCAGTCTTTCTTCGCTTGGTTTTCTGGATTGCTTCGTCGCAAGGGCTCCTCGCAATGACGGCGGATGGGCCTTCGCTCTCGCCCAGGGAGCGGCGCAATGATCGACGCCATCCTCGCTTTCTCAATCCGTCAGCGCTGGTTCGTGATGATCGGCGTGCTCGCCGTCGCCGCCTTCGGTGCCTGGAATTTTACGCGCCTGCCTATCGACGCCGTGCCCGACATCACCAACGTCCAGGTGCAGGTGAATGTCGAGGCGCCCGGCTATTCGCCGCTCGAAGTGGAGCAGCGCATCACCTTCCCCGTCGAAACCAATATGAGCGGCATTCCGAACCTGCAATATACGCGGTCGCTGTCGCGCTACGGTCTCAGCCAGGTCACCATCGTCTTCAACGAAGGCACCAATATCTATTTCGCGCGCCAGCAGGTCAGTGAACGCCTGCAGCAGGTGAAGGACCAGTTGCCCACCGGCATCGAGATCGCCATGGGGCCGATCTCCACCGGCCTCGGCGAAATCTATACCTTCGCCCTCGACGCCAAGCCCGGCGCCAGGAACGCCGACGGATCGCCGGTCACGCCGATCGATCTGCGCACCGTGCAGGACTGGATCGTCAAGCCGCAGCTCAGGACCGTACCTGGGGTCGTCGAGGTCAACACCATCGGCGGCTACGAGAAGCAGTTTCACGTGCTGCCGGATCCCAGCAAGCTGATGGCCTATCGTCTCAGCTTCCGCGACGTGATGACGGCGCTCGCCGCCAACAATGCCAATGTCGGCGCCGGTTACATCGAGCGCAATGGCGAGCAATATCTGGTCCGCACGCCGGGGCAGGTCGCCAATATCGAGGACATCCGCAATGTCGTGATCGGCTCGCGCAGCGGCGTGCCGGTGCGCATCAGCGATGTCGCCGACGTGCAGATCGGCACCGACCTGCGCACCGGCGCCGCGACCCTCGACGGCAAGGAGACCGTGCTCGGTACCGCCATGCTGCTGATGGGGGAGAACAGCCGCACGGTGTCGCAGCGCGTGTCGGCGAAGCTCGACGAGATCGCGAAGTCGCTGCCGGACGGCATCGTCGCCCGTGTGCTCTACGATCGCACCAAGCTGGTTGAGGCCACCATTGCCACCGTCGAGAAGAACCTGCTCGAAGGCGCGCTGCTGGTCATCGTCATCCTGTTCCTCATCCTCGGCAATTTCAAAGCTGCCGTGGCCACCGCGCTGGTCATTCCGCTGTCCATGCTGATCACCATCAGCGGCATGGTGGAGAGCAAGGTCAGCGCCAATCTCATGAGCCTTGGCGCCATCGATTTCGGCATCATCATCGACGGCGCCGTCATCATCGTGGAGAACTGCCTGCGTCTGCTCGCGCATGAGCAGGAAAAGCGCGGGCGCCTGCTGACCCGTGACGAACGCTTCGCGACGATTCTCGCCGGCTCCAGGGAGGTCATCAAGCCGAGCCTGCTCGGCACGCTGATCATCGCCGTAGTCTATCTGCCGGTGCTCACGCTGACCGGCGTGGAAGGCAAGATGTTCACGCCGATGGCGCTCACGGTGCTGATGGCCTTGGCAGGCGCATCGCTGCTGTCGATGACTTTCGTGCCGGCTGCGGTCGCGTTGCTGGTCACCGGCAAGGTGACGGAGAAGGAAAACTTCTTCATGCGCGGTTGCCGCCGCGTTTACCTGCCGCTGCTCGGTATCGCGATTCGTTTCCGTGGCGCCGTCGCTATTGCGGCCGTCGCATTGCTCGTCGCCACCGGATTCGCGGCCTCGCGGATGGGCGGCGAGTTCATCCCGAGTCTCGACGAAGGCGATGTCGCCATGCATGCCATGCGCATCCCCGGCACCAGCCTGACCCAGGGCGTCGATATGCAACTGCGTCTCGAAAAGGCGCTGCTGCAAATGCCGGAGGTGAAGGAGGTGTTCTCCAAGCTCGGCACGTCGGAAGTTGCCACCGATCCCATGCCGCCCAATGTCGCCGACACCATCCTGATGCTGAAGCCGCGCGACCAGTGGCCGGATCCGAAGCGCAGCAAGGCCGATCTCGTCGCTGCCATCGAGCGGCAGGGCGAATTGTTGCCGGGCAATGTCTATGAGCTCACCCAGCCGATCCAGATGCGCTTCAACGAGCTCATCTCCGGCGTACGCAGCGATGTCGGCATCAAGATTTTTGGCGACGATCTCGACAAGCTGCTGGAAACGGCAGGCAAGGTCGAGGCCGTGCTGCGCGGCGTGCCCGGTGCAGCGGACGTGAAGACCGAACAGGTCAGCGGCCTGCCGGTGTTGACGGTGAAGCTCGATCGTCCGGCGCTGTCGCGGCTCGGTCTCAGCGTGCAGGATGTGCAGGCCATCGTCGAGACCGCCGTCGGCGGCAAGAAGGCGGGCCTCGTCTTCGAGGGGGATCGCCGCTTCGATCTGCTGGTGCGTCTGCCCGAGCATATGCGCTCGGATGTGGAGGCGATGAAGAACCTGCCGATCCCGTTGCCGGCCGTCGAGACGCCGACTGTCACGGCAACCCGCGCGTCCCTGAACAGCAACTCGCCGCTGTCGCAGATGCGCTACACGCCGCTGTCGGCGGTGGCCTCGATCGAGGTAACGCCGGGACCGAACCAGATCAGCCGCGAGAACGGCAAGCGCCGCATCGTGGTAAGCGCCAATGTCCGCGACCGGGACCTCGGCTCCTTCGTGGCTGATGCCCAGAAGCAGGTGGCGGAGAAGGTCCGCCTGCCCGAGGGCTATTGGGTGGGCTGGGGCGGACAGTTCGAGCAGCTGGTGTCCGCCACCCAGCGCCTGGTGATCGTGGTGCCGATCGCCCTGGCGCTGATCTTCCTGCTGCTGTTCATGAGCTTCGGCTCAATGGGCGATGCCCTTCTGGTGTTCAGCGGCGTGCCGCTGGCCCTCACCGGCGGCATCGCGGCGCTGCTGCTGCGGGACATCCCGTTGTCCATCAGTGCCGGCATCGGCTTCATTGCCCTGTCTGGGGTGGCGGTGCTGAACGGCCTGGTGATCATCGCCTTCATCCAGCGCCTGCGCGAGGAGGGGAAGGCGATCCTGGAAGCCGTGCGCGAGGGGGCCCTGACCCGCTTGCGCCCGGTGCTGATGACCGCCTTGGTGGCCGCCCTCGGCTTCGTGCCCATGGCCATCGCCACCGGCCCCGGCGCGGAAGTGCAGCGGCCGCTGGCCACCGTGGTCATCGGCGGCATCATCTCCTCCACCATCCTGACCCTTCTGGTTCTGCCCGCGCTCTACGTCCTGTTCCGGCGTGAGACCGAGCAACCGGAACCCGCCCCCAACGCGATCCCCGAAATCGCCTCCATCTAACCAAGAAGGATCCTGCCCATGTTCAAAGCCATCATCATCGCCGGCGCGCTACTGTTCGCCGCCCCCGCCCTGGCCCAGCACGCCCACAGCGCCCAGAAGGGGCCGAACGGCGGGCCGATGGAAGACGTGGCCGGCGTACATGTGGAGCTGGTCGTCTCCGGCCAGGCCGTCGTCGTGAACGTCTTCGATGAAGCCGGCAAGCCGTTGGATACGAATGGCTATTCCGGCTCGGCCCTGGTGACCGCCGGAACCGATCGCAAGTCCTTTGCGCTCACCCCGGCCGGCACCGCGCTCACCGCCCAGGCGCCCGCCGCCATACCCTCCGGCGCCGCGATCACGCTGGTGATCAAGACCGCCGCCGGAAAGTCCGGCCAGGCCAAGTTCTCGGCGCCCTGAGGAGAAGGAATGCCCTCAATGACCTCGCGTTTTCGCACTTCCAGCACCGTGGCCGCATCGCTTCTGCTTGCGGCCAGCCTGACGGCGCCGGCCCTGGCCCTGGAGCCCCTCCCCAAGAGCCACAAGGAGAGGGAGCGGCACATCTTTCGCGACGTGCAAATGGGGCTTAGCCATCCCACTCCCGAGGCGAAGGCCGTCGCCCCCACGGCGCCCAAACCGCTGTTTCCCTGGCTGCCGCCCGCCGCCGATCCCAATCGGGCGGGCGGGAGCACCGGAGCGAAGTGAACGCCCTTCCGTGCAGCGGCTGGCCCACGTCTGGCATGGCCAAATTCCCCATCAGCGAATGAAAT
>JAEXHR010000030.1 GCA_023449855.1 Pseudomonadota bacterium | reverse complement strand
TCGGCCGGCGGATTACGCTTCGCTAATCCGCCCTACAGTTACAAGCGATTACCGCTCGAACGCGGCGCGCAGACGATTGAGCTGCGGCATCAGCGGATTGCCGATCGGCGCCGGCTCGGCGGCGGCGTGAATATTGGTGTCGAGACGGCGCACCTTGGTCTGCAGCGCCATCGAACGCGCGATCAGGACCTGCAGCTGCTCCGGCAACTTGATCAGCATGTCTTCCGGGCTCGGATCGGCGGCGCTGAGCTTGACCTTGGTCTTTTCGCGATTGGCCTGCGACAGCGTCATCTCGCCTTCCTTGACCGCACGATGCAGCAGCAGCCACGAGGCGAGCTGCATCAGGCGTGTGGTCAGGCGCATGCTCTCGGTCGCATAGGTCAGGCTGACCGAGCGATCGAGCGCCTTGGCTTCGTTCCTGCCAACGCCATCGAGATAAGCGGCGGTCTCTTCCACGAGGTCCATGCCCTCGCGGAACAGAGCACCGAAAGCGGCAGAATTTGTCAGCCGCTCGCTGAACTGAACGAGAGCGGCTTCGTTCTGCAGACGATCCGTCATGGTTAACGCCTCACGCAATTGAGTGCGGCCACCTCTTTTGCGGCCGTCTTATGATGAACAAATCATTGCGCGTGCAACGCCGAGAGTCCAGCGGCCCAAAAATTAAAGAAAGGTTTATGGTTTAAATCGCGGACAGCGCGTGACGCCAAAAAAAGAGCCGCCGTTGCCGGCGGCTTTAAAGTTGATAACAGGGAGGCGTCAAACAGAGTGGACAGGAGCCACTCGGTGTCCAAACAAGGACAATTTGAGTAATAAGCGAGAAAGCTTAATTGCACGTAAATCTGTGGAGATTCGTTAGCTATCGCAGCGTAGCAATATGTACCGGAATGGGACGCTCGCGGATGTGTGATTGCTAGTTGGCGCAAAATTCTCCGTCATTGCGAGCGCAGCGAAGCAATCCAGAAAGCCAATAGCTGGATTGCTTCGTCGCTGCGCTCCTCGCAATGACGCCCCGTCACACGATCATCACGACTTGAAGAATCGGTCTGCCGCATCGCGGGTAGCGCGTTTGAGGTTCATGCTCGACTGCAGACGTGCGATCTCGCCGGTCAGCAACTCGATCCGGACGGCCAATTCTTCCACAGACAATTGTGAGAGGTCCTGCCCGATCTCGTGACTGACCTGCTTCGTCGGCCGCTCGTCATCATGGATCGCCATCGTCATCTCCCAAGTCGTAGCCCGGATGGAGCACAGCGCAATCCGGGGAGGTCGAAACCGTTGAAACGCCGGTTCCCGGGTTACGTCCATCAGCCGGTTGCAAGCCCCCGGCTGGCTCACTAATCAAGTAGGCACCTCATCTCGCCGCAAGGACAAATCATGGAAAAGCTGCCCGCGCAAATGACCGTCGTCGCCATCAGCAAGCCGGGTGGCCCCGAGGTGCTGATCCCGGAAACGCGCGATCTGCCGAAGCCCGGCCCCGGCGAAATCCTGGTGAAGGTGGCTGCAGCCGGCGTCAATCGCCCGGACGTGGCGCAGCGGTCCGGCAGCTATCCGCCGCCGCCCGGCGCCAGCGACCTCCCTGGCCTGGAAATAGCAGGCGAAGTCGTCGCGCTCGGTGAAGGCGCCACGAAACACAAGCTCGGCGACAAGGTGATGTCGCTGGTGGCTGGTGGCGGCTACGCAGAATATTGCATCGCGCAGGACGCCCAGGCGATGCCGGTCCCCGAAGGCTTCTCCATGCTGGAGGCCGGCGCCACCGCCGAGACGCTGATGACCGTCTGGCACAATGTGTTCGAGCGCGGCGGCCTCAAGGCCGGCGAGACGCTGATGATCCATGGCGGCTCCTCCGGCATTGGCACCATGGCCATCCAGCTCGCCAAGGCCTTCGGCGCCAAGGTGATCGTCACCGTCGGCTCGCAGGACAAGGCGGAAGCCTGCCTCAAGCTCGGCGCGGACCACGCGATCAACTACAAGACCGAGGATTTCGTCGAACGGGTCAAGGAGATCACCAAATCGGGCGTCGAATTGATTCTCGACATGGTCGGCGGCGACTATGTGGAAAAGAACTTCGATGCTGCCGCCGTCGACGGCCGCATTGTCCAGATCGCGGTGCTGAACGGCCCCAAGGCCACCATCAATGCGGCCAAGATCATGGTCAAGCGGCTGCATTATACCGGCTCGACGCTGCGCCCGCGCACCAACGAGGCCAAGGCTGCCATGGTCGCCAATATCGAGGCCAAGGTCCTGCCGCTGCTCCGGAGCGGCAAGGTCAAGCCCTTGATGGACAGCACGTTCCCATTGGACAAGGCGGCCGACGCCCACAGGCGGATGGAAACCAGCGCACATATTGGCAAAATTGTGTTGGCGGTTTAGCGCGGGAGAACCGCGTTAAACCCTTTGATTTGTTGCGCTTTCGTGTCATTTATCGAGCCTTCGATAAACGACCCGCAGATGACTTGCCTCCGGGCTTCGGCGAGGTCCACGGATTGGTGATCGCGGAACATGTCATTGCGTTTTGTCAGGTGGCTGGCGCCGCTCGCGCTCAGCTTCATGATGCTGGTCGCCGCGGGTCCGGCGCGCGCCGTTGATGCCGTCAGTGTCCGCGGCGATGCGCCCGCCATCGATCTCACCGGCGTTCTCGATTTCCAGCACAGCGAGACCGATCGCATCCAGGTGTCCACCGCGCCGGGCACCGATGGCATCGTCCGCCGCATCGAGGTGCGCGGCCGCGAGGGCGGCCAGAACTGGGTGGTGTTCGCCCTGGCCAACAATACCGACGACCAGCTCGACCGCCTGATCGTCGCGCCGCATTACCGGATGGTGAATTCGGGCCTACTGTGGCCCGATCTCGGCCTGTCGCGCATCGCCACCATCACGCCCTCCACCGGCGATCGTCCGGAGCGGCAGGACTCGGCCACCGCGGACGTGTTCCGCGTCACGCTCGACCCCGGCGCCGTCATCACCTTCGTCGCCGAACTGCGCACCGACAAGCTGCCGCAGCTCTATTTGTGGGATCCTGAATCCTACAAGGACAAGGTCAATTCCTTCACGCTGTATCAGGGCATCGTCATCGGCATTTCAGGCCTGCTGGCGCTGGTGCTGACGATCTTGTTCGTGGTGAAAGGCAGCATCATGTTCCCGGCCGCCGCGGCGCTGGCCTGGGCGGTGCTCGTCTATATCGGCGTCGATTTCGGCTTCTGGGGCAAAGTGCTCGACATGTCGTCGGGCGCGGAGCGCGTGTGGCGCGCCTCGGGCGAAGCGATCCTGGCGGCAACGCTGCTGGTGTTCCTGTTCGCCTATCTCAATCTCAACCGCTGGCATGTGCGCTACTCGCATATCACGCTGGCCTGGCTGGTTTTCCTGGGCTCGCTCGTCGGCCTTGCATTGTTCGATCCTGCCGTGGCCTCCGGCATCGCGCGTATCTCGCTGGTGCTGATCGCCTTCGCCGGCTTCGGCTTGATCGTCTATCTCTCGACCCATGGCTTCGATCGCGCCGTGCTGCTGATCCCGACCTGGTTTCTGCTGGTCGTATGGGTGGTCGCATCCGGCATGGCCGTGGGCGGCGCCGTGACCAATGACATTGTCGGCCCGGCCCTGCTCGGCGGCCTCGTGCTGATCGTGATGCTGATCGGCTTCACGGTGATGCAGCACGCATTTGCCGGCGGCGGCGCCACCAATGGCATCGTCTCCGACGTCGAGCGCCGCGCGCTGGCGCTGACCGGCTCCGGCGACCTGATCTGGGACTGGGACGTCTCCGCAGACAAGGTGTTCACCAGCGCCGAGACCGAAGCCTTGCTCGGCCTCAAACGCGGCACGCTGGAAGGCCCGGCCTCCGACTGGCTGGAAATTCTCCACCCACTCGATCAGGACCGTTTTCGCGCGGCTTTGGACAGTGTGCTGGACCAGCGTCGCGGACGGCTCGTGCAGGATTTCCGCCTGCGCACGCCTGACGGCCACTTCATGTGGTTCGCGCTGAAGGCGCGCCCGGTGGTCGGCTCCGACGGCGAAGTAACCCGCGTGGTCGGCACCCTCACCGACGTCACCGAGATCAAGAATGCCGAGGAGCGCATGCTGCATGACAGCGTGCATGACAATCTCACGGGCCTGCCGAACCGCAAGCTTTTCATCGACCGACTGAACGCGCTGGCGAATTTCTCCAAGACCCTGCCGACGCCGCTGCGGCCGACCATCATGGTGATCGACCTCGACCGCTTCAAACAGGTGAAC
>JAEXHR010000354.1 GCA_023449855.1 Pseudomonadota bacterium | reverse complement strand
CACGGCAGACGAAGTCAAGGCAATCACTACAAAGGCGCTCGCTGGCCTTGATGTCTCCAAGCTCAGCACCGGCAATATCGCCGCACTCAGCAAGGCGCAGGTTTCGGCCCTCTCGACGGCACAGTTTACCGCCATGTCGACCGACCAGATCAAGGCCCTCACCTCCGATCAGGTGTCCGGTCTCAGCTCCGCTCAGGTCGCGACGCTCAGCAGCGACGAACTGGCTCTCTTCTCTACCGATGAGATCAAGGCCATCGGCGCCAATGCCGTCTCCGGTCTGACGACTGCGGCTATTACGTCGCTTAGCACCGACAACGCCGCAGCACTGACCAAGACTCAGATTGCGGGCCTGTCTTCGACGCAACTCAACGCCTTCAACTCCGCGAACCTTGCCACCTTCACGGCGGACGAAGTCAAGGCGATCAACGCCAAGGCTCTCGGCGGTCTCGACGCCACCAAGCTCAGCACCGGCAATATTGCCGCACTCAGCAAGGCTCAGGCCGCAGCACTGTCGTCGACGCAGTTCGCAGCCCTCTCGACCGATCAGATCGCGGCACTGACCTCCGAACAGGTGTCTGGTCTGAATTCTGCTCAGGTCGCTACGCTCAACAGCACCGAGCTGGCGCTGTTCTCGACAGACGAGATCAAGGCTATCAGCGCCAACGCCGTCGCCGGTCTTTCCACCGCGGCTATCGGCGGCCTCAGCACCGCCCAGGCTGGAGCTCTTTCGGCCCAGCAGCTGAAAGTCATGAACGACGCACAGGTTGAAGCGGTCATCAAGGCTTACAAGGGTGTATAAAACTTAAGAAACCAGACGATCCACGACGCGGCCCGAAGCCGCGTCGTGGCACATTTGGGCTTTTCGTCGCAAAATACTTCGAAAGATTTCTGAAAAATTCGTCTGCATCGTTTATCGAAACAATGCTTTCGCCGCGCGATAGAACAATCGGCTGAGGCATTCTCGCCCGGAGAAAATATCAGCAATTGGTCCATTGGCCTGACTGATCCGTTGCCTCCCAGGCGACCGTTTGACTAGAAGGACATTTCGCTCCTCAAAGCCCGCGGCTGATCAGCGCAAGCAACCCGGAACTCAATACATCCAGCCACAGGCAAGTTACCTGCGATAGCTAAAGACGGCCCATCTTCGGGTTGTTTTATCTTGGACCCTTTGTCGCCTTGCCGCAGGATGTCATGACCGCCAACCAAGTCTCCCCATCAAATGACGACACCGCTCCGAGCGCACTCGATCTTGCGCGGAACCAGCGGCTGAGCCTCATGGATCTGCTGAGCATATCAGAGGCGCTCAATGCCGCCGGGCAACAGGCGGCGGCGGCGGAGCTTTACAAGACCTGGGTCGCATTCAACGACAACAACCCGACGATCCATCTCGCCTATTTCAACTATGCCGTCATGCTCAACCAGCTGGGCGATCGGGCCGGCGCTGTACAGGCGTTCCGCGCCTGCCTGAAGGCCAACCCGGAATTCGCGCCCGGCCACATCAATCTCGGCCGCGCGCTTGAAGATGCCGGGTTGATAGGCCATGCGGTAGAGCAATGGTCGTATTATGCCGAAGCGACGAAAAGCGTCGACGCCGAGACGATCGGCCATCGGCATATGACCCTGCAGAATATGGGCCGGGTTCTCGAAGGCGCCGGAAAGCTCGTAGAGGCCGAGACCGCCTTGCTGCAGGCGTTCGAATTGCGGCCGGACCTGCCGGAGGCCGGCCAGCACTGGGCGTCGTTGCGGCAGCGCCAGTGCAAATGGCCCATACTTGCCCCTTCGAGCCATATTCCCATGCGCAAGATGCTCGATGCGATGTCGTCGCTGACGTTGAGCTGTTACGCCGACGATCCGATGTTCCAGCTCGCCAAGGCATATCGCCTCAGCAAGATGCTGGTCGGTGCGCGTCCGGACCTCAGCCGGTTCCCCCGCAGGTCACCGAAGCAGAAATCCGGCACCGGCCAGCGTCTGCGCGTCGGCTACCTCTCGTCGGATCTTCGCGATCATGCCGTCGGCTTTGCCCTCTGCGAAGTTCTGGAACTGCATGACAAGGACAGCATTGAGGTCTTCGCCTATTATTGCGGCAATGTCCGCGGCACTGACAGCACGCAGGCGCGCATCAAGGCCGCGGTTGATTGCTGGCGTGATATTCACGGCATGGATGACGCCACCGCGGCATCTCAGATCATTGCCGACGAGATCGATATATTGATCGACGTGAATGGCTACACGAAGGATGCCCGCACGAAAATCTTCGCCTATCGTCCCGCGCCTGTCATCGTCAGCTTCTGCGGCTATCCTGGATCGATGGGAAGCCCGTTCCATCAATATCTGATCTCCGACGGCTACATGATCCCGCCGGAGAACGAGATCTATTATTCCGAGAAGGTGCTCCGCATCGCCTGCGACCAGCCGCTCGACCGGAAGCGGTCCATCGCCCCCCGGCCGACCCGGGCAGAGGTCGGATTGCCGGAGGATGCCTTCGTTTATGCCAGCTTCAACGGCATGCAGAAGATCACGGAAAACTGCTTCGCCCGCTGGATGACGATACTGTCGGAGACGCCCGGCAGCCTGTTGTGGCTGCTGGCGGGTGATGACGACGTCAATCAACGCCTGCGAGACCTTGCGGAAAAGAGCGGCGTCGCGTCCGACAGGCTCATCTTCGCGCCGAAGGCCCAGAACCCGCAGCATATTGCGCGCATCGGCCTTGCCGATCTGTTTCTCGACACGTTCCCCTATGGCGCGCATTCCACGGCATCGGATGCGATAACCTCAGGCCTGCCGGTTCTCACCATGTCTGGCAAGACCTTTGCCGCACGCTTCTGCGGCAGCATCGTCACCGCGGCGGGCGTGCCGGAGATGATCTGCTCCTCACCGGAAGATTATGTCGCCCGCGCCATCGGTTTCGAACGCGACCGCAAAAGCCTTCTGGAGGTCAGGGAATCGATCGCCCGGCAGCGCGACACCAGCGTGCTGCGCGATATTCCCGCCCTGGCGCGGCGTCTCGAAGAACTTTTCTGGCAAATGCAGGGTGAATGCGAGCGCGGGGAGACCCCTGTGCCCGACCTCAGCAATCTCGATATTTATTACGAAGCAGGTGCAGAGGCGCTGCAGGAAAACATCGAGTTCGAGGACGAACAGAGTTACCGCGAGCGCTACCTGAAGAAGCTGAGGCAATGGCACGACTATGCGCCGATCCCCTATGACCGCCGCCTCTGGCAGAAACCGGACAATTGAGCGGGGGATCGAACGGCGCCGGCGAGGACAAGCGCCGTGCGGCGCCTCCCGGCAAATCTTGACCGCCCGCAAGGCGATGGATGAACAGGACTGACTTAGCAATGATCGCGGACGAAAGAATTGTCATTGTGGGTGCCGGGCTTTCCGGCGCAGTCATTGGCCGTGAGCTTGCACTGGCGGGCCATAGGGTCGACATCCTCGATGCCCGCGATCACATTGCCGGCAATTGCTACACCGAACGCGACGACGAAACCGGCGTCATGGTGCATGTTTACGGCCCGCATATTTTCCATACCGACGACAGGGAAGTCTGGGAATACGTCAACAGCTTCCAGACCTTCATGCCCTATAAGAACCGCGTGAAAACGACGAGTGGTGAGCAGGTATACTCCCTTCCCGTCAACCTGCACACGATCAACCAGTTCTTCGGCAAGAATTTCCGGCCCGATGAAGCGCGACGCTTCATCGAGGAAAAGGCCGACAAGTCGATCACCGATCCACAGACCTTCGAGGAGCAGGCGCTGCGCTTCGTCGGCCGCGATCTCTATGAAGCCTTCTTCAAGGGATATACCGAGAAACAATGGGGCTGCTCGCCGACGGAACTGCCAGCCTCTATCCTGAAACGCCTGCCAGTGCGCTTCAATTACGACGACAACTACTTCTTCCATAAATATCAGGGCATGCCTGAAAACGGTTATGCGGAGATGATCGAGCGCATCCTCGATCACCCCAACATCACGGTAAAGCTCGGCACGCGTTTTGATCGCGCCGAAGCGCCAGCCTCCGCCCATGTCTTCTACTCCGGTCCACTTGACGGCTATTTCGACTTCGAATTTGGCCGTCTGGCATACCGGACCCTCGATTTCGAACGGTTCACCTATGACGGCGATTACCAGGGCTGCGCGGTGATGAATTACGGTGATGTGTCGGTGCCCTTTACCCGCATCACCGAACACAAGCATTTTTCTCCATGGGAAGACCATGCCGGTTCCGTCTGCTACCGGGAGTTCTCCCGCGAATGCGGCCCGCAGGACATTCCCTATTATCCCATCCGGCTGGTCGAGGACAAAGAACAGCTTGCCGATTATGTGGCGCGGGCCGAACGGGAAGCGTCGGTCACCTTCGTTGGACGGCTCGGCACCTACCGTTATCTCGACATGGATGCGACCATCCGCGAAGCGCTCGACACCGCACGCCTCTATCTCGCCAGACGATCAGAGGGCGGCTCCATGCCGGCATTTCTGCACTCACCTGTCTGAGACGGATTACGCATTTCCTTGTTGACGGGTTTATCGGCCGGTATCCAAACCTTGCTGCTCTGAAGAGCAATATCGCAAAGGCGACCGGCCGAAGCGCAACTTAAGGTTCAGGCAAGCCCGCTTGCGTACTCAACATCTGAAAAATGGTCGACCTATGTAACCGATGCCCTTGCGGGGGGCCTGGGGCGGGTAAACCATCTGTCGAGGCTTGGGCTTTAGGATTTTCCAGACATGACGTCGATCATTTCTTCCCTGAATGTCAATCAGATCAGATATCTTTCGACAGAGGCGGTCGCTGCCTGGACAACCGAGGACGTCGCGTCGCTCTCCACAACGCAGATCAAGGCGCTCTCCTCTGATCAGATCGCGGCACTGGATGTGGAGGATGTCAAAGTCCTCAACTCCCAGCAGCTGAACGCCATTTCCCAGGGCGCCATCGTCGGCTTGACACTCGACCAACTCAGCATTCTCGATCAATACGCCATCAAAAGCCTGAGTGCGAGCCAGGTTTCCGCGCTGACTGCCACGCAGTTTCATGCCCTGACGACGGATCAGGCGGAGGCATTGACCTCGTCCCAGGTACGTGTTCTGAGCTCAGTGCAACTTGCTGCGCTCAGCGCGGAGGATATCGCAACATTCTCGACCGCGGACATGGCGGCGATCACGGCGAAAGCCATAACGGGCCTGAGCACTGAAGTGATCGCAGGACTTACCCCGGATCAGATCGCGGCGCTGAGCATCAGCGCGATCGCAAGCCTCACGACAGAACAGATCGCGATCCTGAGCCCGCAGCAGGGCGAAGCCCTGACCCCGGTTCAGGTGAAGGTGTTGAGCGCGCTTCAGCTCGCCGCCCTCGGCACAGACGATATCGCCACCTTCTCCACGGCCGACATAGCCGCTATTACCGGCAAGGCCATAACGGGCCTGAGCATCGAGGCAATCGCAGAACTGACTGCGGATCGCGTCGCCGCCCTTAATGCAAGCGCGATCGCAGGCCTGACGACCGAGCAGATCGAGGCTCTGAGTACTGCCCAGATCGCTGCCTTGACGACGGCGCAGATTGCGGCACTCAAAACGACCCATATCGCGGCCTTGAGCACCAGCCAGGTCGAAGCCCTGACCCCGGAACAGGTACGGTCGCTGAATGCATCGCAACTCGCAGTCCTGAGCGCGGAGGATATCGCAACATTCTCCACCGCCGATATCGCCGCAATCACGCGCCTGGCCATGCCTCGCCTGAACACGGAAGCGATCAGCACACTGACCCTCGATCAGATCGCAGCCCTGACGACGGCCCAGCTGAGCGCCCTCAGTGCAACACAGTTCCAGGCCTTGAACGCAGGTCAGGTCGAGGCCCTGTCGGCCACTCACATTGCTGCCTTGAGCACCGCCGTGATCGCAAGTCTGACGGCCGATCAGATGGAGGCTTTTAGCACACAACAGATCGAGGCCTTCTCCGCCGCACAGGTGAAGCTGCTGAACTCGGCTCAAATTGCTGCCCTCAGCCCGGGCGACATAGCGACATTCTCAACCGCCGATATCGCGGCTATTGCCGGCAAGGCGATATCGGGCCTGAGCACGGGCGCAATCGCCGCGCTGACCACCGCTCAGATCGCAGCCCTGGCAACCGGCGCGATCGCTAGCCTGACAGACGATCAGATCGAAGCCCTGAGCACCAATCAGGTCGCGGCCCTCTCCCCGACGCAGGTGAAATCACTGAGTTCAACGCAACTCGCTGCCCTGAGCGTGGAGGATATCGCGACATTCTCAAGCTCCGATCTCGCCGCAATTACCGGCAAGGCCATGTCGGGCCTGAGCACGGATGTCATCGCAGCGCTGACCGCCGCTCAAATCGCCGCCTTCGGCGCCAGCGCGATTGCGGGCCTGACGGCCGACCAGGTCGAAGCCTTGAGCAGCGCCCAGGTCAGCCTTTTGTCTACCGCGCAGATCAAGGCGTTGAGTTTGACGCAGGTCGCGGCTCTGGGGAACGATGTCGCTGCCTTGTCCACCAGCCAGACCGCCGTCTTGAGTGCAGTAGGCATCAAGGGCCTGACCTCGGACCAGATCGCAATCCTGCGCGCCGATCAGTTTTCCGCCTTGACCACAGCCCAGATCGCGGCCCTCAGCTCGGGGCAGATTGCGGCGATGGGCGCCAGCAACATCGCATCGCTTTCCGTGGCCCAGATTGCGGCAATAAACACGTCAAGCATGGCAGGACTTTCAACCAGCCAGATCGCAGCGCTCACCACCGAGCAGATTTCCAGGCTGTCGAGCAGGCAGATGGCAATGTTGAACTCGGCGCAAATTGGGGCGCTCACCACCGACGCCGTGGCCGCTCTTTCAATCGCACAGATTTCCAGCCTGAGCGCCTCGGGTATTTCAGGGCTGAGCAGACAGCAACTGGCGACATTCAGCACCGCCCAGGTTGAAGCCCTGACGAGTGCGCAGATCCTCAATTTCAGCTCCATGCATATTGCCGAACTGGGAACGGAAGATCTCGCGAAATTCACCACCAAGGATATTGCCGCGATCAGTGCGAACGCGATCGCGGGATTGTCGGCGGAGGCCCTGGCCTCCCTGACGACGGCCCAGATTGCGGCTCTGAACGCGCAAAGCATCAATGCGCTGAGCACCGCGCAGATCGCGGCCTCGACCACCGCCCAAGTCGAGGCATTGACCTCCACCCAGATCAGCGCGCTCACCTCAAAACAGATCGCGGCCTTGAGCACGGACGACATCGCAACGTTCTCGACCAAGGATATTGCCGCAATCAGTTCGGATGCGATTGCGGGCCTGTCCGCGGATACCATCGCGTCGCTGGCGACAGCTCAGATCGCCGCACTGAATGTGAAAAGCATCGCAGCGCTCAGCACCGGGCAGATCGTGGCCCTGACAACGGCTCAGGTCGAGGCATTGACCACCACCCAGGTCGGCGCTCTCAGCTCGACGCAGGTCGCCGTCCTGAGCACGGACGACATCGCAACCTTTTCGGCGAGAGACATGGCCGCACTCGGTTCGAGCGCAATCGCGGGCCTGTCGAAGGACACCATAGCATCGCTGACGACAGCCCAGATCACCGCGCTGAGCATGGCAGGTATCAGTGGGCTGACCACGGGGCAGATCGCGGCCTTGACGGGCGATCAACTCAACGTCCTCACCAATACACAGATCGCCGCCCTCACCTCCAGGCAGGTTGCGGCACTTGATGTGACTGACATCACCGCGCTTTCGACAGGCCAGATTGCCGCCCTCAGCGCGGCGGGCGCGGCCGGTCTCACCATCGATCAGATCGCAGCCCTCAGTACCGATCAGGTCGCAGCGATGACCAGCGGCCAGGTCGCGACTCTCAGCGCAAAACAGATCGCCGCTCTGGGCACCGACGACATTGCGACTTTCTCGACAGGGGATATTGCCGCACTCAGTTCGAACGCGGTTGCGGGCCTCTCAAGGGATACCGTGGCATCGCTGACCACAGCCCAGATCGCGGCGCTGAGTTCGGCCGGTATCAGCGGGCTGGGCACCGGACAGATCGCTGCACTCACAAGCGATCAGGTCAGCGTTCTCACCAATGCCCAGATCAGCGCCCTCACCTCCAGGCAGGTGGCGGCACTTGATGTGGCGGACATCGCCGCGCTTTCAGGGGCTCAGATTGCCTCGATCGGCGTCGCGGGCGTGGCAGGCCTCACTACGGATCAGATCGCGGCTCTCAGCACCAAGCAGGTCGAGGCGCTGACGAGTGCCCAGATCGCAGCTTTCGGTGCAAAGCAGATTGGGGCTCTCAGCGCCGATGATCTCGCTATCTTCACCACCGCCGAAATGGCCGCAATCGGCTCCGCTGCGATCTCCGGCCTGTCGGCATCGACAATCGCTTCCCTGACGACGGCGCAGATCGCGGCCCTCGGCACGGCGGCGGTATCGGGCCTCACCACCGACCAGATCGCCGCCCTCGGCACCGATCAGGTGGATGCCCTCACCAATGCGCAGATCGGCGCCCTCACCTCCAAACAGGTTACGGCACTCAGCGTTTCCGGCATCGCCTCGCTTTCGTCGGCCCAGATAGCCGCTCTCAGCACAGTGGGCGTGGCGGGCCTCACCACGGATCAGATTGCGGCCTTGAGCACCAGTCAGGTCGAAGCCCTGACCAGTGTCCAGATCGCCGCCCTGAGTTCGAAACAGATCGCGGCCCTCAGCGCCGATGATCTTGATATCTTCACCACCGCCGAAATGGCCGCAATCGGGTCAAGTGCGATCTCGGGCCTGTCGGCATCGACCATCGCGTCCCTGACGACGGCGCAGATCGCGGCCCTCGGCACGGCGGCGGTATCGGGCCTCACCACCGACCAGATCGCCGCCCTCGGCACCGGACAGTTGAACGGCCTCACCAATGCGCAGGTCGGTGCCCTCACCTCCAGGCAGATGGCGGCACTCAACGCGGCCGGCATTGCCGCGCTGACGACAGGCCAGATCGCCGCTTTGGACGCCAAGGCCGTCGCGGGCCTTGGCAGCACGCAGGCGGGCGCCCTGAGCATCGAACAGGTTCAAGCACTATCGACCCGTCAGATAGCGGCGTTGAATTCGGATGCCCTGCAGGGGCTGTCTACGGACATGCTGGAGACCTTCTCGCCGGAGGAACTCGCAGCTATTGGTGCGGGTGCGATAAAGGGACTGTCTGCGAACTATATCGCCACACTTTCCACGGCAGAGATTGCGGCCCTCAGTACGGCAGGCATCTCCGGATTGACCAGCGAGCAGGTCGATGCCCTTGGCAAGGACAGGATCGACGCCCTTTCCAGCAGCCAGATCGCCGCATTGAGCTCATCTGGGCTGGCCGGGCTGACGGTGGAGGATATGGCAACCTTCTCCACCGGCGAACTTGCTGCAATCAGTTCAACGGCCATCAGGGGTTTGTCCACTACCGTCGTCGCCTCCCTGTCTCCAGAGTCGATAACCGCGCTGACGACGGGCCAGGTGGCTTCGCTGAGCTACGGCCAGGTGGAGGCAATGAACGCCACACAAATCGGTGCATTGTCGACATCCCAGGTCAACGCCCTCAGTGCAAGGCAGGCAGCCGCGCTTGGCGCAGACGACCTCACGAGATTTTCCGCCGAACAGATCATCAGCTTGAGTTCAAGCGCGATCCCGGGACTGAGCACCAGCACCCTCGCCGGTCTGACGGCCTCCCAGGCCGCGGCTTTCACGCCGGGCCAGATTGCCGCCATGACATCGTCGCAGGTTACGGCGTTGAATAGCAGCAAGCCCGCAAACAGCTCCGTGCAGGAGATTGCTTCCTTCCTCTCGACCACCGAGGCGACGTCTTCGCAAGGCAATACGGGCAATACAGGCGGATCAGTCGACCCATCGACGACGGCGCAGGATTCGTCCAGCGTCGCCTCAGCCATCCTGTCTTATCTGGACGTCTGAGCGGCCCTGTCCTCTGACGCCGCGAATATCGAAGAGGCTGATGAGACCGGAAAAAGAAACGGGCGTCACCGCAAGGGACGCCCGTCATTACAACTACCCTTGAGGACAATCAGCGTCCGTGCTGCTTGCGCCATTCGGCAAAGGCGACCTGGTGTTCTTCCTTGGTGCAGGGGTAAAGCCCGATGATCGTCTGGCCCGCCTTGACCTGCTCCACCACGAAATCTTCGTAAGCCGTCATTTCCACCGCTTCCGTTGCTACTTCATCGGCAATGCCGGCGGGGATGACGATGACGCAATCCGCATCGCCGACGATGATGTCACCCGGGAAAACCGGCGCGTCCCCGCAGCCGATCGGACCGTTGATCTCGATCGCCTCGTGCTTGGTGAGATTGGTCGGGCTGGAAGGCCGGGTGTGGTAGGCCGGAATATCCAGCTCGGCAATGGTGGCCGCATCCCGGAAACCGCCATCGGAAACAATGCCCGCACCGCCGCGAACCATCAGACGCGTGACCAGAATATCGCCGGCCGAGGCGGCAGAGGCATCCTTGCGGCTGTCCATGACAAGCACATGGCCGGGAGGGCAGGTTTCGATCGCGACGCGCTGCGGATGGGCGGGATTGCGGAATTCCACGAGCTGGTTGCGATCCTCTCGGGCCGGCATGTAGCGCAGGGTGAAGGCCGGACCCACCATGTTCTTGCCCTTGTAGCCCAGCGGGCGAACGCCCTGGATGACCTGGTTGCGCAGGCCGCGCTTGTAAAGCGCTGTCGCCAGCGTGGCCACGGAAATCGTCAGCAGTTTTTCGCGTGTTTCATTATTCATGTCAGTCTCCTCGCAATGGGCGGATGGATGTGTTTCAAGTCCTGTGAATGGGCTCATCGATAAAAATGCCGCCCTGATATTTTGCGATCGCAGCCTCGGAATCGGCGCGCGGGACGTCGCGCTCGATATCGGCCCGGTAGCGCGCGGCATTCTCGCGCCGCTGCCAACCGAGAAAATCGACATGGGAATTGTCCCACCAGCTATCGTCATTGGCCGAAACGCCCCAGATGACCGGGCAGCCGAGTTTTGGCACGCGGAAGGTCGCCTCTATCAGAGAGACGAAGTCACCGTAGCTGAGCCAGGTCGATAACATGCGCCAGTTCGTAGGTTTCTCGTCACAGGAGCCGATGCGCACGATGGCCGTCTCCTGTCCGAATTTGGAATAGTAGAGGCTTGCCATGGCCTCGCCAAAGATCTTCGAAACCCCATAGAGGCCATCAGGCAGAAATGGCGTGTCTGGGCTAAGCTGCTGGCCCTGCGGATAATAACCGATCGTGTGGTTGCTGGAGGCGAAAAGGATGCGGGGATTGCCGTGTGCCCTGGCCGCCTCGTAAAGATTGTAAACACCACGCAGATTGGCAGCCTCGATGGGATCAAACGCCCTCTCGACGGAAATGCCGCCGAGATGAACGATGCCGTCACAACCCTTGACCAGATCGTAAACTGCCTGCTCGTCCTCCAGCGCGCAGTGGACGAGCTCTTCATGGGGCGCTGGCGAACCGAGATCAACGACGTCGGACAGGCGAATGGTTTCGGCAACATGGCAAAGCCTTCCGCGCAGCATGCTGCCCAGCTTGCCGCCGGCACCGGTTATGAGCAATCGCTTCAACATGATGGCGCCTCTTAGAAAATATCCGGTTCGCCGGCGGAACGGCCAAAATCCGTCTGCAGGAAGTCGAAGTCGCAACCCTGATCGGCCTGCGTGACGTGTTTCGAAAAGAGATAGCCATAGCCGCGTTCATAACGCGGCGCAGGCGCCTGCCACGCCGCCCGGCGCTCTGCGATTTCCTCTTCGCTGACAAGCATGTCGAGACGTCGCTGCGGCAAATCGAGGCGGACGATATCGCCGGTTTTCAGAAGCGCCAAGGGACCGCCAACGAAGCTTTCCGGTGCGACATGCAGCACGCACGCACCATAGGAGGTGCCGGACATGCGCGCATCGGAAATGCGCAGCATGTCGCGATGGCCCTTTTTGATCAGCGCCTTCGGGATTGGCAACATGCCCCATTCCGGAAAACCGGGACCGCCCAGCGGACCGGCATTGCGCAGCACCAGCACATGATCGGGCGTCACATCGAGATTTTCATCGTCGATGGCGGCTTTCATTTCCGGATAGCTGTCAAACACCAGCGCTGGACCCTGATGAATGTGCAGTTTCGGATCGCAGGCGGCAGGTTTGATGACGGCCCCGTCAGGGCAGAGATTGCCACGCAGCACCGCAAGCGAGCCTTCCGCATAAACGGGGTTATCGAGCGAGCGGATCACGTCGTCATTGTAGACTTTTGCACCCTCGAGGTTTTCGCCCATGCTGCGGCCGGTCACGGTCAGCACGGAACAGTCGAGACGACTTTCCAGCTGCTTCATCAGCGCCCTCAGGCCACCGGCGTAAAAGAAGTCCTGCATCAGATAGTCCTTGCCGGAAGGGCGGACATTGGCGATCAGCGGTGTAACACGGCCAAGCTCGTCCAGCTCGTCCAGCGTCATCGGCACACCGGCCCGGCGCGCCATGGCGATGAGGTGCACAACGGCATTGGTGGAACAACCCGTCGCCATGGCGACGATGGCGGCGTTGCGGAACGCTGCCGCTGTCAGTATCTGGTTTGGTGTCAGGTCTTCCGACACCATCTCGACGATGCGGCGGCCGCAGGCGGCGGACATGCGCTGATGTTCGGAATCGACCGCCGGAATGGAGGAGGCTCCCGGCAGGGTGATGCCGAGCGCATCGGCAATGGCCGTCATGGTCGAGGCCGTGCCCATCGTCATGCACACACCGGCAGAACGGGCGATGCCGCCCTGCACGCCACGCCACTCCTCGTCCGTGACATTGCCTGCGCGGCGCTCATCCCAATATTTCCACGCGTCCGAACCCGAGCCCAGCACCTTGCCAGCATAATTTCCGCTCAACATCGGGCCGGCGGGCAGGTAGATCATCGGCACACCGGCCGAGATTGCCCCCATGACGAGGCCAGGCGTCGTCTTGTCGCAACCGCCCATCAGCACCACGCCATCGAGCGGATGCGAGCGGATCATTTCTTCCGTCTCCATGGCCAGCATATTGCGATAAAGCATCGATGTCGGCTTGGTGAAACTCTCATCGACCGAAAGCGACGGCATCTCCACGGGGAAGCCGCCGGCCTGCAGCACACCGCGTTTCACATCCTGCACGCGCTCTGGGAAATGCGAGTGACAGGTGTTCAGCTCCGACCAGGTGTTGAGGATGCCGATGACGGGTTTGCCGATAAAATCCTCCTCCGCATAACCCAGCTGCATCATGCGCGAGCGGTGGCCGAAGCTGCGCAGGTCATCGGGTGCGAACCAGCGGTCGGAACGGAGTTTTTTATCGGTCATGTCATTGGTCCTACGTTGCGGGTGGTGCCTAAGGCTGTCAGTCCTGCCGGAGCGTCAGCCCGCTCGTCGTGTCGAAAAGATGGACATGTTGAAGTGGCGCCGACAGGCGGATGACTTCGCCCGCCGATGTCGAGGTCTGGCCGGAAAGATGCAGCGTTACGGGAGTGCCGTCACCGAGATTACCGTATAGATAGGACTCGCCGCCCAGCTGTTCCGCTGTGCGAACCGACATCGTCAACGCTCCGCCTTCACCCGGCTCCACATGGTTGGGGCGAATGCCAAGCGTCACTTTCTGGCCGGGCTTATAGGCAAAGCCGGTCTGCGGCAGCGGGATAGTCTCGCCCGTCGCGATTTTAAGCGCAGGTGTCGCGTCCGAAGTCACTTCGCCAACAAAGAAATTCATCTTCGGCGAGCCGATAAAGCCCGCCACGAAGAGATTGGCCGGGCGGTTGTAGAGATCGAGTGGCACGCCGAACTGTTCAAGCTTGCCAGCGCGTAGAACGGCAATCTTGTCAGCCATGGTCATGGCCTCCACCTGATCATGCGTGACGTAGATCATGGTGTTGCCGAGCCGCCGATGCAGACTGGAAATCTCACCGCGCATATCGACGCGCAGTTCCGCATCGAGGTTGGAAAGGGGCTCGTCGAAGAGGAACACGCGAGGTTCCCGCACGACGGCGCGGCCGATGGCAACGCGCTGGCGCTGACCGCCCGACAGATCCTTGGGGCGACGCTCGAGAAGCTGATCGATCTGCAGCATCTTGGCGACCTGTGCGATCTTTTCGGCGATTTCCTTCTTCGGCGTGCCGATATTCTCAAGACCGAAAGAGAGGTTTTCGCGGACCGTCATATGCGGATAAAGCGCGTAGGACTGGAATACCATGGCAAGGCCGCGGTCCGCAGCCGGCACCGTATTGACCACATCGCCGCCGATGACGATGTCACCACCGCTCAACTCTTCGAGGCCCGAGATCATGCGCAGCAGGGTGGACTTGCCACAGCCGGAAGGGCCGACGAACACGCAGAATTCGCCGTGCTTGATATCGAGATCGACGCCTTTGATCACATCGAGGGCGCCATATGTCTTTTTGACCTGACGAAGCTCTATACTTGCCATTGTCGTATTTCCTCCCTGAGGATTATTTGCCGCCCGTGGACGCAATGCCGGTGGCGATATATTTTTGCAGGAACATGAAGACCAGCGCGATGGGCGCAAGCGTCAGCACGGTCATGGCCAGAAGATTGCTCCATTCCGTCGTCATCTCGCCCTGGAAGGAGTTGAGCGCCAGCTGCAGCGTGAAGTTGTCGTTGCGGGTCAGCACGATGAGCGGCCAGAGGAAATCGTTCCAGCGCCACATGATCGCAAGGATCGCGAGAACCGCGAGCGCCGGGGCTGAAAGCGGCAGGATGATGCGCCAGTAGATTTTCCACTCGCTGGCCTTGTCCATGCGCGCCGCATCGAGGATCTCGTCCGGTATCGTCAGCATGTATTGCCGCAGCAGGAACACGCCCGTGGGTGTCGCCGCGCCGGGAATGATGACGCCCCAGAGACTGTTGATCAAACCGAGTTGGCTGGTGATGAGGAACAGCGGCACAAGCACGACGGTCTGCGGGATCATCAGCGTACCGACCACCAGCGCCAGCACGGCGCCCCTGCCCTTGAACTGATATTTCGAGAGCGCGAAGGCGGCCATGGAATTGACGATCAGCATGATGATGGTCGATGTCACCGTGATGAAGGTCGAGTTCCAGAAATAAAGCGGGAAATTGAAGCGCTGGAAGAGCTCCGTGTAGTTCTCCGTCGCCAGGGCCACCTTTTCAGCCGGCTTCAGCTCGTTGAACTGCATCTTCAAGACTTCGCTCGGTTTGGCCGGATCAACCACCTGCGCAACGAGACCGATGCGGCGAACCATACCGAACTTGCGGCCGTCTTTATCCACATAGGCCGGCAGCGGATTTGGCTGCCCGTCTACCACCACGGTTTCCTGGCTATAGGGCAGAAGCCGAGGCGGGAACCGCTGGAGATCGGCTTCCGTCTTGAACGAAGAGAGCACCAGCCAGACGACAGGACCGAACATCATCAGCACGGCCACGCCGAGATAGGCGTAGGACAGCCAGTCCGTCCAGTGCAGCTTGCCATTACGGCCGCGGGTACGGGTCAGAAATGCGCCAATCCTAGCCATCGACCTTGCTCCTGTTTGCCCGGAATTGCAGCGCGGTCAGCACCACGAGGACGACGGCGAGCAGCAGCGAAGCGGCGGCCGCAAGTCCGAAATTCCGGGGCGTCCCGGCAAAGCCGGTCTGATAGATGAATTGAATGATGAAGGTCGTCGCCGAACCCGGGCCACCGCCGGTAAAGGCAAAGACTTCATCGAAAGTCTGCACGCCCTTGATGACCGACAGGACGAGGACGACGAGCATGGTGGGCGCAAGCAGCGGCAGGGTGATGCGCCGGAAGATGCGCCATGGGCTTGCCTTGTCCAGCTGGGCCGCCTCGTAGACATCGCGCGGGATCGCCTGAAGGCCGGCGAGGAGAATGAGCGTATAGAAGCCCATATGCGCCCAGACCGACAGGAAAACGGACCAGCCGAAGGCAAGATTGGCTTCGAGCAGCCAGTCCACCGAACCGAGGCCGAGGCCTTCCATCGCCGCATTAAGAACGCCGAAACGCTGGAGAATCCACTTCCAGATCAAGGCCACGACGACAGGCGACAGCAAAACAGGGAAGAAGAACACCGCACGGAAAAAGCCGCGCGCCCTGATATCGCGGTTGAGCACGATGGCCGTGATCAGCGAAAAGCCGACCATGAAACCGACCTGCAGCACGACGAAAAACAGCGTGTTCCAGACGGAGCGCCAGAACAGGTCGCGTGCACAGGAATTGGGATCAAGATAGTTCTGACAGGAAAGAAGGACCGAAAAGTTTTCGCCGCCCACCGAAGGGCGCTCGGAAAGCAGTATGTGTTCGCTGCCTGTCACGGAATAGGCCATGTTCAGCAGGATCGGCAGGAAGGCGAAGATCGCAAACAGGATCAGGTTGGGTGTCAGAAACACCCACGCAATCCGCCGGTGGCCAAGAACCTTCTGCAGGAAGGAAAAAGGCAGTTCGACGATGCCCATGACGGGCGCAAGAAATTTATACATGAGGG
>JAEXHR010000312.1 GCA_023449855.1 Pseudomonadota bacterium | reverse complement strand
TCCCGGTTATGTCGGCTTCGATCAGGGTGGTCTGCTCACCGATGGCGTGGACCAGCATCCGCATTGCGTGGTGCTGCTCGACGAAATCGAGAAGGCGCATCCGGATCTCTACAACGTGCTGCTGCAGGTGATGGATCACGGCCGGCTGACCGATCACAACGGCAAGCAGGTCAATTTCCGCAACGTCATCCTGATCATGACGACCAATGCCGGTGCGGCGGATCTCGCCCGTCAGGCCTTCGGCTTCACCCGCAGCAAGCGGGAAGGCGACGACCATGAGGCGATCAACCGCCAGTTCGCGCCGGAATTCCGCAACCGTCTCGACGCCATCGTGTCGTTCGGCCATCTGAATTCCGACGTCATCGGCATGGTGGTGGAGAAGTTCGTGCTGCAGCTGGAAGCCCAGCTGGCGGACCGCGACGTCACCATCGAACTGTCCGAGCCCGCCAAGGCCTGGCTGATCCAGCACGGCTATGACGAGCAGATGGGTGCGCGCCCGATGGGCCGCGTGATCCAGGAGCACATCAAGAAGCCGCTTGCCGAAGAGCTGCTGTTCGGTGAGCTGAAGAACGGCGGCCATGTTCGCGTCGTCCTGAAGAAGGGCGAGGAAGTGCTCGGCGTGGAGCAGGAGAGCATCGGCTTTGAATTCGTCGATGGCCCGGTGACGCCGAAGCCGGAAAAACTGCCCGCCAAGCGCGGCGCCGCGAAGAAGCCGAAGCCCGGCAAGGGCTCGGGGCCTGCGAAGGGGCTGGTGAAGGCGTAAGGCTTTTACGAGATTGAAATGCAAAAGGCCGGTGAGCGATCACCGGCCTTTTGTTTGTCCCGGTCCCTCATGGTGAGGAGGCCTGGCGGCGCAATTGCGCCGCTGACAGCGCCGTCTCGAACCATGATATGGCTTGGCTCGGAGTGCGTGGCCATCCCTTGCAAATGGCTGCGCCATTTGCTGGGAGACGCCGCTACGCGGCCCCTCAGGATGAGGGGAGAGTGTGCGGCGCGAGCACCGATTACTTCCCCAGCAGCCGCTGGATTTCCATCTGAAGTTCGCGCTTCTTCGCCTCGCTCTTGCGGACGCGCGCGTCGAGATCGGATGCTTCTTCGCTGCGCGCATCGTTGAACGATACGCCGACCACATTGCCTCGCGACCAGATGATGTCCGCGGATACCGGACGCCCGTCGCGCTCGATGGTCAGCGACATCTGATCCTTGATGGGCCGATGGCCGAACGGGAATTCGACCCGCGCGCCGTCCTCTGACATGTCGCGGACGACGCATTCCTTGGCCTTCTGATCCTTCGATGCTGTGGCACCCAAGGTCACCTTGTCGCGCGGCTGTTTGCGACGGTCGTCCATGTCCTGAAATCCCCGTTTGAGACGGGCGGACTCTACGCGGTTCCATCCCGCGGGGAAGGCTCTGGCTGCGGCCGGGCGAAGTTAACGTAAATCAAGCTTAAGGCCGGTCGCCGAAAGCCGGCCATAATTCACGCTGCGGTATCCTTCAGCCCCTTGTCAGTCCTTTGGCGATCTCTTTCTGCTTGTCGAATTCGGCACGGCGGCGGGCGAGTTCGTCGGCGCTGAGCAAAGCGACATTGTTATAGTCGTTCTTCCAGGCCGGATCCTGCGCCCAGCGAAGTGGGGACTGCATGGTCGTCTGTGGCCCGACTGCGGATTCCAGCAGGCGCAGCGCCAGCTCCAGCGTCAGGGCTTGCGAGGCCGGATCGTGCGGCTTGCCGGCGGAATTGCCGAGCGGGAAATCGCTGAACAGGAAGCGCGGCACGCCGACATGCTCGACGATGTCCTTGGCGCAGCCCATCACCACGGTGGGGATGCCGTTCGCTTCCAGATGCCGCGCGACGATACTGACGGTCTGGTGGCAGACCGGGCAGTTCGGCACCAGCACGGCGGCATCGATGCCATCGGCCTGCGCGCGGGCGAGGATCTCCGGGGCATCGGTCTCGATGGTGACCCGGTGGCTGCGATTGGTGGGGGCGCCGAAGAAGCGCGGTGCGACGTCGCCGATGCGGCCCTGTGCGGCAGCCTGCTTCAGCGCGGGCAGCGGAAACCAGGTGCCGCTGTCATCGGCCCTGGTGTGCACGCGGTCATAGGCAATGTGGGAGATGCGCAGATCGTGGGTCTGTGACGTGTCGCCATCATAGACCTGATAGAATTTGGCGCCGCCATTATAGAGCGCGCCGGGGCCCTGATCGCCCTTGGCGGGATCGAAGGGGGCCGCGGTGGTGACGAGCGCCACGCGCGATTGCGCGAGCGGCTTCTTCAGCGACTGGAACGGAGCATCCACATTATGCGCCCAGCGATAGGGCGCGTCGTAGCCGAGGGCGCGGTAATAGGCGCGGGTGCGCGCCATGTACTGGATCGACACATCGTCCTGCGCGGCGCGGTCCGGGGCCTCGTGCTGGATGTCGCTCATGATTTTCGCTCCCGTATCCGCCTTATTTGTTTCATAGCTAGCCCGTTGCAAATCACCGATCAAGGCGCGGAACTCGCGCAGGGCCTTGCATGACGCGATGGACCACCGCAGCGATGACGTGCATCGCGATGCTGCTGGCAGGGCAGGCGTGCGCCGACGATCTGCCGCTCAGCGAACTGGCCAAGCCGGGCGCCGATCGCATGGTGTCGATGCGTCCGGCCGCGCCGGACGCTGCGCGCGACACCAGTGCTCGCGAAGCCATGTGCCTGATGATCGAGTCTGCCGCGCGGGCCAACGATCTGCCGCTCGAATTCTTCGCCCGCGTGATCTGGCAGGAAAGCCGCTTTCAGCCTGATGCGGTGGGGCCGGTGACACGCAATGGACAGCGTGCCCAGGGCATCGCGCAGTTCATGCCCGGCACGGCCGCCGAGCGGCGGTTGCTGGATCCGTTCGATCCCGTGCAGGCGCTGCCGAAATCCGCAGAATTCCTGCGTGAGCTGCGCGACCAGTTCGGCAATCTCGGCCTGGCTGCCGCGGCCTACAATGCCGGTCCGCGCCGGGTGCAGGAATGGCTCGACGGCAAAGGCACTATGCCCGGCGAGACGCGCAACTATGTCTCGGCCATCACCGGCGCGACGGTGGAGGATTGGCAGGAAGCCGGGCGCGGCGGCAAGGCGCCGGTGCGCCCGCAGACGTCGAGTTGCCGCGAATTGATGGCGCTGCTGCAGCGGGCGCCCAATCCGTTCGTCCAGCAGCTCGAGGCGCGCGTGAAGCTGGGTGAGGCAAAGCCATGGGGTGTCCAGCTCTCTGCCGGCTTCAATCGCGACCGCGCTTTGATGCAATATGCGCGCGCCATGGTTCGCTTGCGCTCGGTGGTCGGCGACCACGATCCGAACCTGTTGCGTTCGATCTTCCGCAGCCGTGGCACGCGACCGTTCTATCAGGTGCGGATCGGCGCCGACACACGCGAGGAGGCGAATGGCCTTTGCAGCCAGATCCACAAGGCCGGGCAGGCCTGCCTCGTGCTGCGTAACAGGGGCGCGTGAGGTCAGAAGCGGTCGCTGAGCTGTCCCAGTCTCTGCCGCAGCGTCTTGTTGGCCCGCTCGACGGCCCGCAATTGTAGCGCCCAGTCGAGGGTCATCGGAACGGGAACGTGCCTGTTGTTGCGGAATGCAAAGCCCGCCTGGCCGTTGCGCCGCCAGATCATGCGCGCGCGATAGGCGAGGCCCTTGCGGTTGATGACCAGATCGACCTCGTCGGAAATCACATCCGCATTGTCGAGCTCGACCCGAACGCCGTATTCGGAGACGTTTCGAATGAGGCAGTCCATGGTCGAGCGGCGTTCGTTGAATGTGATGCGCGCGCCGTAATAGACACGGCTGCGAAAACTCTTGCGTCGGTCGAGCATGGGACCCCCCAGGTTACCGTTCACAACTACCTGAGGTGGTATTGCTGTGAACAGTGCGACATGCTGTCAATGCTTTGTTAAGGTAAACGGCTCGCTTGACCTGTGACGGGTTCACCTGCGATGCAGCCGAACTCTTGAGACATCGAAGGTCGCACGTGGCACTCCCTGCACTGGACTCATCGCGATGGCAGGGGACCGCGCCGGCGTTTCTCTACGGCATGCGGTCTGTCGCCACGACGATTCTCACTGCCGTCTTGTTCGCCACCTATGTCGGCATCGGCGCGCTGGCGCATGACACGCATTTCAGCCTGTTCTGGGCGCTGCTGAGCACGCTGCTGGTCTGGGCCGGTCCGGCGCAGATCATCCTGCTGGCGGCGCTTGGCTCCGGCGCCACGGTCATTCAGGCGGCGATCGCGGTGGGCGTGAGTGGCATCCGCCTGTTTCCCATGGTGGTGTCGGTGCTGCCGATGCTGCGGACGCCCGAGACGAAGAAGCGGCAACTGATCCTGCCATCGCATTTCATCGCGGTGACGTTGTGGGTCGAGTGCTTTCGCCTGATGCCGCTGGTGCCGCGTGAACGGCGCGTTGCCTTCGTCAACGGGCTCGGCTGCGGCCTCGTTGCCACATGCCTGATCGCCACATGGATCGGCTACCATCTCGCCGCCAATCTGCCGCCGCTGTTCGGCGCGGCGATCCTGCTGCTGACGCCGCTGGCGTTTCTTCTGTCCACGGCGCGCAACTGCAAGAAGCTGCCGGATGTGATCGCGCTGGTGCTCGGCCTCGCGCTGTTTCCGATCGTGTCCTGGTTCAATACCGGCGTCGATATTCTCATCTCCGGCATCTCCGCCGGCACCATCGCTTACGACGTGCATCGCTGGAGGCGGAAGTGAGCGAACTGCAGACCTTCATCGGCGACTGGCATGCGCTGGTCATTCTTGTGCTCGCAGGATTTTTGCCCAACGAGATCTGGCGCATGCTGGGTCTGTGGCTCGGTGGTGGCCTCGACGAGGAAGCCGATATTCTGGTGTGGGTGAGGGCGGTGGCGACGGCGATCCTTGCCGGCGTGATCGCGCAGATTTTGGTTCTGCCGCCCGGTGCGCTCGCGACTGTGCCGGCGCCGCTGCGCTATGGCTCGGTGCTGTTCGGGCTGCTCGTGTTTCTCGGTTTCAAGCGCTCGATCTTCGCGGGTGTGTTGTGCGGCGAGCTGATGATGGTCGGCGGGAAGTATTGGTTGGGATAATGCCGCAGGGCGGATTAGCCGAAGGCGTAATCCGCCGGCCGATTGCAGGTGGCGAAGAGCGGCGGATTACGCTTCGCTAATCCGCGCTACGGCTGCTACTATCTCCCGCAAGCAAAACAACAATGCCTCGGGAGAAACCATGACATCGCGCCTGCGCTCCGCTCTGCTATCCACACTTGTCATTGCGGCAACATCCATCACCGCGCCGCTGGCCCATGCAGCGGAATATCCGGTGCGCGCCATCAAGCTCGTCGTGCCCTATGCGGCGGGCGGGCCGACCGATGTGCTGGCGCGTCTCGTTGCCGATTATCTCGGCCGCGATTTGAAGCAGACCACGGTGGTGGAGAACAAGCCGGGCGCGCAGGGCGCGATCGCCGCCGAGATGGTGTCGCGTGCAGAGCCGGATGGCTACACGCTGTTCGTGACGGCGGCATCGATCATGGTGCTCAATCCGCTGCTCTACAAGAAGCTGCCTTACGATCCGCAGAAGGATCTGCGCATGCTGACGGTGGTCACCGATCTGCCTGTGGTGATGGAAGTACATCCGTCGGTGCCGGCGAAGACGGTGAAGGAATTCGTCGCCTATGCGAAGGCCAATCCGGGCAAGCTCAATTTCGGCTCGGCAGGGACGGGCGGCACCATTCATCTTGCCGGCGAGATGTTCAAGCAGATCGCCGGCGTCGAGATGACCCATGTGCCCTATAAGGGCGCCGGGCCGGCGCTGACCGATCTCTTGTCGGGCAACATCCAGGTGATGTTCGATACGCTCTCCACCGCGTTGCCGCCGGTGAAGGGCGGTCTGCTGCGTCCGCTCGGCGTGTCGTCGAAGGAGCGCAGCCCCGATTTGCCGGATGTGCCGACCGTGATCGAGAGCGGCTATCCCGACTATCAGGTCGGCGTCTGGTTCGGTCTTGCCGGCTCGTCGAAACTGCCGGACGAGGTGGTGACAAAAGTCATGGCCAGCATGGACCGCGCGCTGAACGATGCCGCCTTCCGTGCGTCGCTGGAGAAGATCGGCTTCCCGGTGCTGAAGCCGAAGACGGTCGCCGAGATCAATCAATTCGTTGACGAGGACCGCGCGCGGTGGTCGAAAGTCATCAAGGCGATGAACATCTCGCTGGATTGATCGAGGGATGCAGCATGGTTCGTGAAAGTGAAATCCGCGCCGGCGAGGTCGTCGTCGAGGCACCGAAGCCGAACCATGCGGGCCTCGTCTATATCGGCCGCATCCGCACGCCCTGGACGTCGCGGTTGGAAACGCCGCGGCAGGGCCGGCATGACGGGCCGGTGTGCCGACTCGAGATTTTCGAGCCATGGGTGGCGGGGCTGAAGGACCTCGAACTCTACAAGACACTCGAAGTGCTGTACTGGCTGCATCTGTCGCGCCGCGATCTCGTGCTGCAGAGCCCGAAGAATGACGGCACCGCGCGCGGCATCTTCTCGCTGCGCACGCCGGTGCGGCCGAATCCGATCGGCACGTCCATGGTGAAGCTGGTGGGGATCGAGGGATCTGTGGTGCTGGTGCGCGGGCTCGATTGCCTCGATGAGACGCCGCTGCTGGACATCAAGCCCGACCGCTGCGAATTCACACCGCTGGCGCCGCCGCAGCCGGGGGATTTTCAGACGGAGTAGGTCGTCGTCATTGCGAGGAGCGAAGCGACGAAGCAATCCAGTTCTTGGCTTTCTGGATTGCTTCGCTGCGCTCGCAATGACAGTGAGAGGCCTCAGCCCAGCGCCTTCAACGCCGCGATCAGCTTTGCTGCATTCTGTTCCAGCACCTTCGGATCTTCCTTGACGCTGGCCGCCGGCAGCATGGCGACGCCTTCGAAGCGCGGCATCACATGCATATGCAGGTGAAACACGACCTGGCCGCCGGCGGTCTCTGAAGCCTGTGCGACCAGCATGCCGTCCGCATTGAACGCCTGTTTTGCCGCGATGGCGATCTTTTGCGCGGCGCGGATCACATGGGCGTAGTCTTCCGGGAGGATGTCGAAAATGTTGCGTGCTGCAGCCTTCGGGATCACCAGCGTGTGGCCGGGCGAGCGCGGCATGATGTCGAGGAAGGCGAGAACGTGGTCGTTCTCATAGACCTTGTAGCAGGGCAGCTCGCCGCGCAGGATCTTGGCGAAAATGTTGTTGTTGTCATACGCGACCATGGAATCCTCCCGACATTGCGCCGGGAATGTCGCCGCAGCCGCAGCCGCGGTCAAGCGGCGGGATCGCCCTTGCGGAACGGGCCGAGT
>JAEXHR010000300.1 GCA_023449855.1 Pseudomonadota bacterium | reverse complement strand
TGCTCACGTCGAGCGCAGAATGCCATGGCAAGTCGAGCCAGCTACCCAGATAGTCCAGCCATGGAGCTGGCGCATTTTCGGCATCGATCATGCTGCCGATCGAAGCAATCCTGGCGTCGATGCCCTGGCTCGTCGTCTCGACGACGCCGACCAGCCGCCGAAGCAGCTTTTCCGGGTCGTTCTTCGGATCCGAGAAGATCGCCGGCAGATATTGCATCAGGGATTTCCGGCCATAGGCAATGCGCATGGTGCGAAGCGTGGGCGAGGCGACGAAGGGCGGCACGTCCAGGCGGAGCTTCAGCACCAGCCAGGCGTCGTCCGTGCCGAACAAGGGAATATCCACCTTGCCGTCAAAGCCGGATCCGCCCGAAACCGAGAATGTCCGCGACGGATCTGGATCGGGCACCAGCAGCGACCAGATCGCTTCCTGGCGGGCGCTTCGAGGCAGACTGTTGTTCGCCGCGAGCATCTCGATCCGGCCTGCTATTGCCGGATCGCCGGTCGTAGCGAACGAGACCTCGATCGTCGTCCCCTCCGGCAGGTCGACATCTATTTCGGCACGCATCCAGCCACGCCCGCTACCGTCGGGAGGCGAGTAGAGCAGTGGCGTCAATAGGGCCGCATGAGCCTCCTTGCCGCCCGCAGCGTCCCCGGCATCCAGCCGCCAAAGACCGGCACTGGTCGCAAACCAAATGCGATTGCCCGTGACGGCAAAATCGCTGACGTCGATCTCAGTCCGGCTTACCGACCTCGGCGATGCGAAGGGATTGTCGATCGGCCCATCGATCATCTCGCCCTGCCGATCGAGGAGGTAGAATTGCCATTGAGGCACGCCGTTCCTGGTGGAACTACCGGAAAGGCCAAGCCGCGCCTTTCCATCGCTAGAGATGCGGCCAGCCCGCAAGCAGCGGTCCAGGGCACCCAGCGAAATCGCCCGGACCAGCAGGCCGTCGCCGGTGCCGATCAGGAACAACCGTTGATCGGAGGCTGAGAGCACTACGAGCGTTCTGCCATTATCGAGAACCGCGATTTCCGCAGCCTTGACGATTTCGCAAGGCAATGGCCACTGCGACGACCTGAAACCGCGGCAATCAATGTGCACCATGATCTGCCGTTCACCGGCTGCGACAAGCACCCAGGCCCCGTCGGTGCCATCGGCGGCAATGTCGAGTACGACGCCATCCGTTCCACTCGCCAGCTGGTCGAATGAAACGACGGTATCCTTCTGCAATGTCGTGCGATCGTAGCGAACCACGCGGTCTGTGCCGAAGGCCCAGATCCAGTGCCGGTCGACCTGTAGGCGCGATGTCGTCTGGACCGTCGGGTCGATGGCAAAGGGACCTTGGGCCTCGTCGAAATCGCCCAGCCATGCGAGACCTTGCTCGCCGCCCGACGGCTTCAGCGGTGTGCGCCAGGCCGGAGCACCCAGCCTGTCGGCGGCAACAGCGGAAACCGACACAGGCGGACCGATCCCAACGGCACCCACACCGAAACGCTCGGTGAAGCGCATGCCGTCGCCATCAGGCGCATCGAAGCCGAAGGCCAGGCACGTATCCCAGTGTTCCGCAGAGGAGAAGCGGTAGGTCCTGTCGGAGAGAGCGCTCATCCTGCCTCCCCCGTCGCAGCGCGTGTCACCGCAATGTCGCCGTTGCCGGATGCAAGGAGCGGCAGTTCGGTTGTCGAAAGCGTCAGCGTGCCTGATTGGGCCGCACCGTCGCGATAGAGTGTGACGTTCGATACGCCCAGCACGTGATCCAGCTTACGAAGCCAGCCGGCAACCAGAAGCGGCGTGATCTCGCGGCCGAACTTCCAGATGGAGACGCCGGACGGATTGAAGAACGTCTCCGCCAGAAGCTGCTGCGCCTTCGCAATCACGACCTCTGGATCGGCGGATGCGCGAACGGAGAGTTCAGCGACAATTTGGACGGGCACGTAGCGAGGTGCGTTGACAGCGAGCCGTTGGCCGGCGGGCAGGCCCGGCGCGAGACGCGAGCGAACGGCGCGCTGCCAGAGCGGCCTTTCCGGCGCCGCCGAGATGCCGAGCGCGGGATCGAACCGGCCCGCGACGAGAAGCGTGCGGGTCCCGACGGCATCGCAGGACAAAGGCGCGAGCTCAAGCGCGCGGGTGACGTCAAGGCCGTCAAGCGACAGCGCCGCCTGTTCCAGGTCCCCGGGCGTGATATAGGTTACCCGCATGCTGAGGCTACGGCGCGCCTCGGCCTGTATGTCCGCCGCGAGCATCCGGTCAGCGCCGCCGATGCAGGCTTGCGAATTGCGACCGAAGGTTCCGCTGGCGCCACTCAGCGACCAACCGAGACCGGCCTGCGCATTGCCCAGCGCTCCGCCGCAGACGCTGTAGAACACCGTCAACGCGGCATCCTGGGGCGGCAGCGACCCGTTGATGCCATTGCCGAACAGGATCTGCCCGCTTGCCTCGACAAACTGATAGTGCAGATCGTCGGGCAGGCTGTCGCCGAGATCGTCGACCGACTGCCACGGTTCACCATCGAGCGCGACCTGCAATGCGGGTTCTGTCAACCATCCAGCCCGCAGCAGCTTATAGAGCTGGTCCGGCAAGTGGCGACCGAAATAGGCCTCCTCCTCGACAACCGCTTCAATTTGCTCGACGTCGAGCACATTGGCGGCGATGCGCCTCACCCGCGGCGGACGGAGAAAGCCATTGGCGCGGGGGGTGAGGACAAGTGTGAAACCCGGATCGCCGCGCACCTGATCGTCGTCCGTGATCGCAAGTCCGATGACGCCGCTTCTCATCATCCCCGCGGTCGTATCG
>JAEXHR010000206.1 GCA_023449855.1 Pseudomonadota bacterium | reverse complement strand
TGCCAACACGCTGGCCGGCCACGCACTGCTGATCGGCGCCTGTTTCGGCCTCACCTTCACAATCGGCATGCTGACCTTCGGCTCGACGCTGCTGCAGCTTCTCGGCGGCCGCGGCAATGTGCTGAGCCAGGCACTCGGCTACATCACCATCTTCTTTGCCGGCGGCGTCATTCCGTGGCTGATGAATACATTTGCGGCGATCCTGCGCGGCACCGGCAATATGAAGATGCCCTCCGCCATGCAGACCACGTCGGCAGCGCTGCAAATCGTTCTCGGCGGCACGCTCGGCCTCGGCCTCGGCCCGATCCCGCAATTCGGCATGGCGGGCGTCGCAGCGGGGACGCTGACAGCCTTCTCCATCGGCACCGGCGTCATGGGCTGGTACGTGTTTTCCGGCCGCGCCCGGGTACGGCCGATGCTGAAGGGCTTCCGCATTCAGCGCGGCATGTTCTTCGACATTCTCAAGGTCGGCGCTATCGCGTGCTTCAACCCGTTGCAGGGCGTGCTGACCCTTCTGATCTTCACGCATATGCTCGCGCATTACGGCACCGAGGTGCTCGCCGGCTATGGCATCGGCGCGCGGCTCGAATTCATGCTGACGACATTGGCTTTCGCCGTCGGCATCGCCTCGGTGCCCGCCGTCGGCATGGCCATCGGCGCCGGCCGTATCGACCGTGCGCGGCGCATCGCCTGGATCGGCAGTGCCCTTGCCTTTTGCGTCGTCGGCCTGCTGGGCACACTGCTCGCGATCTACCCGCATGTGTGGGTCAATCTGTTCACGGACGACCCCGGCGTGCGCATGGCAAGCCGCACCTATCTCGCCACCTGCGCCCCGATGTATGCGTTTCTCGGCCTCGCCACCGTGGCCTACTTCTCCTCGCAGGGCGCAGCAAAAGTGCTCGGCCCGGTGCTTGCGCAGACCTGCCGCCTCGGATTCGTCTGCATCGGCGGCTGGTATCTGCTGTCGATCGACGCATCGGCCACCAGCTTCTTCTGGCTCGCTGCGGCATCCATGGTGCTGCTCGGCGTGCTCTCCACGCTCAGCGTGGTGTTGACGCGCTGGGGGCCGAAATCGGGGCCGGTGCCCGAAGTCCGGCCCGCGCTGTCGTAATCAGGTCCGCCTGGCGGCGAACTCCACATCGAGACGCCACGTCTTGCCATCGTCGCGCGAGGTCTCCCCGCGCCAGAGAAACGATTGCGGCGTGATCTTCGAGAAACGCCAGCGAACCGGCCGCCCTTCACGGTCACGGCCGAGCTGGACGATGTCGTCGCCCTCCTTGCGGCCGATCATGGTGAGGAAATTGGAGATCACCGGATCGCTCCACTGGATCTGCCAGGCATCGATGCGAGGGTCATAGATACGCATCGTGGTGCCGTAGGAGAATCCATTCGCTGCGGCGTCACTGTCGCGCTGTGCGCCACGCTTCGGCACGATCCAGACGTCCTGAATGGCGCGCCCCTCGAGCACCCAGCCAAAATGCCATTCGCCTTGCCGCCGCCGTTCCTTGCCGTCGGGCGCATAGTGGATAACATCGAGATCCCACGCACCGATGAGCCAGCCATAAAGGTCCATATTGGCGCCGCGATCGACCGCAGGACCGCTCGCGCCCAGCGCCTCGGAGAAAGAGCGCGACGAGGACGGGGTCTCCTTGAAGTGCTTCGCCATCGCAGCGAGGCCGAGATCCATCTGCGTGCTGACATAGCCCGCGATCTCGTTCGGCAAGAGATCCGCCGACCATTCCAGCCGGCAACGATCCGGCCCGTCCGCCACCACCAGCACCGAGGCGCTATGCTGGGTGATGCGCTCGTTCTTGATGGCATAGACGAAGCGCCGCCGCGCATGATCGCAATCAACCAGCGTCTCCTCCGCCACCGTACCGTTGCCGAAAGTGACGGTCCGTACATCACCCTCGACCTTGGTATCCGTGACGAAGCCCGGCACCAGCCGCGTATGCAGGGCGCCGAAATCCGCCACCGCCGACCAGACCTCGCCGGCGGGCGCATCGAGTGAAACCGTCTTGTAGATGGAAGCCATATCCGTCTCCTCAAAAGAGCCGGACCCGACCTATCAATGCAGCCCCAGCCGTTCTTGGAAAATCTTGCGGCTGCCCTTCGAGGCCTGCCGGAACACGCGCGGCGACACCCCGGCGGCGCGATGGAAGCTGCGCACGAAGTTGGAGAGATCGCCGAAGCCAACGTCGAAAGCGACATCGGTGATGGCGCGATCGTCCTCGGCCAGCAGCCGTGCCGCATGGCGCAACCGCGAACGCACCAGATACTGATGCGGCGTAACCCCCAGCGCATCTCGGAACATGCGCAGAAAATGAAACGGGCTGACGCCGGCCTGCTTCGCCGCGGCGTCGAGATCGATCTCGTCCGACGAATGCGCCGATATCCACATGGCGGCTTCCACCGCACGGCGGCGATCGCGCGCACCGATCCTTGCCTGCCTGCGCGTCTTGCCGGACACCACGTCGATCAATCGCGCCGCAAAGGCATGGCCAATCTCGTCAAAGCCGAGATCGCTTCGCTCGCCCGCCACGGCCTGCGCCAATTCGCCCAGCGTCATCAGTTCCGCCAATGGCGCTGCACTGCCCTGTTGCCATACCGATACATCGTCGCCGATCAGATCGACCATCTCGGGCGCGAATGCAAAGGACAGGCATTCGTCGCCACCCGCATGATGCTCGTGATGGCAGACATATTCCTCGCCCGGAGCGCCTATCAGCACGGCCCCGGTGACGAGTTCATGCGCCCGCCCGCGGCAGCGACAGCCGAAGCTGCCCTTGCGCACATAGGAGATGGAGTGGCTGGCATGCTGTTCCGCAAATGGCGCGTCATCCGGCCCCGCTTCACAGCGATAGTCCGTGACGGTGATACCGCCGCCCTGGAAAAGCGTTCTCGCCTGCATGCGTGAAAGCTATCCCTGCGGGCGCGGCGGAGCAACCGGGAGCAGCGCATCGAACAGGTTGGTAGCCCGCCCCGCCAACGCGCCTTCGATGGACAACAGCCGCGATTTGGTGACGATTCCCGCATTGCCGGCAAAGCCGGAGATCTGCCCGGCCGCCACGAGAGCGCGATGGCACGGCACGATGATCGCGAATGGATTGCGCGCCACCGCATTGGACACCGCATTGATGGCGCCGCTTGCGTAGAGATGGATCGCGATCTCCGCATAGGTCCGGGTTTCGCCGCGCGGAATCCCGCGGATCGCGTCATAGACCCGGCAATTGAAGTCCGGAATGTCATAGGTATCGAGCACGACATCAGAGAGATCGATGAACTTGCCGTTCAACTGAGCCACGATGCCATCGATGGCAACTTGCACATCGGCCGGCGGCCGCCATTCGCGCGCATCGGGGTATTGCTGCAGCAGGCGCCGCCGCGTTTCCAGCTCCCGCGCCTCCGGCAACTGGACGCCAACAATCCCGGCCTGGCTCCATGCGATGCCGCACCGGCCCACCGACGTATCGAAGGTCGTGTATCCCAGCCCTGCCATCCCGAACGCGATGTTAGCAGGCAAATGGGCTTCGCCAACCGGAAATTGTGGGACGGCAGATACTCTCCCATCTGGCAAAGTCTGTAGGATGGGTAGAGCGCAGGCGCGACGCGCCGGAGCGAAACCCATCGGCCGAGCCAACCGCGAGGGCGGAGCAGCATGGGTTTCGCTCTGCTCAACCCATCCTACGATAGAGCTTCACAGTCGCCCCTTGGCGGATCGCCCGTCCTCGGCTAGATCAGGGGCATGCGGGCGTAGTTCAATGGTAGAACGGCAGCTTCCCAAGCTGCATACGAGGGTTCGATTCCCTTCGCCCGCTCCAAATTCGCGAACAAAGCCAGCAACTTGCCGCCCTGCTGTTGAGCCTGCGTGCCAGTTCCCCGGTTATGCGCCTACTGCCCCGATGCTTCGGTGAACCAATCCGAAAGGGCAGAGCGCTCCGCAACAGTCATGATGACCAGCTCAGGCACGAACTGCTCGACCAGCTTATCGATGCTCTCCGGTGTGGTCTTTCCAAAATGGACTTGAACGACGTCGGAGAACGCAGAGGCTATGAACGGAGACATTGCGGATCCGAAACTGTCTCGCAGCCAGAGCACCCGTCTTTTGTTGACGGCCTTGTCGCTTCGTACGAGAAGCGGCTTAAATGAGGAGCTTAGCTCCTTGTTAACGCCCCGCCACAAAACGTTTCCAGTGGCATAGTCGATCGTCTCGATATTGCAATCTACCGCTGGCTTCACGATTGCGTCGCGATCCTTCAGCACCTCGCGCACTCTCAGGAAACCGGCGAGGTCGCCCCCGCTCCAGTCAATGATCTCCGGCTGCGAGAAAGTCGGTTCCACCAATTCGCCATCGGCCAATTTGAGTCTGGCCATCAGCGCATCGAAAGCGAGCCGCGCCCCGTAAGACGTCCAGTGACTGTCGGTTCGATAGTAGATGGGGTAGACGGTCTCATAACGAGCTTTGATAAGCAGCGCTCTCGGATCCACGACATTCGCTACATGCTTCGCTAATGCGTCCACAGGGGATTTTGCAGCTGGCACAGCCCACCCCGGCAGCATTTCAGGATACACAGATGCCTTGTCCGGACCGATCAGCGTCAAATATGCCTTGACGCCCTTCGATGCGAAGTACTTCTCAGCATTTACGGACGCCTCTCGTATCTCCGTCGCACGGCGTTCGACCGCGGGTGTGATACCGGCCATCCTGCTGGATATTGTACTCTCGTATCGATCGCCGAGAAACAACCAGCCATCGCGTCCCACGATGACATCGCCGGGAGCGATCGAAACCCCCAGCGGAGCAGTTAACTTTCCGACCGTGGGCATCAGGAACTCGACGCTATATCTCAATGGATTGAGATTGAATATTGCGTTGATAGCCGGAGGAATGCCCAGCAACACAAGCGTCATGGTCCAGAATATGATGACGTATTTCTGCATCAGAATTGATAGTACAAAAAATGCGTTGAGGTGCTGGTAATCGATGTAAGGACGCCGCACGCCATCATAGTCGCGGCAACGGCGACTCTCGGTAACGAAACCTTTTCCGAGGAAATTTCCTGAGAGTTGCGCATCGCGATAAGAAGAAAACCGATCAGGATCATGCCGAACGGGAGGAGGTTGACCGCTAGCCCAGTCGGAAGAACCCGCAAAAGACTATCGCCAAGCGTTCCGCCAGCCCAACTGAATTTAGCGACATTAACAGCGCCTTGACCGCTCACGTCGACCATCCCGCCGAGAACGCGAAGCGCGGAATCCAGATCCGGCGCTCTAAAGAAGACCCACGTCACGTTGACGAACATGAATGTGATGAACCAGGCGAGAGCAGCCGGCATGCGAAGCCCCATTCGCGACCATGTTCTATGGATGACAATCGCCGCTCCGTGCAATGCCCCCCAAATGACGAACATCCAGCTCGCACCATGCCAGAGACCACCCAACAAGAAGGTCGCGAAGAGATTGAAACATACATGAATCTCGCCAACGCGATTTCCTCCGAGCGGGATGTAGAGATAGTCCCGGAGCCATCTGCTTAGCGTGATGTGCCAGCGCCGCCAAAAATCCTGGATGTCGAGAGCTTTGTAAGGGGAGTTGAAGTTAATCGGCAGGCGAATGTTGAACTGAAGGGCGGCCCCGATCGCCATATCGCAATAGCCGGAGAAATCGAAGTACAACTGGAAGGTATAGGAAAGACTGGTGCTCCAGGCCGAGAAGAAGTCGAGCTGGGTTTGCGATGAAAACCCTTGGTCTGCCCATATCGCGAAAGTATCCGCAAGTATGGCTTTCTTGAAAAGACCAATCGCAAAAATGATCAGACCTTTGATAACGTTGCTGTTGCGAACCACCCAATTCCAGCGTGATGCGAATTGCGGCATCATCTCAGCGTGATGCAATATTGGTCCCGCAATCAGATGCGGGAAAAACGTAACGAACAATATGTAGTTGATCGGATCGCGTTCCAGGACTTTTCCTCGATAGGCATCGACAAGAAATGCGATTTGCGTGAACGTATAGAAGCTAATCCCAAGCGGCAGGACGACCTGCTGGATTGAAAGCTCAGCGTTCGTTAACTGATTGATGTTGGCAGCGAAGAAAGCAGCATATTTGAAATACCCTAGGAGGGCGAGATCCGATGCGATGCCGAAAACGAGCATCTTTCGCGAAGGACGTTTGGCTAAAGATATTCCGATCCCGTAGTTGAATGCTATCGATGCCAACAAGAGAGGCACATAGCTTACGTCCCACCATCCATAGAAAAATAGGCTAGCCAGAGCGAGCCAAACGCGAGCCGCCGCGGTCAATCGCAGGCGCGTCAGGCCGAAGTAACCGAAAAAAACGGCTGGCAAGTAGGCAAGGATGAAGGCGGGCGAGCTGAAAAGCATTCTACTTCGATTTTATAGCCTGTGTGGCGCTTCAGTTACCTTGCCAAGAAGCAGAGCGCTAGCGTTCTTGTAGAATGCTCTGAAGGAAGCGACGGGCTTTGTAAGTCGGAGGCTTTCGGTTCGGGGCGCCAAGTTGAGCCGCATGAACCTGTCTATGAGCGACGTCAGAGACCGCGGAACTGATTTTCAGTATCAACTGAATGCGACATAGAAGTCGCTCGCCAGCAGTTCCGCGCCGGCATTCACCTGATTAAGTCAAGCAAAGGCGGCCTGGCCCGCGTAGTGTGACGACTCGGCTGATATCGGTTGCAGAACTGCAGCCTCGCCGGACGTTCTGCAGATTCTGTCTTTGACAACGCTTACGGACGCGCGATTCCGCCGCGCGCACCCGATTTAAAGGGCTATCCGTCTAAAGGGTTGATCCATCGATTTCTCCGTCGCTTTCGCGGCGGGGGACGCGAAGCCCGCGAAACCAACAACTTCTGTCAGCTTCGCAGGCTGCCACCTCAGATCGGATACGCCTGCGGGCCGGTTTCGATGGTGATCCAGCGCAGTTCCGTGAATTCTGCGATGCCTGCCTTGCCGCCGAAGCGGCCGTAACCGGACGACTTGGTTCCGCCGAACGGCATCTGCGCCTCGTCATGCACCGTGGCGCCGTTGATATGGCAGATGCCGGATTCGATCCGCTTCGCCACCGTCATCGCGCGGGCGATGTCACGGCCGAACACCGCTGCGGACAGGCCGTATTCCGTATCGTTGGCCACCCGCACGGCTTCATCGACGCCGTCCACCCTCACCACGGTCACGATCGGGCCGAACGACTCCTCGGCATAGATCCGCATCGACGAGGTGACGTGATCGAGCACCGTGGCGGACATCAACGTGCCCTCCACCCGCCCGCCGGCGACGACCCGGGCACCCTTGCTCACGGCGTCCTTGATCAGTGCCTGCATGCGATCGGCGGCGCTGGCATCGATCAGCGATCCCAGCGGCGTATTGCCCTGGCGCGGATCGCCGGCCACGAGCTGCTCGGCCTTGACGGCAAGCTTGGCAACGAACGGCTCGGCAACCTTGCGATCGACGACGAGGCGTTCGGTGGACATGCAGATCTGCCCCTGATTCATGAACGCTCCGAATGCCGAAGCAGCCACCGCCGCGTCGAGATCGGCATCCTCCAGCACAACCAGCGGCGCCTTGCCGCCGAGTTCGAGCAACACCGGCTTGAGATGGGCCGCCGCCGTCTGCGCAATGAGGCGGCCGACGCGCGTCGAACCCGTGAAATTGATCCGTCGCACGGCGGGATGGGCGATCAATGCCTCGATCAGCGCCGGCGCGTCTTCTGGCGCATTGGTGATCACATTCATCACGCCCGGCGGCAGGCCGGCCTCGCGCAGACACTCCGCGATCAGGCGATGGGTGCCGGGGCAGATTTCCGAAGCTTTCAGGATGACGGTGTTGCCGCAGGCCAGCGGCAAGGCCACAGCGCGGACGCCGAGAATGACCGGCGCATTCCACGGCGCAATGCTGAGCACGACACCGGCCGGTTGACGGATCGCCATCGACAGGCAACCCGGCTTGTCCGACGGAATGACCTCACCCGAGATCTGCGTGGTCATCGCCGCGGCTTCGCGCAGCATGCCCGCAGCAAGATGGACGTTGAAACCGGCCCATCCAGCCGTCGCACCGGTTTCCGAGGCCATCAGGGCGATGAATTCGGAAGCCCGGCCGGCCAGGATATCGGCTGCCTTGAGCAGGATCCCGCGGCGCGTTGCCGGCCCCGTGGCAGACCACGCAGGGAAAGCCGCCGCGGCGGCGTCCGCAGCGCGTTTGGCATCGGCGATCGTTGCCGCCGCGGCCCGCGAGGCGACATCGCCCGTGATCGGATTGAGGCGGTCGAATGTAGCTCCGCCGCCTGCTTGGACGTCCTCGTTCTCGATCAGGAGGTTGATGATGTTCATGGTCATATCCCCGTTGCTTGGCGAATGGATGAAGACGGCGCTCTAGGCGAGACCGCCGAGATAGGCGCGGCGCACGGAATCGCTCGACTGCAGTTCGGCGGCGGAGCCGCTTCCGGTCACTTTCCCGTTGGCGATGACATAGCCGCGGTCGGCGATGCGCAGACTCTCGCAGGCATTCTGCTCGACCATCAGGAGCCCCATGCCGGTCTCGCGAATGCCGCGAATGGCCGCAAAAAGCTCCCGCACCAGCAGCGGCGACAAACCGAGGGACGGCTCGTCCAGAAGCAGCATTTCCGGGTTTGACATCAGCGCGCGGCCGATCGCGACCATCTGCTGTTCGCCGCCACTCATGGTGCGCACCACCTGCTTCAGGCGCTCACCGAGACGCGGAAACAGCGCCAGCACTTTCTCCCGCTGCGCCATCTCGATCGAGCGGGCGCGCTTCGGATTGGCGCCGAGCATCAGATTCTCGGCCACCGTCAATTCGCCGAACACGCCGCGCCCCTCGGGCACCAGCGCCAGTCCGCTCTCAACGATCAGATGCGCGGGAAGCGACGAAAGATCGCGTCCGTCGAGTTTGACCTGCTTTCCGGGTCCGCATTTGACGAGACCCGCGATCGCTTTCAGCAACGACGACTTGCCGGCACCGTTGGCGCCGAGAATCACCACGATCTCACCGCGCGACAACGACAGCGCCACGTCGCTCAACGCACGATGCTGCCCGAAACTGACATTGATCCCCGACACCTCAAGCATCTTCGGGCGCTCCGAGATAGGCTTCGACGACAGCGGGATCGCTCAGCACCGCATCGGTCGCGCCATCGGCAATCCGGCGCCCTCCGCTCATGACCACGCATCGGCTGCACAGCGAACGGATCGCCTCCATCACATGCTCGACCATCAGGATGGAGAGACCTTCTTCCTTCAGCGAACGGATCAGTGCGATCCCGACCTGCAATTCGGACGGATTGAGGCCGGCGAGCCACTCGTCCAGCAACAGCACACGCGGGCGCAACGCCAACGCACGCGCAAGTTCGAGGCGCTTGCGATCGATGTAAGTGAGTTCGGCAGCCGGGCGGTCACTGCAATCGGCGAGGCCGACGCGCGCGAGAAGGGCTTCGATCCCGGCGCCATCCTCATTGCGTGCGCGGTGATTGAAGGCGAGCCCCGCCCGCACATTCTCGCCGCAGGTCATGCCATCGAGAACACGCACCAGCTGGAACGTACGCGCCACGCCGAGCCGCGCGATCCTGAAGGTGGGCGATCCCGCGATGTCGGTACCGTCGAGAACAATGCTGCCCGCATCGGGGCGCAAGACACCGGAGATCAGGTTGATGGCCGTCGTCTTGCCCGATCCGTTCGGCCCGAGCAGGCCGACGATTTCGCCGGCATGGATGGTGAAACCCATATCGTTGACCGCAACGAGACCGCCAAAACGGCGCGTCAAGCCGTTGACCTCCAGAACAGGTGCACCTGCGGGCATCATGCGCGGCTCCCGTTCGTTGCGGAACCAGGACGCAACAGCCGAAGCCGGTCGATCAGGCCGACCACGCCGGACGGCAGAGCATAGACGATGAGCAGAAACACCACGCCCATGATCAGCGTCGATGTGCTGGGAAACCGCGCCGACAGGAACTCGAACAAGAGCGTGAGCGGAATGGCGCCCAGGGCAGGCCCCCAGAAGCGATGCGCGCCGCCAAGCAGCGCCATGATGACGACCTCGAAGGAGATCGTCGCGTTGAAGGCGATGGACGGCTCGATATAGGTCCAGCGCGGTGCCATGATTGCGCCGACCAGCGTCATGAACACCGCAGAGATGACGAACAGCGCGACCTTGGCAAAGGTGACGTCGATGCCGCAATGCCGGGCCACCGTCTCGTCTTCGCCGATGATCCTGAGCGCGAAGCCAAGTCGCGACCTCGCGATCAGCCAGCCCGTGGCAAACACGATCACGGTCAGCGCCAGCAGCTGCCAGTAGATGTCCTGCTGGCTGATATCGAGGAAGATATAGCGGCCGAGGACACGGCTCTTGTTGACCTCGAACCAGACAACGAGCTGGCGCACCAGTTCGGCGAGACCGAAGGTGAAGATCACGAAATGAACACCGCTCAGCCGCAGGGTCGACAGGCCGACGATCGCCGATGTCACCGCACCGATCAGAGCGGCCACGGTCAGCACCAGCGGCCAGGGCAACTGCTCGCCGAGGACAGCGACGGTGTAGGCACCGACGCCGAAGAAAGCCGTCGTCGCCAAAGAGACATAGCGCGTCGGCCCGGAAAACATGCCCCACGCGGTAGCAAGCACCGTGAACTGCAGCAGGGTGATGCCGAGCGCGAGATGATAGGCATCGACCAGCATCGGCAGGAAAGCCAGGCCAATGACGGCCGCGAGGCCCACGCCGCCGATCAGAAACGGAGATGCTGTCACCGGCCGACCCTCCCGAAAATGCCGGCGGGCTTCACGAGCAGAACACCGAGAAACAGCGCGAAATTGACGGCGATGGTCAGTCCGGGATCGATATAGGTGGCGACCAGCGCTTCACTCAGGCCGAGCAGGACGCCGGCGACGAGACAGCCCATCAGGTTGCCGATACCGCCCATCACGACAACGATCAGCGCCTTCATCGTGAAGACGACGCCCGACGTCGCGCTGAACGTCAGGAACATGCTGATCAGCACGCCTGCGGATGCCACCAGCGCACCGCCGACGGCGAAGGCCAGCGCCGAGAGTTGCGGCACATTGATTGCGACCAACGGCGCAGCCGCGGGATCGACGGCGACAGCGCGGATCGAGGTGCCGATTCTCGTACGGGTGAGCAGAAGATAAAGCACAGTGCCGAGCACGATCGCGAGAGCGAACGCCACCAGGCGATTCATCGCCAGCACTTCGCCGACGATGGTGACCGGGATGGCAAGAAACGAGTAGCTGAAATAGGCGCCGCCGAACATCGTCAGCAGGATGCCCTGTACGATGAACATCAGGCCGAAGGTGGCGAGAATGCTGTCCACTTCCAACGCGTCGCGTGTGCGGGCGCGTCGCACCAGAGGCGTCAGGAAGATCTTGTAGAGCAAAAAGCTCGCCACGAAACTGACGGGAACGACGATCGCCAATCCGACCAGCGGATTGAGCGCCCACGCCGTGAACATCCAATAGGACGCAAAGGCCGAGCCGATCAGGAATTCGCCGTAAGCGAGATTCATGATCCGCGCCACGCCATATTGCAGGGTCAGCCCCATGGCGATGAGCGCATACATTCCGCCCAGCACGAGGCCGGTGAGCACCGCGTTCGTCATTTCATCATTCCGGATTGCAGGAGCATGATCCCGGCGGCGCCGCTGGTGAGCGGCTGAGATCATGCTCCGATCACTAGCGTGTCGCGATCACTGCGCCTTCCATGCCGGCTTCGGCAGGATCGGCTGGCGGGCGCCCTGATTGGCGGACGGAGCGACGCCGTAGAACTCGCCGCCCTGCCACTGGCCGACCCACCAGTAATTGGTCGGCATGTTGTTCTCGAGCTTCACTTTGCCGATGACCGTATCGAAGCTGCCGGTCTGCAGATCCTTGATCACAGCGGCGCGGTCGATCTTGGCGACCCGCTCGATCGCCTGCTGCAGCATCTGCAGGCTCGCATAGGTGACGGCGCTGGCCCAGCGATCCGGCTCGGCGCCGTTGGCGGCGGAGGCCTTGTGGCGGGCGAGATAGTCCTTGATGGCCGGGCTGTCGCCGCTCCAGCCGCCGATGCCCATCACGCCTTCCGCATTGGCGCCGAACTTCGCCTTGAACAGCGGGAAGGCGGTGCCGACACCGGTGTAATAGACCTTCGGGTTGAAACCTGAGATGCGCGCCTGTTCGGTGATCGCGATGGTGTCCGGCGGATAGCTGAAGGCGATGAAGGTGTCGGGATTGAGCGCCTTCACTTCATTGACGATCGGGCCGAGATCCTGCGTGCCGACCGGATAGGTCTTGTCGTAAGCGAGCTTGAATTTCGCCACCGCCAGCGCCGGACGCGCCGCGGCGGAAAGATCGATGCCGAAACCATCGGCGATGCTGACCATGGCCACGGTGTCGCCGATCTTGCCTTCGCCGCGCAGCTTCACCAGCAGCTCGACGAGCGTCTTCGATGCGTCGGCGCTGGTGCCAAGCAGCCAGAAGCTGTTCGGCCAGCGCTTCGCCAGCTCCGGTGCACGGTCGGTGACGGCGGTGGAGGCGAGATGCGGATAGCCGGCCTTGTTGAGGATCGGACCGACCGCGAGGTTCAGTCCGGTGCCCCACGGCGGCAGGATGAAATCGACCTTGTCCTGATTGATCAGGCGTTCCAGCGCCTTGGCCGCCTCTTCGGCGCTCGAACGATCGTCATATTGCACGACCTCGATGGGAACACGCTTGTCGCCGAGCTTGATGCCGCCTGCGGCATTCACTTCCTTGACCCACAATTCGTAATTGGGAATCGTCGTCACCGCGGCGCCGCCGGCGGCCGGTCCCGTGCGCGAGATCGCATAGCCGATCTTGACCGAGGTCTGCGCCTGCGCCGCATCACCCCACCCGAAAGTCGCCGCGCCGGCCATCATAGCCAGACCGGCAGCCCATCCCACTGCCCGTTGCTTGGTTGCTGAATCCATGTCTGCCCTCCCCGGAGATGTTTTGAACGACGCCTTTGCAGCGTTCGGTGGGCGGAGACTAGTGGAGCGTTTGGGGCTAGGAATTGGACGCATTCGGGGAAAGATTGCATCTATCCGTGCAACACGATTGAATTCGCGCGACGGATTGTCCCAGTACGAGGCGAAGACATGCGCGTGGACACCATAGATCTGGTTCACAAAACATCGGCGCTCCATGTCGAGCGCTTCATGCCGGGGCTGTCACCGCGCAACTGGTCGTTGCGCCAGCAAGGGTCCCGGCCATCGCATCTGCTCGTGCTCGAAGGCCGTCGCGGCACGGCCACCATGCGAGACACCGCGATCGCGTTCCAGTCGCCCGCCTTGCTGTGGCTGCCCTGCGACTACGATAGTAGCCTGCAGATCGAGGCCGGCGCGCAGGGCTATCTGGTGACGGTGACGGACGACCTGCTGACGCAAACCATCGCCGGTTCGGCCGAAGCGCTGCACCTTCGCCGCACCATCGATCGGCTGGTGCTGCTGGAAGGCGCCAAGACTTCGGAAGGTTTCGCGGCCATTGCGGCGTCATGCAGCATGCTGGCAAGCGAACTCGCCACACCGGGTCGCGGCAGCGCCTCCATGCTGTCGGCCCATGTGCTGCTGATGTGCCTGCATCTGTGGCGCTCGCTTATCGCGGAAGAGCCGGTCGATGACATCGCGCTGCGCGGCGACGGGCCACGGCTGGTCGGGAATTTCCTGCAGATGGTCGAATTGCACTACCGCGATGGCTGGCCGATCGCGCGCTATGCCGCGGCACTCGGCGTCACCGACGACAAGCTCCACGCTCATTGTAAACGGGAAACTGGCGTCAGCCCGCGTGCCGTCGTGCATCAGCGCCTGATCCGTGAAGCCTGCACCCGGCTGCGCCAGCTCGATCTTCCCGTAGAACAGATCGCCTATGGCCTCGGTTTCCACGACCCCGGCTATTTCAACCGCTTCTTCCGCAAGCATCAGAACGAATCGCCGGGCACCTACCGGCGGCGGGCGAGGCTCAGTCCGGGCCGCCACGGGCCGTCCTATGCGGCCTGGCCGTGATAACCGGGCGAAACGGTTCCGTGATCGACCCGAGCAAGGCTTGCAACCCATACCATGTAGGGGTATATGAGCCGCATGCGTGCTGACATCAAGACATCTGTGAAGAAGCGCCTCGGCAGGATCGAGGGGCAGGTGCGCGGCCTGTCGAAGATGATCGACGAGGACCGCTACTGCATCGATGTCGTGACCCAGATTTCCGCCGTGCGCGCGGCGCTCCGCCGCGTCGAAGAGGAGATTCTCAAGGATCACGTGTCGCATTGCGTCGAGCACGCCATCGCAAGCGGCGACAAGGCCGAGCAGCGGCAGAAGATCGCCGAACTCATGGCCGTGGTCGGAAGGGCCGAGCGATGAGGCGTATTCCCGACAGCTTCCGCTTGGCGTCCGCGGATTTCGCACATATGGTCTGCGCACCGACTCGCATGATCGAAGGCAAGCGATAGGCAATGCTCGTCAGGCTCACCAGGAACCAGCGGAAGAAGGCAGGGTGGATCGTCGCCCTCGTCTATCTGCTGTGTGTCATGGCGCCGACGCTGTCATACGCCATGCCCGGCAAGCAGGCCGTTGCGGACTGCATGACCATCGAACGTGTCGCGGCAGGATCGATGCATATGCACGATCTGTCAGCCCCCACGATCCTCGCCCATGTCGACATGGCAGCGCACGACGACTCGCATGCCCAGCCAGTAGCGATGTCCGACGAGGAGGCCCCTTCCAAGAAAGGGCCGCATACGACCAGCGGACAGTGCTGTGCGCTGATGTGTATCGGAGCCATGCCGGCTCCGCTCCTTGAGATCGCGTCCCCGTCGGTGCCGACCGTTGTCCGCATGACGACGACCTACCGCGCGACGGCCGACAACGCGCCCGACGTCCACTACCGTCCCCCCATCACCTGATCTGATCGCCTAGACGCGGTGCCGCCCCCGGGGAGGGTGCGTGCGCCTGTAGTCCATCGTCAGTTCAGGAAATCAGCATGTTTGCGCTTATTGGGGCGAAGATCGCCGCCGTTCGTTCGGTGGCCACCAGACTATTCGACAAGAGACCAGTGACATTGGCCGCGGTGACAACGGCAACGCTGGCGCTCGGAGGCTGCCTGCCGGTCACCGTGCCGCTGCGCGCCGATCCGGCCGATCCGACCGTTCCCGTCGCGTCGGCGAGCTACCGTTCGACGGTCGCTCCCTATACGTCGATGCGACCGGCCTCGCCGTCCGCATGGCGACAGCGCAATGACGACGTCTCCCCCTTATCGAAGTCCAGCAGGTAGAGGGCGGCATGTCGAACATGAACCGATCGCTTCGGATCCATTCCGGACGCCGCAGCTTGATGCGCTCCAGCGTCACGGTGACGGCGCTTCTGCTGCTCACCGGCTGCGCCAGCTTCTCGCCCGACAAGGGAATGAGTGTGGTCGCCGGCGTCACCGACGCAGCGATCCGCAAAGATGTCATCTCCATCCGGTCCGATGACGACGCTCGCTTCGCCGAAGAGACCGTCGGCAAGCTGAAGGCCCGCACGCTCACGGTGGACACTGCCGTACAGATCTCTCTCCTCAACAATCGGGGACTTCAGGCCACCTATAACGAGCTTGCGCTGGCCGAAGCGGACATGGTCGCGGACAGCCTGCCGCCCAATCCGTCGTTCTCCGTGTCGCGCAGCGTCAGCGGCGGAACGGTCGAAGTCTCGCGCCAGGTCGCGGGCGACATCCTTGCCATCGCCACGCTGCCATTCCGCTCCGAGATCGCGCGCGAACGCTTCAAGAGGGCGCAGCTCGCCGCCGCCGAACAGACCCTGCGTCTGGCGGCTGATGTCAGGGACGCCTTCTACCGCGTGGCCGCGGCGAACGAGCTGGTCGCTGTCCTGACGGAGGCGAAGACCATCGCCGAAACCACTGCGCAGCTCGCCACCAAACTCGGCGAAACTGGTTCGCTCAACAAGCTGGATCAGGCCCGCCAGCAGGCGTTCTACGCCGAGACCACAGCGGATCTGGCGTCAGCCAAGCAGGAGGCCGCGAGTTCGCGCGAACGCCTGATACGGCTGCTCGGCCTGTGGGGACGCGACATCAACATCAAGCTGCCCGGCACCCTGCCGCAGCTTCCGCGCAAGCCGCAGACCCTGCAGCTCATCGAGGTGAACGCCGTCGAGCGCAGGCTTGATCTCCAGATGGCGCGCATCGATCTTCTGGCGCTCGCCAAGTCGCTCGAACTCACGCAGGCCACGCGCTTCGTGACGCTGCTCGACATGTCGGGCTCGCAGAGCAAGGAGCTGGGAAGCCCGAACCGCAGCCGCAGCGTCGGCATCGACTTCCAGATCCCGATCTTCGACGGCGGCGAGGTGCGCGTGCGGCAATCCGCCGAGATCTACAATCAGGCGTTCAACCTGCTGACGGAGAAGGCGATCAACGTCCGCTCCGAGGCGAGGAACGCCTTCCAGGTGTACCGGTCGACCTACGACATCGCACTTCAGTATCAACGCGAAGTGCTGCCGCTGCGACAGGTCATCTCCGAAGAGATGCAGCTGCGCTATTCGAGCATGCAGATCGACGTGTTCGCGCTGGTGGTCGAGGCCACCGCGCGGATCGCGGCCCAGCGCGCGGGGGTCGCCGCCAAGCGCGACTTCTGGCTCGCAAACTCCGCGCTGCAGACCGCCGTGAACGGCGGCGGCCGCGGCGAATCCCCATCCCAAACGACGGGCACGACGACCGCACAGGCGTCGGCCGGCGGAGGTCACTGATGAGCGATCCGATCCTGTCCAGACGCAACTTCCTCGGCACCGCGACGGCACTCGCCAGCGCAGCGGCGATCTCCGGACGCGCCCAGGCCGCGAGCATCCCGGAAGCGCCGACCATGGAGAAGACAACGATGCAGCCGCCGCTGCATCCTTCTTCCGGCCCGGACTACAACCCCGTCGTCACGCTGAACGGCTGGACACTGCCGTGGCGCATGAACGGCGACTGGAAGGAATTCCACCTGGTCGCCGAACCCGTCGTGCGCGAATTCTCCGAGGGCATGAAGGCCCATCTCTGGGGCTATAACGGTCAGTCGCCGGGCCCCACCATCGAGGTCGTCGAAGGCGACAAGGTCCGCATCTTCGTGACCAACAAGCTGCCGGAGGCGACCACCGTGCACTGGCACGGCGTCATCCTGCCATGCGGCATGGATGGCGTTGGCGGGCTGTCGCAGCCTCACATCCCGGTGGGGAAGACCTTCGTCTACGAATTCGAGATGAAGCATAGCGGGACCTTCATGTACCACCCGCATTCGGACGAGATGGTCCAGATGGCGATGGGCATGATGGGGATGATCGTCGTGCATCCGCGCGACCGCAGCTTCCGGCCCGTGGATCGCGATTTCGTCTTCATCATGAGCAGCTATCTCATCGACCCCGGCACCTATCTGCCGAAAGTCACCGAGATGACCGACTTCAACATGTGGACCTGGAACAGCCGCGTGTTTCCCGGCATCGACGTGCTTCCGGTGCGCCTTGGTGACAGGGTGCGCGTCCGGATCGGCAATCTGACGATGACCAACCATCCGATCCATCTGCACGGACACAAGTTCGCCGTCAGTTGCACCGATGGCGGCTGGGTGCCGGAGAGCGCGGCCTGGCCCGAGACGACGACCGACATTCCGGTCGGCGCGATCCGCGCCTTCGACTTCGTCGCCGACAATCCCGGCGACTGGGCGTTCCACTGCCACAAGTCGCATCACACCATGAACGCCATGGGCCACGACATGGTGAACCTGATCGGCGTCTCCAAGAAGGACATCGCAAAAGCGCTCGGCAAAGTCGCGCCCGACGGAATGGCGATGGGATCGACGGGCATGGCCATGGGCGAGATGGAGATGCCGCTACCCGACAACACGCTTCCGATGATGACCGGCAGCGGCCAGTTCGGGCCGATCGAGATGGGCGGCATGTTCACCGTCTTGAAGATCCGCGAGGGACTTGCGCGGGACGATTACCGCGATCCCGGCCCCTATCAGTTTCCGAAGGGAACGGTGGCCTACGAAGTCGAGGCGCCACAGACCGCACCCGTGCGGCAGGAAGCCGGGAAGCCTGCAGCGACCAAGGACATGCCCAAGGCCATGAAACACAAGGGAATGAAGGGGATGTGATCCCCTGCCCGAACGTGAAGAAGGAGAGACACATGAAACGACTATTCGAATTGCGAGCAGCGGTCGTCGCCGCGGCCCTTGTATCGGCCGGCGCTGCGTTCGCGGCCGGCGAACATACCGGTCATGCGCAGCACACGGAGACCTATTCGACCGGCGAGCCGGCCGATGCGAAGAAGCCCGCACGTATCGTGCAGGTGTCCATGACCGAAGCGAACGGCAAGATGCTGTTCGCGCCGGCGAAGATCGAGGTCAGCAAGGACGAACAGATCAGGTTCGTGCTCCGCAACGGCGGACAGCTCGACCACGAATTCGTCCTCGGGACGACCGAGGAGAATCTGAAGCACGCAGCATCCATGGCGAAGAATCCCGACATGGAGCACGACGACCCGAACGCCAGAAAGCTTGATCCGAACAAGACGGGAGATCTCGTCTGGAAGTTCAGCAAGGCGGGCGAGTTCGAATTTGCGTGCCTGATACCCGGCCACCGCGAAGCGGGAATGGTCGGCACCATCGTCGTCAAATAGCAACTGAAAGGACAGAACAGATGAACACCAGCAAGCTCGCAGCGACGATCGTCGCACTCTCGATTCTCACGCCCTCGGTCGGTTTCGCGCAGGACGCGATGATCAACGGCGAAGTGAAGAAGGTCGACGAGGCCGCCAAGAAGATCACGCTCAAGCACGGCCCGATCAAGAGCATGGGCATGGACGAGGACGGCATGACGATGGTCTTCCGCGTTCAGGATCCGGCCATGCTCAAGCAGGTCAAGGCCGGCGACAAGGTGCAGTTCACCGTCGAGCGCGGCAATGACGGCATTGCCATCACGAAGCTCCAGAAGAGCAAGTGACCCGACTCAAGGCATCTCCCGCCATGCGGGGGATGCCCTCGTGCTCGATCACGGCGCGGCCGAAAGCATGAGCTTCGCCGTGCTGCATCTCGCACTCAACGCGAAACGAAATCCTCAACCAACCGCCCCCATTTCCGATCAAGGACAACCGATGTCGAAGATCTCCATCTCCGCATTCGCAGCTGCGCTACTCGTCTCCAGTGCCGCGCTCGCCCATCCTGAGTTCCAGTCTGCCGAGCCGCCCGCCGGCAAGGCTTCGGCTGCCCCCAAGCAGATCCGCATCCTGTTCAATGAAAGCGTCATCCCGCAATTTTCGGGAATCGAACTCAAGGACCAGTCGGGCAAGAAGATCGCAACCGGCAAGGCAACGGTCGATCCGTCCAACAAGAAGATGATGATCGTTCCGCTCAAGGACCAGTTGGCTCCCGGCGACTATAAGGTCGAATGGTACGCGGTGTCCGACGATACCCACAAGGTGAAGGGCACCTACTCTTTCGGCGTGGCACAGTAATGATCGACTTCGGTCTCGTCCTGTCCCGCTTTCTGCACTATGCGGCGTCGACGACGCTTGCCGGCGTGGCGTTCTTTCCCCTCTACGCCTATGCAACCGCCGAGCCCGAGAGGCTGGTCCGCTGGCGCGGACGCGTCCTGTTTTGCTCGGCAGTCGTGGCCTTGATCGGCTGTCTCGGATGGTTCGCCTTTTCGGTGGCCCAGATGAGCGGCGGGCTTGCGGACGTAGTCGATCCCGAGGTCGTCGGAGCCGTCGTTCACCACACCGGCTTCGGCGCGGTGTGGATGACCCGCATGGCTGTCGCGGCGGGGCTTGTCGCCATCACGGTCATGCTGCCGTCAAGAGTCTCAAGGGGGCGCGACCTGCTTATCGCACTCCTCGCCGCCGGACTGCTCGCTTCCCTCGCCGGCGCCGGCCATGCGCAGATGAAGGAGGGCTGGGAGGGCACGCTACACGTCACCGCCGACGCCGCGCATCTGCTCGCCGCCGGGGCATGGCTTGGCGGATTGCTCCCGCTCGGGGTCATCCTGCTCGGCAACCGCGAGACACCGACAAGCACCGCCACCATCGATGTCGAGGGGGTGCTGACGCGTTTTTCGGGCATGGGCTACGTCGCCGTGGCGACACTTGTCGGCACAGGACTGGTCAATAGCTGGTTCCTGGTCGGATCGGTCTCCAGCCTGTTCGCCTCCACTTATGGATGGATATTGATGTTCAAGCTGGCGTGCTTCGCCGGGATGCTCGCACTCGCGGCGACCAACCGGTTCTGGCTGATGCCAGCGCTCGAAGCGGCCGGACGAGCCGGCGCCACGGACGCCTGGAAGAGACAATTGCGCATCCATGTGCTGAGCGAGCAGGGTCTCGGTTTGCTCGTCCTGCTCTGCGTAAGCATCATTGGAACGATCCGTCCGGCAATCGGACAATGACAAACGGCTTGCCGACCGCAGGCAAGCCGAAGGAGACTCCGATGAGCGTTCCGGACGACAACAAAGGGAGAGACCTGCGGCTCGACATGTTCCGCGGTCTCGCCAACTGGGCGATCTATCTCGATCACATCCCCAACAATGCCGTCGCCTGGCTGACCACCCGCAATTACGGCTTCAGCGATGCCGCGGACATCTTCGTGTTCGTCTCCGGATACACGGCGGCGTTCGTTTATGCGCGGCGGATGGCGGTGCAGGGCTTCCTGGCGGGCACTGCGCTGCTTCTGCGCAGGGTCTGGCAGCTCTATGTCGCACATATCCTGCTGTTCGTGTTCTATGCGGCGGCCATCGGCTTCATCGCGCAGCAGGGCCACTCCCATCTCCTCGACGAGTTCAACGTCAAATGGCTGATCGAGCAGCCCGTCACGACGCTCACGCAGGGGCTGCTACTAAAATTCAAGCCGCTGAACCTTGATGTGCTCCCGCTCTATATCGTCCTGATGGCCTGCTTCCCGCCGCTACTGGCCGTCATGCGGCGCTTTCCAGATCACGCGCTCGCAGCTTCGGCAGCCGTCTATCTCGGAAGCCGCTGGTACGATCTGAACCTTCCCGCCTGGCCAACCGGCGAATGGTACTTCAACCCCTTCACGTGGCAGTTCCTGTTTGCGATCGGAGCGTGGACGGCGATGGGCGGCGCAGAGCGGATGAAAGGGCTCGTCTTGTCGCGTCCGGTGGTAGCACTTGCCGCTGCCTATCTCCTATTCGCGATGGCGATGACGCTCGCGATCCGCTTCGACGCAACCTGGATGTTTCCCGCAGCTTTGATCGACGTCTTCGATCCCAACGACAAGACGAATCTCGCGCCGTACCGCATCTTTCATCTGCTCGCCTTCATGATCGTCCTGGTGCGGCTCGTCCCCAGGGACTGGGACGTGCTGCGATCGAGTGCGCTGCGGCCGCTCGTCGTCTGCGGGCAGCGTTCGCTCGAAGTGTTCTGCGTCGGCATCTTCCTGTCCTTCGTCGGACACTTCATTCTCGAAATGTGGTCCAACGCCTTCATCACACAGGTCGCCGTGAGCGTCGGCGGCATCTCGCTCATGACATTTGTGGCATACTATCGGACATGGTCGCGCAGACTGGACGCGCCTGTCGCTTCCAGAAGCCCGGCAGCAACAAGCGGACACCTTCAGCAGGAAGCGGCGAGATGAACGAGCAGCAGATCGACGCCGACATGCCGCCCCTGGTCAACAACATCAACAAGAGGAGTTTTCCATGCTCAAGACCGATATTCCGACCCGCCGCGGCGTATTGGCACTGCTCGCCGCCGGCTTGATGTTTCCGTCGCGGTCGGTGCGTGCCGAAACTCCCGCCATGCACGTGCACAAGGATCCGGACTGCGGCTGCTGCGGGGGATGGGTGGATCACCTGCGAAGCGCCGGCTTCTCCGTGACCGTCGATGAGACGTCGGAGCTCACGGCGATCCGCAAGCGGCTCCGCGTTCCGCCCGCATTGTCGTCCTGTCACACGGCGGAAGTTGCCGGATACGCGATCGAGGGGCATGTGCCCGCCGAAGCGATACGGCGACTGCTGGAAACGCGTCCCGACGCACTGGGACTGGCGGTGCCCGGCATGCCTGCGGGATCTCCCGGCATGGAAGGCGGCACCCCGGTGGCCTATGATGTGATGCTGTTCACGGCTGGCGGGCAGCGCCCCTTCATGCGGTTCGTGGGCACGAAAAGCATCGGCTGACATCGTTCGCCCGAGCGCCATATACCATTAACGCAGTGGCGAACATTTGATCTGGCTCTGCTTTTCAACGGCCGGCCACCGTGGGATGGTGCAGCATGTCGCTGCGTGATCTCATCGCACGGGTTCTGGCGGTCTTCCTGATCGCAGGTCTCGTCACTGCGCCGCTGGTGTCCCCGGCGGCGGCGAAACCGATGTCCGTGTCTCAAATGGAAGCGGCCGGCATGCCGGCCGATATGTCCTGTTGTCCGGACGAGCCGCAGAGCAATGCGTGCCCGGACTGCCCGCTCCTCGCGATGTGCGTGTTCAAGGTCACCTTCGACAAGCCGTCGTTGGCGGCAGCCGTGCCGCTGCGGGTCCCGGCCAGGACGGTGCATGGGATGCGCAACGACAAGTTCTCCCGCGACCTCGACCGGCCGCCTCCCGACCAGCCTCCCCGACTCTCGATCTGACGGGCGCACCAGCGCCGATGGACTCCGTGCGCGTCGCGCGCGGGCGAACATGCCGCCGTTCCGGCGAGCAAGGTCAATCGAGAACAGGAACATGGCTATGGATATTCTTGCGCGCGCGATCCGCATCGCGGTCACCGCTGCTGCTGTCGGCTTTACAGTCAACTCCGCCTCTGCGGATATCAAGGACTACAGGTTCGAGCTGGTCGACGCCCAGCTTCAGTCCGGCCCGGACCGGATCATCACCATCCGCCTCCTCAATGCGAAGACCGGGAAGAGCGTCCCGGACGCGGTCATATTCGCGACCCGCCTGGATATGGCTCCCGACGGCATGCAGGAAATGGCGACGAAGATCGTGCCTCTCCCCGGTGCCGAGCCCGGCAGCTACCGCTTCAAGGCGACGCTCAGTATGGCAGGACGTTGGCAATTCTCCCTCGCCGCCAAGGTTCAAGGAGAAACGGGCACGGTCGAAGACAAGATCGTCGTCACGGTGCGGAAATGAGACGCCCGTTCGCGGCAGGCGCAGCCGCAGCGTTGATCGCTGCCGCTGGCGCCGCATTCGTGCTCGCCGACACGAAGAGACCTTTTGACCGCTTATTTCCGGTTGCCGCCGCCGCGGAGACGTCCGTCGCAACGATCTACTATCGGGATCCCGACGGCAGGCCAGCCTATTCGTTGACACCGAAGAAAACCGCAGACGGCCGAGCGTATCGCCCGGTGCAAGCCAATGAGGATGTCCGCTTCGAAGACGATTCCATGCAAGAGACACCGGCCGTCGCGAACACGGCTGGCGGCGCGGGAGAAAGGCGCATCAAATACTACAGGAACCCCATGGGCCTGCCCGACACCTCGCCCACGCCGAAGAAGGACTCCATGGGGATGGACTACATCCCGGTCTACGACGGCGACGATGCGGACGACGATGCAATCAAGCTCTCGCCGGGAAAGATCCAGCGAACCGGCGTCAAGTCCGAGCCCGCATCGCTTCGTTCGATCAAGGCGTTGATCCGGGTGCCCGGCACCATCCAGCTCGATGAGCGGCGAGTGTCGGTCATCTCGATGCGCAGCGAGGCCTGGGTGCAGAAGGTCGCCGACGTCACGACGGGCACGCGCGTCCGCAAAGGCCAGCGCCTCATGGACGTTTACAGCCCGGCAATCTCGTCCGCTGCCGCCGACTTCGTCGCGGCCATCTCATCCAGGACGATCTCCGCCGAGACCTCCTACAGTCGCGGAGCGCGTCAGCGCATCATGAATCTGGACGTCCCGGAGCCCGTCATTGCCGAAATGGAGCAGAGCCGCAACGCCCCGCTCGTCGTCGGATGGCTCGCTCCGCGCGACGGCGTGATTCTCGAGCGCAATGCTATCGAGGGCATGCGTGCGCAGCCCGGCGATATCCTGTTCCGCGTCGCCGACATCTCGGTCGTCTGGGCGACGCTAGATATCGCTGAACGCGACCTCGGTACAGTCGCTGTCGGCCAGCCCGTGACGATCAGAGCACGCGGCCTCGCCGGTCGGTCGTTTACGGGACGGATCGATGTGATCTACCCGCAGGTGAACCGGGATACGCGCACGGCCCGCGCTCGTATCCAGCTCGACAACGCCGACCTCGCCCTCATGCCCGACATGTATGTCGATGCCTCTATCGACACCGGCACGCCGGACCAAGTCGTCTCGGTGCCGGAGAGTGCGGTCCTCGATGCCGGCGGTCATCCGACGGTGTTCGTCGACAAGGGCGAAGGCCGGTTCGAACCGCGGAACGTCAAGGTCGGCCGCCGAGGCGCCGGATACGTCGAAATCCCGGAAGGCGTCGCGGACGGCGAGAACGTCGTTGTCGCGGCCAACTTCCTGATCGATGCGGAGAGCAATCTCAAGGCTGCGCTCAAGAGCTTCTCAAAAATGGGAGCCTCGCAATGATCGCGCGCATCATCGCATGGTCCGCACGCAACCTGCTGCTGGCGCTGTTCGGCACCGGCTTCGCCGCAGCCGCCGGCTTCTACGCATTGCTGCATCTGCCGCTAGACGCCATCCCGGACCTCTCCGATACGCAGGTCATCGTCTACACCGAGTATCCCGGACAGGCTCCTCAGGTCATCGAGGATCAAGTCACCTATCCGCTCACTGCAGCGATGCTGACGGTGCCGAAATCCAAGGTCGTCCGTGGCTTCTCGTTCTTCGGCGTGTCTTTCGTCTATGTCATCTTCGAGGACGGCACCGACATCTACTGGGCGCGATCGCGCGTTCTCGAATTCCTGAACGGCGCGGCATCCAGACTGCCCGCCAACGTCTCGCCGACCATCGGCCCCGACGCTACGGGCGTCGGCTGGGTGTACCAATATGCCGTGATGTCGAGGGAGCTGAACCTGTCGGACACGCGGGCGATCCAGGACTGGAACCTGAAATTCGCGCTCGCCAAGGCGGAAGGCGTCGCCGAGGTCGCGAGCGTCGGCGGCTTCGTCAGGCAGTATAACGTGATCCTCGATCCGCTGCGGATGCGCGATCTCGGCATCACCACGCAGAAGATGCGGGACGCGATCCGTGCGAGCAATGCCGATGTGGGCGGCCGCACGGTCGAGCTTTCCGAGTTCGAGTATGTCATCCGCGGCAGGGGTTATCTGAAATCGATCGACGATCTCGGAAACGTCGTCCTGAAATCCAGCAACGGCACGCCGGTCCTGCTACGCGACGTCGCCCGGGTGGAAATCGGTCCGGACGAACGGCGCGGCATCACCGAGCTCAACGGTGAGGGCGAGGTCACGAGCGGCATCGTGCTGCAGCGTTTCGGCATCAGCGCGCTCGATGTCATCGAGAATGTCAAAAAGCGATTGAAGGAGATCGCGAGCAGTCTGCCCGCATCGGTCGATATCGTCACGGTCTATGACCGTTCGAATCTGATCAACGCCGCTATCGCGACACTCAAAAACACGCTGCTGGAGGAGAGCATCGTCGTTGCCCTTGTCTGCGTCGTCTTCCTGCTTCACGTCCGAAGCGCCCTGGTGGCGATCCTGATGCTGCCGGTCGGGGTGCTGATGGCCTTCCTGGCGATGAAGCTGCTCGGGCTGGGCTCGAACATCATGAGCCTCGGCGGAATCGCCATCGCCATCGGCGCGATGGTCGACGCCGCCATCGTCATGATCGAGAACGCACACAAGCATCTCGAACGGGCCTCACCCGACAAGTCGCGCGTCGAGGTCCTGATCGAGGCCGCGGCCGAAGTGGGACCGGCGCTGTTCTTCAGCCTGCTGATCATCACCGTCTCGTTCATGCCGATCTTCACGCTGGAGTCACAGGAGGGCCGGCTGTTCAGCCCGCTCGCCTTCACCAAGACGTTCGCCATGGCTGCCGCGGCGATCCTTTCCGTGACGCTGGTGCCCGCACTGATGATCCTGTTCGTACGCGGGCGGATCGTTCCGGAACACCGCAATCCGATCAACCGTTTCCTGATATGGATCTACAGGCCCGTGATCGAACTCGTGATGCGAGCAAAGACCCTGGTCGTGCTGCTCGCGATTGCGGTGCTCGCGGCAAGCGCGTGGCCCGCGAGCCGGCTCGGCACCGAATTCATGCCGAGCCTGAACGAAGGCACGCTCATGTACATGCCGACGACCTTGCCCGGCATTTCCGTGACCAAGGCTGCCGAACTGATGCAGATGCAGAACAGGATCATCAAATCCTTTCCCGAGGTTGCCTCGGTGTTCGGCAAGGCCGGTCGTGCTGCGACGGCGACGGACCCGGCGCCTTCGGAGATGTTCGAGACGATTGTCAACCTGAAGCCGAAGGAGGAATGGCGGTCCGGGCTCACGGTCGACGCGCTGATCGCCGAAATGGACAAGGCCCTGCAGTTTCCGGGCGTCTCCAATGCCTGGACGATGCCCATCAAGGCGCGCATCGACATGCTGTCGACCGGCATCCGCACGCCGGTCGGCGTCAAGGTCATCGGCACCGATCTCGTCGAGATCGATCGGCTCGCCAAGCAGATCGAACGGGTGCTGAAGACCGTCCCCGGAACCTCGTCCGCTTACGCGGAGCGCGGTATCGGCGGCTATTATCTCGACGTGACGCCCGACCGCGAAGCGCTGGCACGGTATGGCATCATGATCCAGGACGTCCAGGATGTGATCGCAACGGCGCTCGGCGGCGAGACGGTGACGACCACCGTCGAGGGCCGCCAGCGCTTCACGGTCAATATGCGCTATCCTCGCGATCTCCGGGACAGTCCGCACGCGATCGCGCGCGACGTGCTGGTGCCCATGCCGGCCGGCGGCGCCGTCCCGCTCGGAGAGGTAGCGAAGATCGCGCCGGCGCGCGGTCCGACCTCGATACGCACCGAGAACGGTCAGCTGGCGACGTATATCTATGTCGATATCCGGGACCGTGACCTCGGTGGCTACGTGGCCGACGCGCGTCGCGCGGTGCAGGCCGGCGTTGCGTTTCCGCCCGGTTACTACGTGATGTGGAGCGGCCAGTACGAATATCTCGAACGTGCGGCGGCACGCCTGAGGGTCGTCGTTCCGGTGACCCTCGTCATCATCTTCCTGCTGCTCTACATGAACTTCCGGTCGCTGACCGAGACCATGATCGTGATGCTGTCGCTGCCATTCGCTTTGGTTGGCGGTCTCTGGCTGATGTGGTGGCTCGGCTTCAACCTGTCGGTCGCGGTGGCGGTCGGCTTCATTGCGCTCGCCGGCGTCGCCGTCGAGACCGGCGTCGTGATGCTGATGTATCTGAACCAGGCTTTGGCATCGGTGCAGGCCCGGCGGGATCTCGAAGGCCGGCAACTGTCCCGGACCGACCTCTACGACGCGGTGATGGAAGGCGCCGTCGAGCGTGTCCGTCCGAAGATGATGACGGTGGTGGCGATCATGGCCGGCCTGCTGCCGATCATGTGGAGCACCGGCACCGGCTCCGAAATCATGCAGCGCATCGCAGTACCGATGATCGGCGGCATGATCTCCTCGACACTGCTGACGCTCATCGTGATTCCGGCAATCTTCGGACTGCTGAAGGGATACGGCCTGCCGCGGGATTCCCTCCCTGCGCCGCACGAAGAGGGAAGCAGCCCGGATCGAACCGCGGGCACACTGCGGCACGAGGTGCCCGGATGAGAGGCACGCCCCGTGACGAAGGGCACCGGCGGAGGCGCGAAGAAATCCGCGCAGGGCTGTAACCGTGGCCGCTCCATCCGCGAACTCATGCGGATGGAGACGTCATGAACTCCCCCGAAATCGAGCTCAGAAAGCTCATGCTTGCGAGTCTGGACGGCGACGCGGCAGCCCACCGCGCGCTGCTCGGCCGGCTGAGCGGACATCTGCGCGCCTACTACAAGAATAGACTTAACTTGGCCGGGCGGTCCGTCAGCGAAGCGGAGGATCTCGTGCAGGAGGCTGTGCTGGCGATCCATCTCAAGCGTCACACCTATGATCCCCAAGAACCGCTGACGCCCTGGGTGCATGCGATCGCCCGTTTCAAGCTGATCGACTTTCTGCGCCGGACCCGGAGGTCCGTGACGGATGTGCCGATCGATACGGCAGAGAACCTGACGGTCCGCGACGACAGTTCGGGCACCGAGAGCAGCCTCGACCTGGCGCGGCTGATGCGGCTTCTGCCCGAGAAGATGCGATGCTCGATCGTCGCGGTGAAACTCGACGGCCAGAGCGTCGCCGAAGCGGCCGTCCGATGCGGCATTTCCGAGTCCTTGGTGAAGATCAACATCCACCGTGGCCTCGGGCGACTGGCAGCAATGATAGCGAAGGAATCCCGCGCATGAAGACTGACGATCTCCTCGATATGCTGAGCGCCGGCGACGTTCGCGTCCAGCGGAAGCCGCCGTATCGCGCGATCGTTGCCGCGCTCGCCATCGGCGGCGCTGCGGCTGTCATCGTCAGCTTCGCCATCCTGGGTTTCCGCACCGACCTGGCCGAGGTGGGGGCCGCCGGTTTCGTAGTGATGAAGCTCTCGTTCACGGTGGGCGTGATCGCACTGGCGTTCCTGTTCCTGACCCGGCTCACGCGCCCGGGCGGCGAGCACCGGACGAGACCGGCCCTTCTCGTCCTGCCGTTCGTCGCCATCGCGGCGCTCGGCCTGATCAATCTGTCTTTCGCGCCGCCCGCCCATTGGGAGGCGATGGTCCTCGGGGATCAATGGTTGGAGTGCCTGCTGTCGATCCCCATCATCGGGATCGTTCCGTTCGTCGTCGCGATCTGGGCCGTGCGCAAAGGCGCACCGACGGATCTACGACTTGCCGGCGCCGCGGCCGGACTCTTCGCCGGCGGGGTGAGCGCGACGGCCTATGCGTTTCATTGCATAGACGACTCCCTGCCCTTCGTGACGCTGTGGTATGGCGGGACAATCCTGCTCTGCACCCTGGCGGGTGCGGCGCTCGGGCCGCGCTTGCTGCGCTGGTGAGACCGTCCGCATCACGTGGGCGTGAGCCTGTAACCGGCGAGAGCCCGGCACCGAACTCATCTGTGGAAGCGCGATGAAGCCGCTTCCAATCACAAGATGGAGTTCGATCATGTTACGCAAGATCACCCTCGTTTCGTCGATCCTGATGTCGGCCGCCGCCTTGTCCGCGACGGCGAACGCGGGCTCCACGATCACAGACAAGAGTTACTGGCCGGCCGAGATTCGGCAGCAGACGCGACCGGCAGCGATCGAGACAGGCGTCCCGTCCAACTCCTTCGCCTACGAAGCCCGGCCGGGCGACGCTTCGCAGACCGCGCGTGCGGGAGCCTGGACCTACAACGGCGGACCGAAGAGTCGATAGAAGCGCGTAGGCCGGGGGTGCAATGGCGCATGCCCCCCGGAGCGGTGAAGATCCTGCGTATCCGAGCGCCGTGATATCGAACATCGTCGGCGATTAACCCCTCGTTAACCATCCGGGTCCAGCCTTCGGATGTGCGGCGGAACCGGATGACTTTGGGGACCGGCAGTCGCATCGAAGGGCCGTCCGGCGTAACGCCCGGACGGCTTTTTGCTACACCGCCTTTGCTGCCGCGCGTCCCGCCGTCCTGCCCGAGAACAAGCAGCCGCCGAGGAAGGTGCCTTCCAGCGAGCGATAGCCATGCATCCCGCCGCCGCCGAAACCGGCGGCTTCGCCGACCGCATAGAGGCCGGGGATGACCTGATGGCCGGCGCCGAACACGCGCGCATCGAGATCGGTCTCGAAACCGCCCAGCGTCTTGCGCGTCAGGATATTCAGCCGCACGGCGATCAGTGGGCCCTTGTCCGGATCGAGAATGCGATGCGGCCTGGCGGTGCGGATCAGTCGGTCGCCGATATATTTGCGCGCATTGTGCAGGTTCATCACCTGCGCATCCTTCACATAGGGATTGGCAAGTGTCCGGTCGCGCGCCTCGATCTGCGCCTTGATACGATCGAGCTTCAGCAGATCGCTGCCGGCCAGCTCGTTCATCGCCTGCACGAGATCGCCTAGATTGTCGCGCACGATGAAATCCGCGCCGTGTTCCTTGAACGCTTCCACCGGCGCCGGTGCGCCCTTGTTGGTGGCGCGGCGCGCGGTCTTCAGCCAGCTCTTGCCGGTGAGATCAGGATTCTGCTCCGAGCCTGACAGCGCGAACTCCTTCTTGATGATCGCCTGGGTCAGCACGAACCAGGAATAGTCGAAGCCCGTGGACTGGATATATTGCAGCTGTCCGAGTGTATCGGAGCCTGGGAACAGCGGCGCAGGCAGCCGCTCGCCGGTTGCGTCGAACCACATGGACGACGGCCCCGGCAGGATGCGGATGCCGTGCTTCGGCCAGATCGGATTCCAGTTCTCGATGCCCTCCACATAGTGCCACATGCGGTCGCGATTGATCAGCCGCGCACCGGCCGCTTCCGTGATCCCGATCATGCGCCCGTCCACATGGGCGGGCACGCCGGAGATCATCCGCTGCGGCGGCGCGCCCAGACGCTGCGGCCAGTTCTGCCGCACCAGATCGTGATTGCCGCCGATGCCGCCGGAGGCGACGATCACCGCCTGCGCACGAAGCGAGAACTCGCCGACGACATTGCGCGATGAGCTCTCGCCGCGTTCGTTATTCGCCGGCCCGAGCACGGCGCCGCTGACGCCATCGACGGTTCCATCGGTGACGCTGAGCGCATCGACGCGGTAACGGAACCTGAAGCTGAGCAATCCCTTCGCGACAGCCTCGCGCGCACGGCGTTCGAACGGCTCGACGATGCCCGGCCCCGTTCCCCATGTGATGTGAAAGCGCGGCACCGAATTGCCATGGCCCATGGCGTCGTAGCCGCCGCGTTCCGCCCAGCCGACAATGGGGAATACGCGATGCCCCATGGCGCGCAGCCAGTCGCGCTTCTCGCCGGCAGCGAAACCGAGATAGGCTTCGGCCCAGCGGCGCGGCCAATGATCTTCCTCGCGGTCGAACCCGGCCGAGCCCATCCAGTCCTGATGCGCGAGTTCGAAGCTGTCCTTGATGCCGAGCCGGCGCTGTTCCGGCGAGTCGATGAAGAACAGACCGCCGAACGACCAGAACGCCTGGCCGCCGAGATTCTGTTCGCCTTCCTGATCGAGCACGATCACGCGCTTGCCGGCGTCGGCCACTTCCGTTGCAGCCACGAGCCCGGCAAGGCCGGCGCCCACCACGATGACATCCGCATCGACCGCCATCGTTCTCCCCCCATCATTTCGTTAAGAGAGATTGAATGGCGCGCGGGAACTTTGGTCAACGAAAATTGCGGAATTCGCATTCGCTTGTTCCAAAGCGGTGGACACTGCATCCCGCGCGCAACACTCGTTTCGAATCGTCGCGCCGCCGTCATGTGCCGCTAGACAAAATCCCGTTTCGCCAACACGCTGACATGGTTCTGCACGATCAGGGCAGACGGATTCGGCATCACAGCTCTTGGGGCAGCGCATGAAGTTCATGACGGGTTTGCTGGCGGCGGTTCTGTTGATGGCAGGCGTCGGCGCGAGCCATGCTGTGGTGCGCATCGCGGACGACCGCGGCGGCCGGATCGGAACCTATGTCGACAAGTATCAGGGCCTGCGCTCTTCGGGCGAAACCGTCGTGATCGACGGCCTGTGCGCCTCGGCCTGCACCATCGTGCTCGGCGCCGTTCCGCATGACCGGATCTGCGTGACCCCGAATGCCACGCTCGGCTTCCACGCCGCCTGGGACATGGGTAACAACGGCCGCGCCGTCACCAATCGCGAAGCCACGAAGATGCTGTATTCGATGTATCCGTCGAATATCCGCCGCTGGATCTCCAAGCGCGGGGGCCTCAGGCCGCAGATGGTGTTCCTGCGCGGCCCGCAGCTCGCAAGCATGTACAAGCCCTGTTACATGAATGCCCGCGCATCTGCGGCCTATGACAGCTCGCCCACTTTGCGCGGCGAGTGACGTTTCGCCTCGGCTCCCCATCACTTGATCGCTGCGACCCCGGCGACGCTTGCCCGGGCCCGAAACTCGGCCTATCTGGAACCTGAATGCAGGCCCCCCGCGCGGATGCCTGCGAATTGAGGTTCGTCAATGCAGCCGGCACCTGCCCCTGACCACGTGGCACCGCAGCCCTCGCGCGCGGCGACGCTGATCGTCGGTGCGGCGGCAGTTTTCGCCGGCCTGCTCGTGGTCGGCGCCATCGGCCTGTGGGCGTGGTACGGCACCACGGTCTTTTTCGAGATGGTGAAGACCGGCATTGCCGCCTGCATGTGATTTCTGGGAACGATCCAATGAGTAGCTCCACCCGTCCGCTGGTCATCATCGCGGCCTTCGCCGGCAGTCTCGCCGCAGGCCTGCTGCTGGTATTGTGGCTGTCCGGCGGTTTCCGCGGCGTCGCCGCGCCGGCGGCCATCGGCGGTCCGTTCCAGCTCACCGATCAATCCGGCGCGCGGGTCACCGAGCAGAACCTGAAAGGCAAGCCGTCGCTGATCTTCTTTGGCTTTACCCATTGCCCTGATATCTGCCCGACTTCCCTGTTCGAGATGTCCGAGGTGCTGCGCGCGCTCGGCAACGACGCCGACAAGCTCAACACCTATTTCGTCTCCGTCGATCCCGAGCGCGACACCGCGTCGATCATGAAGGACTATCTGTCGAGCTTCGATCCGCATCTGAAGGGGCTCACCGGCACGCCCGACGAAGTGGCGAAGATGATCACAGGCTACCGCGTCTATGCCAAGAAGGTCCCTACCAAGGACGGCGACTACACGATGGATCACACCGCGCTGATCTATCTGATGGACAAGGATGGCAATTTCATTGCCCCGTTCAATCTCAAGCGCAAGCCGGAAGAAGCCGCGACGGATCTGAAGCGGTACTTGTGATCGTCGAAGCGTAGGATGGGTTGAGCAAAACGATACCCATCAATCCCACGCATGAAAGATGATGGGTATCGCTACGCTCAACCCATCCTACGATCTTGCCTCATCCGCATCGCCTTGCTCCGTCGTGACACCGCATGCTGCGTCTTTTCCCAGCGATGCGGTTCGCGCAGCAATTGCCATAGCGCACGCCACGCCGCGATCGACAGCACGCCCCAATAGAGCGGCGCCAGCAGCAGGATCCAGGCGTGCCGCATCTGCCTGCGCCGCGTGAGACCCATCAGCCCTATGGTGATGGTGGCGAAATAGCCCGCCGAGATCGCCATGAGATGCAGCGGCATCAGATTATCGACCAGAAAGCCGGACGCGCTCCCCGTCGCGCCCACCCGACCGACAAACAGCGCGACCTCCACAAGCAGCAACGGATAGGCAAGCGCCGTCAGCACATTGCCGCCGGCGATAAGGGCGACGCCGAGCGATTTCGCCGTCCCCACATCGCGCCACAGTCGCCAAGGCCTGCGCAGATGCACACCCGCCGTCTGCATCCAGCCCTTCATCCAGCGCGAGCGCTGCCGCAGCCATGCGCCGAAACGCACCGGCGCTTCTTCATAAGTCGTCGAGGAAAAGGTGACGCAACGATAGCCGAACCGCGCCAGGCGGATGCCGAGATCGGCATCCTCGGTGACGTTCCAGGCATCCCAGCCGCCGACATCGCGCAGAACATCGGTGCGAAAATGATTCGACGACCCGCCAAGCGGCAGCGGCAGACGCAGCGCTGAAAGGCTGGGCAGCAAGACATCGAACTGCCCGGCATACTCCGCCGCGAACATCCGCGACAGCAGGCTTTCCGATGCATTGTCGATGCATAGGCTGGCCTGCACGCAGGCGATATCAGGACCGTAATGGTCGAACGCATCCAGCGCCGCACGCAATTGCCTGGGCTCGGGCCGGTCCTCCGCATCGAACACCGCGACATAGCTGCCGCGGGCAAATGGCAGCGCATAATTGAGCGCTTTCGGCTTGGTCTGCGGGCCGATGGCCGGCACCGTGAGCACCTGCACATGCGGCATCGGCTGCAGCCTCGCGATGGCCTGCCGGGTAATGTCGTCATCAACCTCGGTGATCAGGATGACATCCAGCTTCTCGCGGGGATAATCGAGATCGGTCATCGCCTGCAGCAGCGGCGCCACCGAGGTGGCCTCGCGATAGAGTGCAATCATCACCGTATAGATCGGCAGCTCCGCATCCGGCAGACGCCGGCATCTCGGCTCGGGCGAACGCGGCACCAGAGCGCCGAGGAAGCGAAAGCCAGCGAAGGCAAGAAAAGCGGTCGTGAGCACTCCCGTCCAGACGGCTTCGCCGAGCAAAGAGGGAATGGCGATTGCACCCGCGATACCGAGAATGAACGTCGTACGCGCAAGCTGCCGCCACCAGATCTTGGCACGCGACGCGGCGGACAGTTCCGGCCAACGTCGGTCGAGCCCGTCCGCCGCCTGCTGAGCGAGCGCATCGCCTGCATGTTCCGCAAGGAAGCGATTGAAGTTGTCGGTCGTCGCAAGCTCGAAGCGCGCGATCAGTTCGGGCCTTGCGACAGCAAGCTCGCTCAGCATGCGCGCCGACAGGCAGCGCGAGGCAACGACGAAACTCACGCCATCGTGACGCCGTATCCGAAACATGCCGAGTGTCGCAGCCTGCGCATATTGCTCGGGCGATAACAGGCATCGGTCATGGTCGTCCCGATCGAGCCGGGCCATGCGAATGCCGAGATGCGCGGCCAGTCGCCCGAGATAGGCTGCCTCGTCAATGACATCCCAGTCGATCAGCACGCGGTCGGCGCCGATTCCGAGTCTGCGGCTACGATTGGTCGCCGCCTGCAGCGTGAGCGATGCGATATGCCCGCGCAGGCATTCGAGTTCGACGGCGATATGGAAGACCAGTTCCGGCCGACGTGGATCGTGCTCCAGCGGTCGCCGCCGGCGCTCGGGCGCCAGGGCATGGGTGCCGATAGACACATGCCCGCCAACAAACAGCTCCGGATCCCCGCCATGGTCCAACAGGGCCATGCTACGCCCCCACGCCACAAACCAGGTTACAAACGCCCCTCGCGTCTCCGGCGGGATGGTCTATAAGATCGCGTCCGGACACGCCCGCATGCAACCACAGATGGTTAATTACAGCAATCGAATACCGTATCGAGGCGCGCGCGCAACCCTGCGGGCGCTGTGTCTCGTGGGCGCGTTGCTGCCCTGGACGGTACCGGCGCAGGCGCAATCCCAGCAGCCAGTGCCGCCGCTGGCGCCAAACCTGTCGCTGCAGTCCGGCAACCAGCCCGGCGCGCAGGCCGTGCCCGGCTTCTGGGATCCGCGCCGCCGGCCGGAGCGGCCGGACCTGTCGCGCCTCACGGTGATCCGCTTTCTCACCGAAACCGACTATCCGCCGTTCAACTATACCGGTCCCGACGGCAATCCGGCCGGCTTCAATGTCGATCTCGCCCGCGCGCTCTGCGAGGAGATCAAGGTCACCTGCACGATCCAGATGCGCCGCTTCGAAACGCTGCTGGACGCCATCGCCAGCAATCGGGGCGACGCCATCATCGCCTCATTGGCGGTGACGCCTGCGATCCGCACCCGTATCGATTTCACCGATCCCTATTACCGCGCCCCCGGCCGCTTCGTGGCGCGCAAGGATGCGGTGCTGAAGGAGATGCGGCCGGAATATCTCGAGGGCAAGAAGATCGGCGTCATCGCCGGCACCGCCCATGAAGCCTTTCTCAAGGCGATGTTCACCGATGCGACGCTGTTCACCTTCCAGAACGACGACGCACTGCGCCAGGCGCTGCGCAAGAGCGAGGTCGACGTCATCTTCGGCGACGCCATCTCGCTGGCGTTCTGGATCAATGGCAGCGATTCCGGCGATTGCTGCGCCTTCTCGGGCGGCCCGTTCATCGAGAGCCGTTTTTTCGGCGAAGGCATCGGCATCGGCGTCCGCAAGGGCAACGACACGCTGCGCCAGGCGCTGAACTGGGCGCTGTTCCGCACCTGGGAAAAAGGCCGCTACACCGACCTGTGGCTGAAATACTTTTCCGTCAGCCCGTTCTGATTTTCACTCCCCAGCGGTTTGGCATTTTGGTGCGGAGCCGCTAGGTTCCGCGGCCCGGAGGCCATCTGATATGTCGACTGCTGAAACCACCATGAGCCCGAGCGAGCTGCGCGCGCTCGCCGAGAATTCCAACGCCTGGCCGTTCGAGCAGGCGAAGGCGCTGGTGGCTCGCTTAAAGAAATCGCCGAAGGACGAGGTGCTGTTCGAGACCGGCTATGGCCCCTCGGGCCTGCCGCATATTGGCACCTTCGGCGAAGTCGCGCGCACCACCATGGTGCGCCATGCGTTCCGCGTGCTGACCGAAGACAAGATCAAGACGCGCCTGCTCGCGTTCTCGGACGACATGGACGGTTTCCGCAAGGTGCCGGACAATGTGCCTAACAAGGAGATGCTGGCGCAGCATCTCGGCAAGCCGCTGACCAGCGTGCCCGACCCGATCGAAGAGGGCGTGTCGTTCGGCGCGGCCAACAACGCGCGCCTGCGCGCCTTCCTCGATCACTTCGGCTTCGACTACGAATTCGCATCGAGCACCGATTACTACGCATCCGGCCGCTTCGATGCGACGCTGCTGAAGATGCTCGAAGTCTACGACAAGGTGATGGGCATCATCCTGCCGACCCTCGGCCCGGATCGCCGCGCCACCTATTCGCCGTTCCTGCCCATCAGCAGGACCACCGGCGTGGTGCTGCAGGTGCCGATGATCCGCCGCGACGTGAAGGCCGGCACAATCACTTACATCGATCCTGATACCAATGAAGAAGTGACGACTCCGGTCACCGGCGGCGCTGTGAAGTGCCAGTGGAAGGCCGACTGGGCGCTGCGCTGGGCCGCGCTCGGCGTCGACTATGAAATGGCCGGCAAGGACCTGATCGATAGCGTGAAGCTGTCCGGCAAGATCTGCGCCGCCCTGGGTGGCACGCCGCCGGAAGGTTTCAACTACGAACTCTTCCTCGACGAGAACGGCGGCAAGATCTCGAAGTCGAAGGGCAATGGCCTGACCATCGACGAATGGCTGCGCTATGCCTCGCCGGAATCGCTCTCGCTGTTCATGTATCGCGAGCCGAAGGCGGCGAAGCGCCTGTTCTTCGATGTCATCCCGCGCAATGTCGACGAGTACCAGCAATTCCTCGACGGCTATAACCGCCAGGATGCCAAGCAGCGCCTGTCCAATCCGGTCTGGCATCTGCATGCCGGCAACCCGCCTGTCGTGGACATGCCGGTCACCTTCCAGCTGTTGCTGACGCTGGTGTCGTCGTCCAATGCGGAGAATGCCGATACGCTGTGGGGCTTCATCGGGCGCTACCGTCCGGGCGTCAGCGCGGCGACGCATCCGAAGCTCGATGCGATGGTCGGCTACGCCATCAACTACTATCGCGACTTCGTCGCGCCGACAAAGACGTTCCGCGAGCCGACCGATGTGGAGCGCGTGGCGCTGCAGGACCTGCGCGATGCCCTGTCACGCCTCACCGCGGATGCGAGCGCCGAGGACATCCAGAACACCGTCTACGAGATCGGCCGCCGCGAGCCGTTCCTCGACCACAAGAAGCCGGCCAAGGACGGCCGTCCCGGCGTGTCGCTGGACTGGTTCAACATGCTGTACCAGGTGCTGCTCGGCCAGGAGAAGGGGCCGCGCTTCGGCTCCTTCGTGGCAGTCTACGGCGTGCAGAACGCGATCAACATGATCGACGGCGCGCTGGCACGGAGTGCGTAAGGAGCGAAGGCTCTCCTTCTCCCCTCTCCCGCTTGCGGGAGAGGGGAGAAACTCACTGGCTCGCCCACACGATGCGTGCGATCCACTCGATATCCTGCACGGCAAAGCTCCGGTCCGCGTGGCTTGGATTCAGCGACTGCAGTTCCAGCAGCTTGGTCGTGCGGCGCTTCAGCTCCTTGGCCATCACCTCGCCGTCCTTGGTCTTGACCACGACGCGATCGCCCTTGCGGATCTGCGCGCTCGGCGACACCACGATGATATCGCCGTCGCGGTAAGCCGGCCGCATCGAATCGCCGGAGATCGTCAGCGCATAGGCATGTTCGTCATTCACCGACGGCAGGCCGACCTCGTCCCAGCCCTTGCTGCCGACCGGGAAGCCCGCATCGTCGAAGAACCCGCCCTGCCCCGCTTGCGCAAAGCCCAGCAGCGGCACCGACTGCACGATCTTGCGGGTGCCCTCAATCAGCGACACGAAGGTGTCGATCGGCACATTGGTCGCGGCAAGTGCCTTCGACACCGATTCAGTGGACGGCCAGCGCTCGCGCCCCTCATTGGTGATGCGCTTGGATTTGTTGAAGGTGGTGGCGTCGAGCCCCGCCTTCTTGGCCAGCGCCGACGGCGTCATGCCGTTGCGTTCGGCAAGCAGGTCGAGCGCGTTCCAGATCTGGGCGTGGGTCAGCATGATCTCGTCCCTTTTCTTGCCTTTTCGTCCCTTGGCAATGCTGTTGGCCCGGCATGCCGGCGGCGCGCTGAATCGTGGCAGCAACTAGGAATTATTGCCGCGGTTCCACGATTTACGCAACTGCCATCTGAAAAAAATGTGCGGCCTTGAGTTGCCGGGGCGCCGCCGATACGGTCGGCCGCCGACACCCGCCATAACGGACTCATTGGAGGTTGTCCGCATGCCTCCAGGAACAACTTCGATAACAACCGGGAAAGTCTGGGCGATTGCGCAGCATCTATAAAATCTGTCCGGCGCCGCAATGGCGCGAAGCCGAGCGCCAGGGCACCTATCGCGGCAGCGCCGACGACATCCGGGACGGCTTCATCCATTTCTCCACCGCCGCGCAGCTGGAAGGCACCCTTGCCAGGCATTATGCCGGCCAAAGCGGCCTTTTCCTGATCGCCGTGGACCGCGACGCGCTCGGCGACGAACTGCGCTGGGAGCCCTCCCGCGGCGGCGACCTGTTTCCGCATCTCTATGGCGAGCTCGATCTCGGCGCCGTCACCGCCGTCATGGATCTGCGCCTGCGCGCCGACGGCAGCCATGTCATCCCGGAGTTGCCATAAGTGATCCGTGCCTTCGATTCCTTCTCCCTGCCGATGCTGCGTATGCTGGATCCGGAAGACGCCCACCGCCTCGCCATCCGCGGCCTGAAGCTGCTGCCCTATGCGAAGCCGCGGCCGGACGACCCGAAACTCGCGGTCCGCGCCTTCGGCCTGAACTTTCCCAATCCGGTCGGCATCGCCGCCGGCTTCGACAAACACGCCGAAGCGCCCGATGCCCTGCTGCGTCTCGGTTTCGGCTTTGCCGAGATCGGCACCGTCACGCCGAAGCCACAGCCCGGCAATCCGCGCCCGCGTCTGTTCCGGCTCGAGCGCGATGAAGCTGTCATCAACCGTTTCGGCTTCAACAGCGAAGGCGCCGACGCCGTTCTGCGGCGCCTCGCCGCCCGCGCGCAGCGCGGCGGCATTGTCGGCGTCAATGTCGGCGCCAACAAGGATTCCGCCGATCGCACCCAGGACTACGTCAAGCTGATCGAGACCTTCGCGCCGGTGGCGAGCTACTTCACCGTCAATGTCTCGTCGCCGAACACGCCGGGCCTGCGCAACCTGCAGCAGGCGAGCGAGCTCGACGATCTCCTCGCCCGGGTCATCGAAGCACGTAACCGCGTCCGCAAGACCGCCGGCGACTCTCCGGTGCTGCTGAAGATCGCCCCCGATCTTGGCCTCGCCGATCTCGACGATGTCGTGCATGTCGCCCGCTCGCGCGGCGTCGATGGCATGATCGTCGCCAACACCACCATCGGCCGCCCGTCCACCTTGCGCGACCAGACGAAGGCGAAGGAAACCGGTGGCCTGTCGGGCCGCCCGCTGTTCCGGCTCTCGACCCGCATGGTGGCGGAGACCTTCGTGCGCGTGGAAGGCGCCTTCCCGCTGATCGGCGCCGGCGGCATCGACAGCGGCGGCGCCGCGCTCACCAAGATCCGCGCCGGCGCGAGCCTGATCCAGGTCTATTCGTCGCTGGTCTATAAGGGCCTTGGGCTGGTCGATGCGATCAAGTCGGACCTGTCCTCGACGCTACTGCGCACGGGACGCGATTCGCTGTCGGAGATCGTCGGTGCGGATGCCGCGACGATCACGGCCGAGGATTGGCCGGGT
>JAEXHR010000249.1 GCA_023449855.1 Pseudomonadota bacterium | reverse complement strand
AATATTGCTCGACCTGGACCGGGCGGTCGGGTGGCCCTTCTTCGGCGCCGCCAACGGCGGCGATGCGCTGCTGTGGCAGCATCTGTTCTGGTTCTTTGGCCATCCCGAAGTCTACATCATCTTCCTGCCAGCAGCCGGAATGGTGTCGATGATCGTGCCGGCCATGTCCGCCACGCCCCTTGTCGGCTATCGCCTGGTAGTCGTCGCCTTGATCGCGACCGGCTTCTTCAGCTTCGGACTCTGGGTCCATCACATGTTCACGACCGGCATTCCGGCGCTGTCGCTAAGTTTCTTTTCGGCAGCCAGCATGGCGGTGTCATTGCCGAGCGGCATTCAGGTCTTTTCGTGGATCGCCACGATCGCAACAGGGCGGCTGCGCTGGGCGCCGCCGTCACTGTTCGTGCTGGGCTTTCTCTTCATCTTTACGCTGGGCGGGCTCACCGGCGTAATGGTCGCGATGGTGCCATTCGACTGGCAGGCCCACGACACCTATTTCGTCGTCGCGCATTTCCATTATGTGCTGGTGGGCGGCATGGTGTTTCCGCTGTTCGCTGCGTTCTACTACTGGGCGCCGGCCTTCAGCCGCCGTCCGCTCTCGAACCGGCTCGGCACGGCCGTCTTCTGGCTGATGTTCGTCGGCTTCAATGTCGCGTTCTTTCCCATGCACCTCACCGGCCTGATGGGCATGCCGCGGCGCGTCTACACCTATCCGTCAGTCATGGGCTGGGACGTCCTGAACATGATCTCCACGATCGGCGCCTTCCTGTTTGCAGCCGGCGTCTTGCTGTTCGTCTTCGATCTCATCCGAAACCTGCGCCCCGGCATCGCGGACACGGCAGGGAACGTCTGGAACAGCGCCTCGCTGGAGTGGCTGCCCAATGGCACCTATGGCCCGCGCAGCATTCCCATCGTGACCAGCGCCGATCCGCTCTGGGACCAGCCGAAACTGGCAGAGAACGTCGACGCCGGCCGTTTTTATCTGCCGGGGACGGCCACCGGGCGGCGCGAAACCATCGTCACCTCGCCCATTGAGGGCGCTCCGCAATATATCCTGCGGCTGCCCGGACCGAGCTGGACGCCGCTGCTGGCAGCGATCTTCACCGCGGCCTTCTTCATGCTGCTGACCGCCAAGGCGATCACCATGGCGCTCGCTTGCGGCCTGCTCGCCGTCATCATGATCCTCGTCTGGATGTGGGACAGCGATCCGAAGCCGTTGCCATCTGTCGATGTCGGCGGCGGTATCACGCTTCCCACCTATGCGACCGGATCCTCATCCCATTCCTGGTGGGCGATGATCATCCTGATGCTGGTTTCGGGGTCGCTGTATCTCGCCTACGTGTTTTCCTATCTGTATCTCTGGACGGTCTCTCCCCAATTCTGGCCCAAGCCCCATGCGCTCGGTCCGCTGCAATCCCCGACCATCTCCGCCGCCATTCTTGTGCTCGGGAGTGCCGTTGTCGTCATGGCGAAACGTCTGCTGCCGAGCAGGACGCGAAACGGTTGGACTTTCGCGTTGCTGACCGTTTTGTCCTGTGCCGCGCTTGTTGCGGCGCTCTTTCATGACGTGTCCACCCATTGGCTATCGGGCCTGCGGCCGGATGCCGACGCCCATGGCGCGATGGTTTTCATGGGAGCGTTCCTGCAGACGCAGTTGACGCTCCCTGTTCTGGTCATGGCCGCATTCGCCATCGCCCGCAGCGCCGGTGGCCGACTCGATGTCGAACGGCGGGTCGTCTTCGACAATTTTGCCCTGCTCTATCATTACACGTCGGGGCAGAGCATGCTGGGCCTTCTGCTCGTTCACGGTTTCCCGAGACTTGCGGGGTGACGTTCATGAAAGTCCGGCCGCTTGCCGACCTGCTTCGGATCGCCGTCGCTCCTCTGATCTGGTTCTTGCATCTCTCAGCCGTCTACGCCGCTGAGGCAATGATCTGTTCCGGGATCCTGAACACGCGGTCAAATATAGGGGGGATCGTCATCGTGTTGACGATGATTGCGCTTCTCGGGCTTGCAATGACGGCAATAGTCACTGCCAGAGGCGCGGAACGGGGCAACAGCTGGCTTCGGACTGCCGCGCTGATCCTGACCTTCTTGTCGGTGGTCGGCGTCGCCTGGACATCGCTTCCATCATTTCTCCTGCCGGGCTGCGCGAGCGCTGCGATCGGAACGGCGCTCGGCACGGTCGTCTGAGGCGTAAGACGCCCCGAAACGCTGACCTGGCTCGACGTAACGGGGAACCCGGCACGTTCCTCGGCCGTTGCAATCTGCGGCAGTTCAATCGATAGCATTCCGAGGCCCCGCGGTGATCGACTGGTCGTCCATTCTCGTTCCGCAGAATTCTATTGCCGAGGTAATTTTACGCGGTACGCTCATCTACTTCCTGCTGTTCTTCATCCTGCGCTTTTTTCTCAACAGGCAGGCCGGAGCAGTTGGTATTCCCGACCTGCTGGTCGTCGTGCTCATCGTCGAGGCAACGACGGATGCACTGGGGCGCAACGAGTCCGTGACGGAAGCGGCGATCCTGATCTGCACCGTGATGTTCTGGAGCTATGGCTTGCAATGGCTCGCCTATCGCGTGCCCGCTTTGGAAATCCTGATCACATCGCCCAAGGTCAAGCTTATCGAAAATGGGCGAATGCTGCGACGTAACATGCGTAAGGAGCTCGTAACGGAAGACGAATTGAGATCGCTGCTACGGACGCAAGGCGTGGAGGAGCTTGAAACCGTCAAGCTAGCTTGCCTCGAAAGCAGTGGGGATATCAGCGTCATTACTTACGAGAGCGAAAACGAGTCCGGCTCTAGCCATACGAATAGAGCCAAAGAACTTTCCTGAATGCGGGCAGGACCATCGGGCCACTCCACCGGAACGCCCGCTTTGCGCCATTTCTGGAATACCATTCCGGCCATGGCTCGATCAGGCCGCGCAGCCTTGGAACTGCGAATCCTCTTGCCGCTTTGCATTCATAAGATTCAAAAGGCCAGCGGCTGCGCGCGCATCGCAGAGAGCGCGATGGTGGGTCTCAAGAGAGAGACCGAAGGTCCGGCTCAAGTTTCCGAGCCCGTACGAATCGAGCCCGGGATGCGTCCTACGCATGCCGGCGCAGGTGCAAACCTTCGGAAAGCGGAAGCGCCGCTCCAACCGTTCGTACTCGCTCGAAATGAACCCATAGTCGAAATTCACATTGTGCGCGACGAAGATGCCGTCGCCCATGAATTCCATGAAACTGTCGGCGACGGTCGCGAACAGCGGAGCGTCGCGCACCATTTCGTTGGTGATGCCGGTGAGTTGGACGATCTTGGATGGTATCGCCCGCTGCGGATTCAACAAGGAATGCCACTCACCGACGATCTGGTGGTTACGCATCTTAACCGCCCCGATTTCGGTAATACGGTCGAACGAAGCCATGCCGCCGGTCGTCTCCACGTCCACGACGACGTAATCCTGATCGGGATCGAACCTGTAGGCGACGCGACCAATCTCTACCGGGATTTTGGCATTGCCGAGTTGCCGAAGACGGGTCAGTTGATTTCGTCGGATGACGTCTCCCTCTGCTTTCACCTCGCTGAACGAGACTTTGCCATCCTGAACCAGCATCAGGTCCGGGAAACCATCCCGCATCGAACGGAAATCGCGGCACATAGCCTCCAGGATGTTCGCGAGGCCCGCTGTGTCCACACCGGCCAGCAGGCACTGCAGGGCGTCCAGATCGACATGATCCCATGTGAATAGCCCATTCGGCTTTCCCCACTTCCCGGCGACAGATCTAAGGAGGATGTTGAGAGCCGCTCCGGATCGCACGGCATCGAGCTTGGCTGCGATTTGCGGCTCGAACCGACGCAAAAAACTTCCGTCCTTTAGGCAACGCGGTACCCAGTCGAAGCCGCTATTGAGTTGATCGGATTCGAACAGCTCGTCCCAGAAGATGAGCCCGAACATCGCGAGCCAGACGTTGTTTTCGGTGAAAAAGACGCGATAGCCCTGACGACGTTTGAACAAGGCCACGCCCGCCTCCGGATTGCCGCGATGGGCGTCGTCGATGGCAATCGTCGTCGCGGCCCGGAGCATTTCAGTACAGGCCCCCGTCCGGCGACCTCCGAATTTGCGTGCATGGAAGTCTGCCGCAAATGTCAGCTCCTCATCCGTCAACGGATCATCGATCATCCGCGTGAGAAGCGCCTCCGCTTCGATCTTGTCGCCTGAGACGTAGACGAGCCGGACCAGCCTCTCGCGACAGTCGGCGGATTCCCCGGCGCGATAAAGGGAGTCCGCGAGCTCGAGATCCCCAAGCTTCTCGAAAAATTGGCCGACACGGCATGCAGCGCGCCCGCGGAGTTCAACCGCGTAGTCCGTTGGACAGAACGGACCGGCGAGGACTTCTTCGGCGCAAAGTCGATAGACATTGGCGCATTTCTCTTCGGTACGGTCCAGAATCTGACTGTAATAGAAACAGGCCCTCGCCTCGTCGCCGTCCTCGAAGCGAGCGCTGAAGGCCGACGCGCCGTTTGTCCGCATGAGACCGAGATCGCGAAGCGCGAAGTTCTTCAGATCGACCTCAGTCTTGCCGAAGTAGAGATAAAGCTGGAATTCGATCGGGCTGGTGCCGGCAAGAACTACGAACCGGTCTCCGTCACAGTACTCAACGGCAGTATCGAAGGGGATGCGCTGGGCAAAGAACTCGACCAGCCTTGGTTTCGACCACGAAGAGCGGATGTCGGAATATCCCGCGCTTTTGCCCCCGGTGAACAATTCGGTCTTCGGAAGTCGTGATAGAAACGCCGCGTAATCGTCCGGGACGAGCGATCGAGCGTGACCAATGCCCCTCAATTCCTCCAGCGCGGAGCGGACGTCGAAGATCTCAGCGTACTTGAAATGCTCGCGATTGAAGACCGAACCACGCCGGTTGACCATCCGGACGAGCAGACACTGCGCATCACGGGACAATCGGCCGAAAGAGCGAGAAAAATTATGGTGCTCCTCGGTCAGGATCGACGCATAGGTTTCCGCAACGAAGCCCAACATCTCCCTGAAATGATCGAGGTAGTAATAGACTGGTAGCGATGGAAGGCTCATCAGGCGCGGCCAAGGTAAGTCGCGAAAGCGCTAAGCGCAGCCGGATCATTCAAGTCAGATATTATCGACGACGCACGTCACGTTCCCTTTTTGTTCATATTGCAGGAAATGTCAAGGCAGCGAGTTTATCGGAAGTTCCTTGGCTTGAGCCGCAGGCTGTCGATGTGCAGATCCGGAATGTAGATGTCGCGCGTGCGAAGCCCCTTCGGCGGGAGGCCGCGCGTGTCGGGCGATCCGCCGCGGTGGAATTCATCGCCGCGGCCATGGGGAAGCGGGAACTGTTCGTCGCGCTCGCTGACGCCCGCAATATCCGCCGACATGTCGGTCAACTGCCGCGCCACCAAGTGGACAACCTCCCCCTCCCGCTGGATACGTCCTTGAACTGCGATCATCGATGCCCCCAGGATGATCCGACGCTGGCGCTCATATAGCGAGGGCCAGATCACAAGATTGGCCACGCCGCTTTCATCTTCGATGGTGATGAACATGACGCCTTTCGCCGAGCCTGGCTTCTGCCGGACGAGGACGATCCCGGCCGTTGTCAGCCACTTGCCGTCGCGAGCCGACATCGCATCGGCGCAGGTGCCGATGCGCTTGGTGGTGAGTTCGTCGCGCAAGAATGCGACCGGATGGGCTCGCAAGGTGAGTCCGACATGCCGATAATCCTCTACGACCTCACTTCCCGCAGTCATGGATCGCAGCGTAACCTCGGGCTCGATGACCTCGGCGATCGTACGACGTTCCCGTTCGGCAGCTGCAGCGAAGAGCTCCAGCGGTTCGTCACGAAGCGCCTTGATCGCCCAAAGTGCGTCACGTCTGGCAAGCCCAAAACTCTCCCGCATGCCGTCCGCTTCCGCGATCTCGACCAGAGACGAGATAGGCACGCCGGTTCGGCGCCAAAGATCATCAATGGACGTGAACGGTTCGTCCGCCCGAGCGGTGACGATGCTCGCGGCAGCATTGTTGGCCAGACGGCGAACCATCCTAAGACCAAGGCGGACGGCAAAGTTATCGTCATCGACTGCCTCCAGGGTGCAGTCCCATCGAGATGCGTTGATGCAGACAGGACGGATTTCGACACCATGCTCGCGGGCGTCCCGCACGATCTGCGCCGGCGCGTAAAATCCCATCGGTTGCGCATTCAGCAGCGAAGCGCAGAACACGTCGGGATGGTGGCATTTCATCCAAGACGATGCATAGGCAATCAGCGCAAAGGAAGCCGCGTGGCTTTCCGGAAAGCCGTAAGATCCGAAGCCTTCGAGTTGCCCAAACGTGCGCTCGGCGAATTCCTGATCGTAACCACGGGCCACCATGCCGTCGATCAGCTTTGTCTTGAACTTGGAGACGCCACCGGTGAATTTGAAGGTCGCCATGGCACGTCGCAATTGATCGGCTTCCCCGGGCGTGAAGCCAGCGCACTCGATAGCGACCCGCATCGCCTGCTCTTGGAACAATGGAACGCCAAGCGTCTTGCCGAGCACTTTCTCAAGTTCGGGCTTTGGATAGACCACCTCCTCCTTACCTTCGCGACGGCGAAGGTAAGGGTGGACCATGTCGCCCTGGATCGGCCCAGGCCGGACGATGGCGACTTCGATGACGAGATCGTAGAAGGTCCTCGGCTTCATCCGCGGCAACATCGACATCTGAGCGCGGCTCTCGATCTGGAACGTGCCGAGCGTGTCAGCCTTCCGGATCATCGCGTAGGTTCGAGGATCTTCCGGCGGGATCGTCGCAAGGTCGAGCTCAATGCCCTTCTCGTCCTTCAGAAATTCAAAAGACCGCTTCATGCAGGTCAGCATGCCAAGCGCCAGACAATCGACTTTCATGAACTTGAGGGAGTCGATGTCGTCCTTATCCCACTCGATAACCTGCCGATCGGCCATGGCAGCCGGCTCAATCGGTACGAGTTCGTCCAAGCGATCGTGGGTCAGAACAAAACCACCGGGATGCTGAGACAGGTGCCGTGGCGTCCCTATGAGTTCGCGTGCGAGGTCAAGGGCGAGACGCAAGCGCCGATCCGCCAGATTGAGGTTGAGCTCCTCTGCGTGTTTCGGCTCGACACCTTCCTCCGACCAACCCCAAACCTGCGACGACAGCATCTTGATGAGGTCTTCGGTCAACCCCAGCGCCTTGCCGACATCACGCAGCGCGCCTTTCGCCCGATAGCGAATGACGGTCGAACACAGCGCTGCGTGGTTACGTCCATAGGTCTCGAAAACCCACTGCATGACGATCTCGCGGCGTTCGTGCTCGAAATCGACATCGATATCTGGCGGCTCCCGGCGCTCTTCTGACACAAAGCGCTCGAACAAGAGATCGTTGCGGCCGGGATCAATCGAGGTGATGCCCAATACGAAGCAGACGGCAGAATTGGCAGCCGAGCCGCGCCCCTGGCACAGAATGTCCCGACTTCGCGCAAAACGAACGATCGAATTCACCGTCAGAAAGTATGGCGCGTATTCCAACCGTTCGATCAAGCGGAGCTCATGTTCGAGCTTTCCAATCACCTCGTCAGGCAGCCCCTCCGGGTACCGGCCCGCGGCGCCCTCCCAGGTCAGCTTCTCCAACGCCTGCTGCGGAGTTAGCCCCGGCATCGTGCGCTCTTCTGGATACTGATAGGCAAGCTCATCCATACTGAACAGGCAGCGGCCAGCGATCTCGACTGAACGTGCTACCGCTTCGGGATATCGCGTGAATAGGCGAGCCATCTCCTGTGGCGGCTTCAGATAGCGGTCGGCATGTCGCTCACGGCGAAATCCCGCCTCATCGATGGTTACGCTGTGCCGGATGCACGTAACCACATCCTGCAAAATCCGCCGTGTTGGATCGTGGAACAGAACGTCGTTGGTTACGACCGTAGGGATGCAAAAGCGCTGAGCAAGGGTCGCCAGTTCGTGGATGCGCATCTGATCGTTCGGCCGTCGCCGAAGTGTCAGCGCCATGTAAGCGCGATCGGCGAAGACATCTCGCAACTTACGCAGCCGCGCCATGCAGGCATCGTCAGCATCGTCTGGAATGAGGATGGCAAGCAGTCCGGCGTTCCAATCAACGACGTCACTCCATTGAAGGACACACTTTGCTTTTCCGCCCCGCTTCTTGCCGACGGACAAAAGCCGACAGAGGCGCGAATAGGCGCTTCTGTCCGTCGGGTAGACGAGCATCGACATGCCATCATCGAGGTCGAGGCGACAACCGACGATAAGGCGCACACCGGTCGCCTTGGCGGCTTCGTGGGCACGAACGATGCCAGCGAGACTATTCCGATCCGCGATCCCGACAGCCCCAAAGCCAAGCAGAGCCGCCTGCGCAAATAACTCCTCGGCGGAGCTCGCGCCGCGCAGGAATGAGAAATGCGAGGTGCATTGGAGCTCAGCGTAACCGGTGCTCATGCGAAGACCCCGTGTAGGAACCAGTGATGAGACCCAGTCGCGGCATGCTCGCCGTCGCCAGCGCGGAAGATCCAGAACCGCTCGCCTGCCTCATCCTCGACGCGGAAATAGTCGCGGACAGCAACGAGCTCTGCGTCTCGCTTCCACCATTCGCCAAAAACGCGCTCGGGGCCATCGGCCCGCTTCACCCGCCGACGGACGCCCCGCCACGTAAAACTCACCGGTGGGTGGTCCGGAAGTAGCGCTACCGTCTCAATCTTTTCGGGTGACGACAGCAATCGTGACGGGCGTGGCCAGTCGATCGGCCATTTGGCGTTCGTTGCTGGCGCGGTCGCGGCCACACGTACGAAGGAACGTTCCGGCACATCGCTCTGTGCCGGAGCCATACGATATAGTGATCGCTCGCCCAGCCGGTTGGCGAGGACATCGACGAGATCGGTCACGTCCGCGGCAGACGCTTCAATCAACGACGACACCTTCTGGCTCGCTTCGATAGGCTGCACCAGGGTCGCCGCGAGCCGTAGGATCTCGATGCCGAAACCGGCATCGATCTTCTCGATTTTGTCGCACAGGAGCCGCGTCAGCCGCTGAACCTCTTGTAAAGGCTTAGCGGTGCCCACCCGTGCGACTTGTATGCGATTATCGACAAGGTGGCAGACGAGGTCGGCACGCAAAACGCCAAGTCCCTTCTCTTCAAGACGATCGCAGAGCTCCTTGGCAAGTTTGCCGATATACCGGGCGATCGTATCGGCGGCCCCAATCGGTTCGACGAACGTCCGCCGCACCTCGATCATGTCAGCGGGCCGCAGCGGGTCGATGGGCTCGGCAGAATCTCCGAATGCCTGATCAAGCCGCCGGCCGACGATCGGTCCGAACCGCAATGCCAGCGGTGCGCGCGGCGTTGCGGATAGCTCGGACACCCTATTGAAGCCGAGACGGCGAAGATCGCCAACAATGCCCATGGGAAGACGCAGCGCCGCGATCGGCAACGGACCGACCGATATCCTGGCCGTCCCGCGCGGGACGATCAGCGTCTCGGCGACAGCAAAGCGCGCTAATGCATGAGATGCCCCCCAAGCGTCCGAGATAGCCACCCTGGCCGTAATACCTGCCTGACGGAGGCGCCTGCCAAGGTCAGCGACCATTGCACTCTCGCCGCCGTGGAGATGATCGGCACCGGCTGTATCCATCACGAGGCCGTCCGGCGTATCCACTGCAACTACCGGCGAATAGCGAAGCGCCCACACAGCCAAACGCTCAAGCGCCTTTGCATCCGCGTCCGGATCGGCATGGTGGATGACGAGTTCTGGAACGAGCGCCTGCGCTTTGGTCGCGGGCATCCCGGAACGAAGCCCCAGACACGCAGCCTCGACGTTAACTGCCGTTACAAGCCGCTGCGCACCATGGCGCCCAATCAGGATAATCGGCTTGGAGAGTTCAGGCGCGCCAGCGCGCGTCGCGCGCAGTAAACGATCGATCGGCCAGGTCGGAAGATAGACGGAGACGACCCTCGCCATCGCAAGCATCCACTAAAAAATCCGCGCTTTCACCGGCACGGCATCGGATCAATTCAAGAAGCCATCGGGCCCGGCCAACGCCTGGAACCGGAAGCGGCACGGATGGAAGCGCCGAGACGCGCCAGCGTGTGGCGGATGCGGTGGGCTGCCCGAAGTCGGCAGCCTCCGTCTGACGTCGCCACCGCCTGACCGCGATAGCCATCGTTCCGGAAGCTTCTGCCGCGAGATGGAGACGCCGGGACGCCGTCATCGAAAGTTTGGAGACCTCTGCCACCACGGCCCCGAGGCATCCGTGCCGCGCTCCCTCCTCGAAGCTTGAAAGCAACGACTTCTCGTCCCCTGCCTCCAGGTAAATCACGCGGTCTGGACCGAGACCGGCTTGAGCGAGAGCGGCGGCGAACAAGTCTTGTCGTGTTATGCACCACAGTACCTGCCCCGCGGTTCGAGCGGCGATGCCGGCTGCGAACAGCGCTGCCGCAGCACCATCAACCGCACCGTTTCCACCGCCAGCAACTTCGTGGAGTGCGCCGACCACCAGCCCCCCGCCCGGCAGCTTTTCGTCGATTGCCACATCGCCGAAAGGCAAAACTGTCCGCGCGCGAAGTTGCGGGCTCTCCAGCCGAGCCACTTTCGCACGGAGATCGTCCAAAACCCTGTTTGCGACTCCTTCCACAATCCAGCCCACCCATTGAAATAATGTTCTTGATTTGTTCTAATGCGTTAGATGAGTCAATGCTCTCTCAGCGCCGTCTAGTTGAGTCACGACGGTATGATCAGAAGAACCTTTTGAGATGCTGCGAGGATTCCGCTCGGAGTTTATTTTGATCTAACGTCAGTTCCTCGAACGAGGCCGTTATAGGATCTGCCTCGTCCGCCCCGATAATGAAGTCTTCGCACGGCAAACTGTCGATGACGAACTGGTGAAACAAGATGGAATACAGGTGCCAATACCTCTTTTGAACGCGCTGCGGGATTACAAGGCCAATCACGACCCACTCGCAGCACTCGCCAACACGGTCGCACTCGTCATCGCGGGCAACCAGCCGTTCTATCCATTGTATCTTCATGCCATCGTCGGGAATTCCGCTTGGCCAGCGTGGATTACCCTCATCACGATGCCGATCTTCGCGATTGTCCCCGCGCTCTCCCGGCGCCATTCGCTAATGGGCCGCGCCCTTTTGCCGACGATCGGAACGCTCAACGGGATACTTGCCGTCAAATTGATTGGAACGGACACGGGCGTCGAACTCTTCCTGCTGCCATGCGTCTTGCTGGCAGCGCTTCTGTTCCGCCCCGGCGAGCGACACGTGATGCTTGCTGTCCTAACCCTGCCGTTTGGCGCATACTTTCTGTTGGATCCCGCCGTGTCACCGCCGCTCGCGACTTACAGCGCGGCCGAATATCGATCCATCATCTCAATGCACGGATTTAGCGTAGCCTGTCTGTTCGCATTGATCGGCTACAGCTTTCCATCCGGAAAAGCCGGCTAACCAAATCGAGTTCATCCCGGATGTCAGCGACCGACAGCGAAGATCGACCGATTTTGGCCCAATCTCGCAAGATCATTCATATCGATATGGACGCATTTTACGCGTCGGTCGAGCAACGTGACAATCCCGAGCTCCGCGGCAAGCCCGTGGCGGTCGGCGGCTCACGCGAGCGCGGCGTCGTGGCTGCAGCAAGCTACGAAGCGCGCAAATTCGGTGTCCGGTCGGCAATGCCGTCAATCACCGCCAAGCGTCAGTGCCCGGACCTCATCTTCGTGAAGCCGCGCTTCGAAGTCTACAAGGAGATCAGCCAGCAGATCCGTAGGATCTTCGCCGACCACACACCGATCATCGAGCCGCTTTCGCTGGACGAAGCCTATCTCGATGTGACCGAGAACTTGCAGGACATCCCGCTTGCTCGCGACATCGCTCTCAAGATCCGCGCCGAGATCAAGCAACAGACCGGCCTCAACGCTTCGGCAGGGATTTCTTACAACAAATTTCTTGCCAAGCTCGCTTCGGATCACCGAAAGCCGAACGGCCAGTATGTGATC
>JAEXHR010000161.1 GCA_023449855.1 Pseudomonadota bacterium | reverse complement strand
CCCATCATGCTGTCGTTGCGGCAGGCTCGGCTGATGGGTTTTCGCTGCGCTCAACCCATCCTACGGCGGTGAGCGATTGCCGTTCTTCCATCTCACCATGTCAAACAGCCACGTCCGGAATTTCTTGCGCGCACGCGCCGTCCTTGTCGCGCCGCGGCGCGAAGTGAGCTTCCCTGGTTTCCCCCTCGCAAGGTGAGGGGAATGACGCGCCAACAAGCGCATAGTCCTGGTCAATTTCGCGATGATGTCGGCCATGACCGGCCTTCGCCATCGCGCAACGCCTCTCGGCGCGCCATCACGGGATTTTGGGCTGGAGGACCGCTTTGTCGTACACCGGCACGTCCCTTACTCCTTCGCCATGCGAAGTTTCGGTTTCGTTGATCCCGACGGATTTCCCGCCGTTCGCCTGTGCCGTCGCAGCCGAACTATCGGCGACCCCTCTTGGTGGGGGTGAGCGGTGGCCCCCGGCCTCCCGAGTCCTGCTTGCGAGGCAAGGCCGCGGGCACCGTATCCTGCTCCACTCTCAAGACGCCCTCGAGAAGCGCCCCTCGTGAACAGGACGGGGAGAGGATAGGGCGGCTAGGAATTATGTCAACTGCCAGGGCGGCCGCGATACCATCTCGATCTTGCGCGTCACGCAAAGAGGAAGTCAGCCGATCGGGTTGTTCGTCAGAGGCCGACCGAAAACTCGGCCCCTGATGGTGAGGAGGCCCGTAGGGCCGTCTCGAACCATGAGATGGTCTTGCAGGCCCGTCCCGAAAGATATGTCGGAGGACGCCGGAGCTCCTGGCGCATCCTTCGAGACGCCATTTCTGACGAAATGGCTCCTCAGGATGAGGTTCGGGGCTTTTTGAGTCAGACTCTCAGGACGGCGCGGATCGGCGGTGGGCCTTGGCGATCCATGCTAGACAGCAACGTCCTCACACGTTGCTGATTCATGCCCCATACCGAAGCCCTCTTGTTTCCCCTTGCGATGATTGCCCTGGTTGCCGAAGCGATGACGGCGGCGCTTGCCGCCGGCCGCCGCAAGATGGACTGGCTCGGCGTCGCCATGCTCGGCTGCATCACTGCGCTCGGCGGCGGATCGGTGCGCGACATGCTGCTCGGGCACTATCCGCTCTGGTGGGTGAAGAGCCCGTATCTGCTCCTGCTGACCGGCGGCGCTGCGCTCGCGACCATCGGCCTCGCGCAGTTCGTGCACCGCTTCCACGGGATCTTCCTGGTGCTGGACGCCATCGGGCTCGTGGTGTTCACCATCATGGGGTGCAATGTCGCCATGAGCATGAATCAGCCGTTCCTCATCGTGGTGGTGGCGGGCATGATCACCGGCTGCGTCGGCGGCGTGATCCGCGACGTGCTGTGCAATGATGTGCCGCTGCTGTTTCGCGCCGAACTCTATGCCAGCGTCTCCATCGTCACCGGGCTGCTCTATATCGGCGGCATCACATACGGCCTCAGCCCTGATATCGTCATCGGGGCGGCCTTTGTGGTCGGCTTCACATTCCGTCTGCTCGCGATCCGGCTGAAATGGGAAATGCCGAAATTCGTGTTCGAGCGCGACGATCATTGACCTGCAAGAAGAGTCTCGGACAAACAAAAACCCCGCCGATGAGGCGGGGTTCGTGTGTCGGTCCGGCCTGCGCCCGATGCTATCACCAGCGGCGGATGCAGCGGCCGTAGGGATTGCGGAACATGCCGGGCGGGCAGTAACGGCCGGGGGGCGGGCCCATGCGCATCGGACGGCAGAAACCGCGCGGGCCGCGTGCATAGCCGGGGCCGCAGCCCTGCGCCACCTGGATCACTTCGGCGGTGTCGGTGGCGCTGAGCGGCGCCATCGGCATAGCGGCATTGGCCGCGCCGATGCCGCCCATGGTGGCGGCGAACAGGGCCGCTGCGAGAATCGTCTTCATGAATGGTCTCCCTCGGATGGTGCCGCGATGCGGCGCAGAGAACGATGACATCGCGTCCCCCGCGACATAACGCCGTTGCGACGAAAATGTTGCGATGGATCGACGTTTCACGACGCGAAATGACCCGATTCGACCTGAATGGGGCATGAATATTCCGCCGAAGCTTGCGTGAAGCTGTCGTGTGTCATGGCCTCGTGGCGAGGAAGCCCAGCATCAGCTCGTCGAACTTGGCGGGAGCATCAAGGAAAACCAGATGCCCGGCATTGGGCAGCACTTCCGCCTTAGCATTCGGCATCTTCGCGGCCAATGCCTTCGCCAGATCGGCGTTCTGCCCCATCTTCGGCCGCAGTGCCTCCGGCGCATTGGGCTTGCCCGGTGCGTTGTGGTCGTCGGCGCCCATGATGAACAGCGTCGGCAGGCCGATCAGCGGAATCTCATGCGCCACCGGCTCGCGATAGATCATCTGTGCCGAACTGACGAAGGCGCGCAGCCAGCGTGGATAGTCGGACGATCCCTTGATGTTGAAGCGGGCATCGATGAATGGCGTCACCTGCTCGGGTGGAAGCTTGAGCGCATAATTCGTCTCGAGCTGTTTGCGATAGCCGTCGGCTGTGAGCTTGTCTTCGCTCTCAATGATCTTCTCGGTCGGCGTCGGCGGCACATAGAGGCGATAGTCCTCGAGGCCGATGGGCGCCGCCAGCAGGAGATGATCGACCCGGTCCGGATAGGCGCGGGCGATGCGGACGCTCAACATGCCGCCGAGCGAATGGGCAACGACATCGAACTTGGCGATGCCGAGATGATCCATCAAAGTGATGGTGTTGCGGGCGAGGGTGTCGAAATGCAGTTCGCCGGACGGTTTCGATGATTTGCCGAAGCCGATCTGATCCGGCACCACGACGCGGTAACCGGCGTCAGTCAGCGTATGGATCACCGGCGCCCAATAGCTCGATGGGAAATTGCGGCCGTGGAGCAGGACCACGGTGCGGCCATTCGGCTTTTGCGATGGCACGTCCATGTAAGCCATACGCAGTTGCTCGCCGTCATTGGTCAGCGGCAACATCTGGACAGGATACGGATACTGGAAGCCTTCGAGGCCGATGCCATAGGGCTCGCGTTCTGCCGCAGAGGTCGCATCCTGCGGTGCCAGGGACAAGACGGCGAGCGATGCGAGGAGCAGCAGAGGTTTCATGAACGGATCCCGTTGACAACGCGTGACCGTGGTCTCGGCGATGCCGCGTTCGAAGTAAAATCACATCGACATCACGATTTGCCGATCTTCCCAACACAGGCGCAGCAAGGCAGCGGACACGATCAGTGGCCGCTGCCTTGCCTGCCCATGCGCAGCCTTATTTCGCTGCGCCGCCCTTCGAGCTGTCGACCTCGGTCCCGGTCGGGCCGGATTGCGGCGGCTGCGGACGAGCCGGCGCAGAGCCTGTCGTCACGCCGGGATTATCCTTGGTCGGAGTGACGTCGCGGACGCCTGGAGCCACTGGCGGCCTGGTGTTGGAGTCGGCGATGTTGTTGGTCGGAGCCGGCGCCTTCGGCGCGCTGTCCTGGGTGGTCGGAGTCGATTGCGAGGCTGTCCTCGATGCCTCGTTCGGATTCATCGAGCCGTTATTCAAGCCGTAGAAGACGATGCCCAGCAATACGAGCACGGCAGCACCATAGGCGAGCACGCGCCCGCCGGAGGCGCGGCCTTCCTGCAATTCAGGGGCAGCCTGCAGTTCGGTGTCGAAGCGGGGCGGTCCGCCTGAATCCTCATTGTCCCGTCCGGAGCGCCGGGGATCGGTAGGGTCGTGAATATTTGCCATGTCGATTCCTCCTTTGCAGGGAAGACAACCGCGCGGGGAAGCGCATGTTCCGGTTGCTGGTGCCTATGCTCGATGGTCGCGCTGTTGCATTGCGGTGCGTCGCTGCGGCGCCGTGCGATCATCAGTTGTTAAGACCTGACTGCGAATCCTAGGGAACTTCGATTCGTAGACTGGCGCCTGACATGTTCGACACCCTCATTCTTCTCTCAGGTCCCGCCGAGCATTCGGTCTTTGCGACGCTGCTCCGCAGTTACAATCCATCGCTCAATGTGCTGCCGGTGTTCACCGCGGCAGACCTCGATGCGATCGAACCTGAATGGCTGCGCGGTGCGCGCCTGGTTTCGTTCGCCGGAGATGTGAAGGTGCCGCCCGCAATCGTGGCTCAGTTGGGCTACGGCGCCTACCATTTTCATCCCGGCTCGCCGCGCTATCCCGGCGATACGCCGGTGCAGGATGCGATCGATGACGGGGCGCCGGATTTCGGCTGCACGATGCATCGCATGACCGAGCGCGCCGAGGCGGGGCCGATCGTCGAAGTCGACGTGTTCGCGGTCCCCTCGGGCGTCGGCATTGGCGCGCTGGAAGCGATGACCTATGCAGCGCTGGTGCAAATGTTCTGGCGCATGGCGCGTCCGCTGGCGAGTCAATCGGCACCATTGATCGAACGTGCCGTACGCTGGAGCGACGTGCGTCGTTCTCACTCCGACGCTCAGCAAGTCCGGAGGAGCGCGCCGGCGATTTCCGGCGATCAGGCCGCCCGCCGGATCGACGGGTCGCTCGCCGATCACTTCGGAATTGTGCCGGCAATGGTCCCGCACGGGCCGCGGCTGCGGCTGGTGTCGTCCGATGTCGAGCGCGATGTGGTGGGTCCCGCCATCGCCGAGGCCTGAGCGGGTTCTCTAGCGCGTCTGGGAGACGATCGGTGGCGTGGCATTGCCGGCCGGCAGCTCGGTCGCGTGGCCGGTGATCCCGTAGAGCAGGGCGCTCAGTAAGATCAGGAGGGCGATCCCGATCATGGCCTTGGTGGGCTTGTGACGATGTTCTTCCCCGCAGCGCGGATGGTACTTGTCCGGATGAGGCGCCGCCTTTCGATCCGGGACGCCGGCTTGCGCTGTCCGGATACTGGAAAGCTGTGTCATTCCATTCTCCTCGCCAGGTTGTCTGTGTCCAATCGCTGATCCTGCCGCGATGTTCCGATTTCGGAGCGTTTCCCGCATATTGTCGTCGATTTTCTGGATATTTCTGCAAAAGCTGTGGAACCGATTGCATCCCGATGCGTTTCAGCATCTCACCGTTCTAGGTGATACTTCAGGGGCAGTAACGGGATGAGTGCTGATAATGGCCGGGTCGCGACCGGCATATCTGGATTGGATGCTATTCTCGGTGGGGGCGTTTTCGACGGCGGCATCTACATCATCCAGGGCGCGCCCGGTGCTGGAAAGACGATTCTCGGCAACCAGATCTGCTTCGCACAAGCGGCGCTCGGCCGTAACGCGCTCTACATTACGCTGCTTGCGGAGAGCCATGCCCGCATGATCGGGCATATGCGGCGGATGAAGTTCTTCGATGAAAACGCCATTCCGGACCGGATGTCCTATGTCGGGGCCTTCAAGACGCTGGAGGATGACGGGCTGCGCGGGTTGCTCGACGTGGTTCGCCGCGAGGTCCGGACGCGCAAGGCGAGCATCCTGGTGCTCGACGGTCTTATCACCGTGCACGAAAAGGCGCGGACTGAACTCGAGCTGAAGAAGTTCATTCACGAGCTGCAGACCCAGGCGGGCTTCAGCAATTGCACCATGTTCCTGCTCACCAGTGCCTTCGATGCGGATGCCCATCCGCCGGAGCATACGATGGTGGATGGCCTGATCGAACTGCAGTCGTCGCTGCATGGCCGCCGTGCCGAGCGTTCGATCCAGATCCACAAGCTGCGCGGCGGCTGGTTCATGGGCGGCAAGCACGCCTATCGGATCACCGATGCCGGCCATGCGATCTATCCCCGTATCGAGGCGCTGCTGGAAACGCCCAGCGTCTGGGACAGTGCTGACGGGCCGGTGGTGCCGACCGGCGTTCCCGGCATCGACAAGATGTTCGGCGGCGGCATCGACACCCATTCGGTGACGGTGGTGCTGGGGCCGTCGGGCTCGGGCAAGACCACGGCGGGATTGCAGTTCCTGACCGGCGGAACGGCGGGCGAGCGGGCATTGTTTTTCGGCTTTCACGAAAGCCCGATGGCGCTGCGGGTGAAGGCCAGGAGCCTGAAGCTCGCGCTCCCCGATCATATCAACCTGCTGTGGCGTCCGCAGACCGAGGCCGTGCTCGATGAGGTGGCTACCGAGCTGCTCAGCACCATCCGGCAGAACGGCATCCGCCGCCTCGTGATCGACGGCATCGAGGGGTTCTCGAAACTGACCGACGAGAAGCACCGCATGGGCTCTTTTTTGTCCGCGCTGTGCAACGAGTTGCGCGCGCTCGGTGTTACTACACTGGCAACGGCCGAGACCGACCATGCCGGAATGACACCTGGGCAGCCGCTCAAAGGTGTCAACCAGACCGGTCTGTCTGCCGTGGCCGAGAATATCATCGCGCTGCATCTCGCGGCGCTTCGTTCCGAAAATCATCGTCTGATGACGATCCTCAAGTCGCGCGACCGCCGGACAGATATGCGGATGCGCCGCTTTGAAATCCACGAGGGCGGCATCGTGCTCGACGACAACCATGAAAGAGCCGAACGCATCCTTCGCGACATCTCCAGTCAGGGGCCGCAGCCGACGCCAGCGGCAGACCTCAAATTGACTGGAGACTAGCGGTGCGTACGGTCCTGATTGTCGAGGACGAATGGGCGATCGCCGACTGGCTCGAAGTCCTGTTGAGCGAGAGCGCCTTCAATGTGCTGGTCGCAGGCAATGGCCGCGAGGCGCTCGATATCCTGCATCGCGAGACGCCCGATCTCGTGCTCACCGATTTCATGATGCCGTTTGTCGACGGGGCAGGGTTGATCGCAGCCATGCGCGATGACGAGCGGCTGCGGCAAATTCCGGTCGTGGTGATGACGTCGCTTCTGGAGAACGTGGTGCGTGATCGTGCCGGCCGTTTTCGCGCCTATCTGCGCAAGCCGTTCCGCGAGGCCGATCTCATCAAGGTCATCGGCGAGATATTTCCGGAGTAGGGCGCCGTAGCTGTAGGATGGGTTGAGCGCAGGTGCGAAGCGCCGGAGCGATAACCCATCGGCGGAGTTTGCCGCAGACGACGGACAGCATGGGTTTTCGCTGCGCTCAACCCATCCTACGCGAACGCCATTGCTGCAGTGCACAGTTCGCGCCATCTCGTTTCGCCGCAGCGGCGTCGCGCGACATAACGTGCCGAGCGAATAGCGCTTTCGCATCATGAAGTTGCGTTTTTGGATGGCAGTCGCGCGCCGTGCACATTTGTGGTGCGCGCCGTTTCCAATTCAACATAGACTATTTCTAAGGGAGTCGAACGACCCCACATAATGATGCGCGAGCACGCCCTCCGGCATGATGAGGGCGGCATATGAGGGTGGAATGGGAATCAATCAGGGCCCGATCAGTCTCGATCAGAAATACACCCAAGGCTCGGGTCATATCTTCCTTACCGGCATCCAGGCGCTGGTCCGGCTGCCGATGGCGCAGGTCCGCAGGGACCGTGCGGCGGGGCTCAACACTTCGGCTTTCGTCACCGGCTATCGCGGTTCGCCGCTCGGTGGCTACGACCAGCAACTGATGGCCGCGCGAAAACATCTCGATCAATACGGAATCAAGTTTCAGCCCGGTGTGAACGAGGATCTCGCGGCGACCGCGATCTGGGGCACCCAGCAGCTCAATCTCTCGCCCGGCGCCAATTACGACGGCATTACCGGCATCTGGTATGGCAAGGGGCCGGGCGTCGATCGCTGCGGCGACGTGTTTCGCCATGGCAATGCGGCAGGCTCCGCCAAGCATGGCGGCGTGCTCTGTCTCGCCGGCGACGATCACGGTGCGAAATCATCGACGGTGCCGCATCAGTCCGACCACGCCTTCATCTCGGCGCTGATGCCATATCTCTATCCGTCGTCGATCCACGAGATCATCGACATGGGCCTGCTCGGCATCGCCATGTCGCGCTATTCCGGTTGCTGGGTCGGCATGAAGGTGATCACCGAGACCGTGGAGACCACGGCGGAGATCAATCTCAACGACGAGATGACGCCGTTCAGGATTCCGACCGATTTCGAGATGCCGCCCGGCGGTCTCAATCTGCGCTGGCCGGACGATCGCTACGCGCAGGATCGTCGCCTGCAGGACTACAAGGGATTTGCCGCGATCGCCTTTGCGCGCGCCAACAACATCAATCGCGTCACCATCGACTCGCCGAATGCGCGCTTCGGCATCATGGCCTCCGGCAAGAGCTACGAAGACGTGCGTCAGGCGCTGCGCGAACTCGGCATCACCGAACAGGTCGCCGCGAAGATCGGCTTGCGACTCTACAAGATCGGCATGCCGTGGCCGCTCGAGCCGGAAGGCGTGCGCAAATTTGCGGTGGGCCTCGAAGAGATATTCATTGTCGAGGAACGCCGTGAGATCGTCGAGAACCAGGTCAAGCAGGAGCTGTTCAACTGGCGCGACGATGTGCGCCCGCGCATCGTCGGCAAGATGGACTCGCATGACCAGCGCTTCCTGCCATTCGCGGAAGAACTGAGCGTCGCCAAGCTGGCAACCTCGATGGTCGACCGGCTATTGGCGATGGAGATCGATCCGGAGATCGCGGCACTGCTGCGCGCCAAGGCGGACTGGTTTCACGGTCGCGAAGCCTCGCAAGTGCAGAATGTCGTGCCGATCGCGCGCACGCCGTATTTCTGCTCGGGCTGCCCGCACAACACCTCGACCAAGGTGCCCGAAGGGTCGCGCGCGCTGGCCGGCATCGGCTGCCACTTCATGACCTTGTGGATGGACCGCAACACCGAGACCTTCACCCATATGGGCGGTGAGGGCGTTCCATGGACCGGCATCGCGCCATTCACCAAGGAAAAACACATCTTCGCCAATCTCGGCGACGGGACCTATTTCCATTCGGGTTCGCTGGCGATCCGGCAGTCGATCGCGTCCAAGGCGAACATTACTTACAAGATCCTCTACAACGACGCCGTCGCCATGACCGGCGGCCAGAAGCATGACGGCGACCTGTCGCCGCAACAGATCACCTTCCAGCTGCATTCCGAAGGCATCCGCGCCATTTATCTGGTGTCGGAGAATCCGGACGCCTATCCGGCCAGCTCCATCGCGCCCGGCGTGAAGCTCGCGCATCGCGACGAGCTCGATCGCGTCATGAAGGAATGCCGCGAGATCGAAGGCTGCTCGGCCATTGTGTTCGTGCAGACCTGTGCCGCCGAAAAGCGCCGGCGCCGCAAGAAGGGGATTCTCGAGGATCCGCAGCGCCGTGTGATCATCAATCCCGCGGTGTGCGAAGGCTGCGGCGATTGCTCGGTGCAGTCGAACTGCATTTCGGTGGAGCCGCTCGAGACCGAACTCGGCCGCAAGCGCACCATCAACCAGTCGAGCTGCAACAAGGACTATTCCTGTCTGAAGGGATTTTGCCCGTCCTTCGTCACCGTCGATGGCGGCAAGTTGAAGCGCAAGGCGCCGACCGAGCTTGGCAATATCGGCGAACTGCCGGAGCCGGCCTCGCGGCCGACGCTCGATCGCCCCTACAACATCGCCGTCGGCGGTGTCGGCGGCACCGGTGTGCTGACCATCGGCGCGTTGCTCGGAATGGCCGCGCATATCGAAGGCAAGGCGTCGATGATCCTCGATATGTCCGGCCTCGCGCAGAAGGGCGGCGCGGTGCTGAGCCATGTGCGCCTCTCCAACGATACAGGCGATGTGACGTGCTCGCGCATCGTCACAGGCACGGCCGATCTCCTGATCGCTGCCGACGAGGTGGTGGCGATCGCCAAGGAGACGATCTCGCTCTGTGAGGGCGAGCGCACCACCGGCATCGTCAATACGCATCTCATTCCAATCGCCGATTTCGTGCGCAATCGCGATTTCAATTTCCAGCGCGGCCGCGTCAATGACGTGCTGTCGATGGCGCTGCGCAAGACGTCGACCTTCCTCGATTTCACGAAGGCCGCGGAAGGACTGCTTGGCGACAGCATTGCCACCAATATGATGATGATGGGCTATGCCTATCAGCAGGGGCTGTTGCCGTTGCAGGTGGCCTCCATCGAGCAGGCGATCGAGCTCAACGGCGTGTCGATCAAGATGAACATGCTGGCCTTCCAGCTTGGCCGTCTGGCCGCCGCCGATCCGGAGCGTCTGGCATCGATGCTGAAGGGGAGTGACGGTGTTATCGCGCCGAAGACTCAGGACGAGATGACGCTGGACGAGATCGTCGCCCATCGCAGCGCCATGCTGACCGACTATCAGAACGTCAAGCTCGCCGAGCGTTATCGCGCCACGGTGGATCGCGTTCGCGAGGCTGCCTTACGGGGCGGTTTTGATGACGCGCTGCCGCGCGCGGTCGCCATCAACTATGCCAAACTGCTCGCCTATAAGGACGAGTATGAGGTGGCGCGGCTCTATACGGACGGTCGCTTCGAGAAGCAGCTGCGCGAGCAGTTCGAGGGCGACTTCAATATCCATTTCAATCTGGCGCCGCCGATCCTGCCGGGCGTCGATGCCTCGGGCCGACCGAAGAAGCGCGCCTTCGGTGCGTGGATGATGCCGCTGTTCAAGCTGCTGGCGAGTGCGCGCGGTCTCCGTGGCACGCCGCTCGATCTGTTCGGCTACAGCGCCGATCGTCGCATCGAACGCGATCTCATCGCCGGTTACGAGAAGGACGTGGCAACCACGCTCGATCTGCTGTCACCGGCAAATATCGAGATCGCGGTCGAACTCCTGTCGCTGCCGGACAGCATTCGCGGATATGGTCCGGTGAAGGAAGCGGCGGTGGAAGCGGCAAAAGCGCGCTATGCGGCGCTCGCCAGGGACCTGGTCAATCCGCCGCCGGTGCCGCGGCAGATCGCGGCGGAGTAGTCGCGGTTCTTTCCCTCCCCGGAGCGTAGCGAATGGGGAGGGT
>JAEXHR010000070.1 GCA_023449855.1 Pseudomonadota bacterium | reverse complement strand
CTTCAGGATGACGAACATGTCGGTCGCGTTCGGCGGCATCGGGTCGGCCGCCAGCTCGGCGGTGCCCGTCTTGGAATAGACGAATTGCACCTCCGGCTGCTTCGACATCATCCGCTCGATCGGCACCTGCATCGCCTGGCTCTGCTGGACCGACGTTGCCGGAATGCGGAGCGACTGGATCAGCAAATCGCCTTCGTCGAGCTGCGGCAGGAACACCGAGCCGAGCGTAGTGAAAGCAAGCGCCGCCACCACAAGGCTTCCCACACCCGCACCGATCGTCAGCGTCGGGCGCTTCATGGCCCGGTCGAGACCGGGTTCGTAGCGCTTCTTCAGCCACGTGATGATGCGGCCGTCCTTCTCCTCGACCTTCTTCGACAGCCAGATCGCAATCATCGCCGGCACGAAGGTGAGAGAGAGGATGAAGGCGAAGGCGAGCGCGATGATGACGGTCAGCGCCATCGGTCCGAACGTTTTACCCTCCACGCCGGTCAGCGTGAGCAGCGGTACGTAGACGAGGATGATGATTGCCTGCCCGTACACAGAGGGACGGATCATCTCACGCGCAGCGGCTGCCACGGTCGCGAGCCGTTCCTTGACGCTGAGCAATCGGCCTTCATGATGCTGTTGCTCGGCAAGCCGGCGCAGCGCGTTTTCGACAATGATGACGGCGCCGTCGACGATCAGACCGAAGTCCAAAGCCCCAAGGCTCATCAGATTGGCCGAGACCCCAGCGCGCAGCATACCAAAGCCTGTCAGCATCATGGTGATCGGGATGACCAACGCCGCGATCAGGGCCGCACGGAAGTTGCCGAGCAGCAGGAAGAGCACGACGATGACCAGCACCGCGCCTTCGGACAGGTTTTTCGCGACCGTCTTGATCGTCGAATTGACCAGCTCGGTGCGGTTCAGCACCGGCTGAATTACGACGTCAGGAGGCAGCGAAGCGTTGATCGTCTTCAGTTTCTCAGCGACCGCGGTCGACACGATGCGGCTGTTCTCGCCGATCCGCATGATCGCCGTGCCGACGACGACTTCGGTACCGTTCTCCGATGCCGAACCCATGCGGATCGCCTGACCCGTCTTCACAGTCGCAACTTGTTCGACCGTGATCGGCACGCCGTTACGTGTCGCGATCACGGTCCTGGCCAACTCGCTGGCATTGCGAACGAGCGCATCCGAGCGAACAGCCAGACCTTCGCCATTGCGATTGACGAAGCCACCGCCGACGCTGGTGTTATTGCGCTCCAGCGCATTTCCCAGGTCCGTCAGCGTGATGCCGAGCGAGGCCAGCTTCTGCACGTCGGGCACGACGAGGAACTGCTTGGCGTAACCGCCAATCGAGTCGACACCGGCGAGGCCCGGTGTGGTCTTCAGAAGCGGCGTCACGATCCAGTCCTGCGCGGTGCGCAGGTAGGTCGCCTTGTCCTCTTCGGTCGTCAGTCGCTCGCCCTCTGGCGTGATGTAGCTGCCATCGGGCTGTTGGCCCGGTTCACCGGGCTTGTGCTTGTCGTCCTCGCGATGATCGAGACGAACGGTGTACATGTACACCTCGCCCAGGCCTGTCGCGATCGGACCCATTTCAGGGTTCACGCCGTCGGGCAGATTCTCTTGCACGCCCCGCAGACGCTCGCCCACCTGCTGGCGGGCGAAATAGATGTCCGTCGCGTCCGAAAAGACCGCCGTGATCTGCGCGAAGCCGTTGCGGCTCAACGAGCGCGTATATTCCAGGCCGGGGGTGCCGGCGAGCGCGGTTTCGATTGGAAACGACACCTGCTTCTCGACCAGCTCGGGCGAGAGGGCAGGCGCGCGGACGTTGATCTGGACCTGATTGTTGGTGATGTCCGGCACCGCGTCGATCGGTAGCCGGTAGAGGGAAAAGGCGCCGATGGCGGCGACGATGACGGTGAGGAGCAGGACTAGCCAGCGCTTCTCGACCGCCCAGGTTACGATACGGGCGATCATGGCTTAATCCTCGTGGCTCGCTTCGCCCTTGCCGATCTCGGCCTTGAGCGTGAAACTTCCGGTGGTGGCGATCTGTTCGTTGCCGGTCAGGCCCGACCGGACGATCACCGTGTCGCCCGACGCATCGCCGAGCTGGACCGGGGTCGCCTTGAAGCCGGTGGGCGTGCGCACGAACACGACCGACTTGCCCTCGAAACTCTGGACCGCCGTCGTCGGCACGCGGACCGCCCCGCTCCCGCCGCTGCCCGTGAGCTGCACGGCTGCCGTCACAGGCTCGCCGACCCGCCATTCGCCACCGCGATTGTCGAGGGTGGCGAGCGCAGGCACGAGCCGCGTCTGCGGATCAAGCGCCGGCGACACGAAGGTCACGCGGGCGGTCGCCTGACGGCCTGCCGCCTTCACCAGCACCGTATTGCCGGGACGCACCCGGCCCGCATCCTCGGGCTTGAGATTAAGCGCGATCGACACCTGGCTCAGGTTGGCGATGCGATAGAGTTCGGCATCCGCCGCGACCGTTTGTCCCAGCGTCACGGGGCGCGCAATGATCTGGCCCGAGATCGGCGCGGCAATGCCGAGCCGGTTGAGCCCGCCGCCGCCGACACCCGCCGCCGAAACCATGCTCTGCGCCTGCGTCAGGGCGATCCGCGCCTCCGTCGCCGCTGTGCGGGCGGCGATCAGATCCTGTTCAGGGGAGACTCTCTGCGCGAACAGCCGCTGTTCGCGCGCGAGGTTCGAATTAGCGAGCTGAAGCCGCGCCCGCGCCGCCTCGACCTCGCCCTTGATCTGCGCCGCCTCGCGGCTTTCGATGACCGCAATGGTCTGGCCGCGTCCGACCGATTGGCCGAGGTTACGGGTGAGCGCGACCACGCGTCCCGCAATTGCGGCCGAGACGACCTGCGTTCCCTGTGGGTCGCCCTCGATGATCGCGGGCAGCTCGATCGTCCCGGCCCCGCCGATGATCGGCCGTCCGACCTGGACGCCCGCTGTGGCGATCTGGTCGGCACCCAATGTGACGACGCCTTCACCGGCATGACCGCCTTCAGCACCGCCCTTTTCCGTGCCCGCTGCCGTCTCATTGGCAGCTGCGCCTTCGGCAGTTGCCTCGTTTCCGCCATCCTTGCCGCCGCAGGCAGCCAAGAGCAGGGCGAGCGACGCCGCGCCCGCGAGATAAAAGCTCTTCATCACTGATTCCCCCCATTGGGCGCACGAGCGGTCAGTCGCTCCACTTGCGCGCGGGCATTCTGGTAATTGGCAAGCGCGTCGATCGCGGCGACCCGCGTTTCGGCGAGCGTGCGTTCAGCATCGAGCAATTCGAGCTGGCCGAACTTGCCCTCGCGATAGCCGATCCGCGCGATGCGGGCGGCCTCCTGTGCAGCCGCCAGCGCCGGCCCCGACGCCGCACGAGCCGTCGTTGCGGCATTGGCCGCCTGCGCCTGCGCGTCCGTGATCGCCTGTTCGATGTCGAGCGCGGTCACGCGGCGCTGCGCATCCGCCTGGGTCCGCTGCGCGGTCGCCTGCGCAATCGCGGCGCGACCATTGTTGAACACCGGGATCGGGATCGACACGCTGAACACCGCCGCCATGTCGTTGGTCGCTTCCAGGCGGCGGATCGACGGCCCGACGTTCAGGTCAGGCACGCGATTGGCGCGCGCGAGCCGCACGCCGGCTTCGGCAATGGAGAAATCCGCGTTGGCTGCCGCCAGCGCGAGTGTGCCGGTCGTGTTGACCGGTGCCAACGGCCCATAGACGTTCACATCGGGAAGGCGATCGAGCAGCGTGTCATCGAGCAGGCCGTCGATCGGCCGTCCGATCCGACGCGCCAGATTGGCGCGGGCCGCCTCGGCCAAGCGAAGCTGCCGCTCCACATTGGCGTCGGCATTGATACGCGCGACATCCGCGCGCTGTTGCTCGAGTGGCGATGCCCGCCCTGCCTGCACGCGAACGCTCGCGGCCCGCAGCGCATCGCTGGCGATCCGGGCCTGATCGCGGGCTGTCATTACCCGGCGATCGGCCGCGACCGCTTCGACATAGAGCTGCGTTACCTGAAGCCGGACATCCGCCGCGATGATCGCGGCCTGGATCTCGGCCCGGGACAATTGCGCATTGGCGACCGCGACGCGGGCGCCGCGCTTGCCGCCTAGCTCGATCGGGATCGCAAAGCCGACCGTGGTTTCCGCGCTGCGGACCCCCCGATACGGCCCGGAGCCGATGACATTCTCGACTTGGCCTTGAACCACCGGATTGGGCCGCAAGCCGGCGACTGTGCGACCTGCACGGGCCGCGTCGATTCCAGCTGTCGCCGCTTCCGCAGCAGGGGCCGAACCGCCCGCTGCACTGACCGCTTGGTCAAGCGTGTAGACCGGCGCATCCTGCGCAACAGGCGCGGACGGTCCGACCTGCGCCTGCGCCATCGTGGCGCAAGACGCTGCGGTCAGCATGGCCGCGAGGATACGATTCATGAAAATAGGACTCCTGACGATGATCGACAGGGGCGCGCCAACGCACGCCCAAATCGGACGTCAGGCTTGGGGGGGCCTCAAATGGACCATGCCGGTGCGGCCGTCGAGCGACGCAGAGGCGGAGATTGTCGGCTTGGGCACTGTGAGGACGGGGGTATATTCCATCGTCGTGCGCGCAGGCGCGCCGACGTCGTGTCCGTGACAATAATTGTGATGATGCGGGACATTCTTGTCCGAGTCCGATGGCACCTGATCGATGTCACCGGCGGTATGGACCGTGAACTCAACGCCCGCGATGCTTCCCCCCGCCAGATCGGCGGCATGGGCCATGCCGGAGAAGCTGGTCAGGACCAGCATCAGGCATGTCAGGAAAGGCAAAAAGGCTCGCACTAGCTTGCCTCTATCACGGAAGGGTTTTCATGTCATTGCACTAATTCGAACCAAGGGTCACTGAGCCGGAACCCGAGCGGGATCGGTCGCGCCCGTTCCAGGCGAACCCGACCGCAATGGCGACCGCCATCAGGAGTTGCGCCAGCACCGATTGCCAAGTGGGAAACACGCCGAGCATCGACAGCCGTGGCACGTCCGCGAGCGGTGCGATGTTGATAAGGCCGGCTTCCTGGAGCGCGGCGACGCCTTTACCCGCCAGCACGACGGTCAGGACCGCCATGAGCCAGGAGCTATAGCGGAAGAACTGCGCGATCGGCAGCTTGCGACTGTAGCGAAGCATGGCCCAAGCGATCAGGCTGAGCAGTCCAATCGCCGACCCGGCCCCCGCGAGAAGCATCCCGTTGTCACCTTGCGCCGAAAGCGCGGCATAGAACAGGATCGTCTCGAAGACCTCGCGATAAACTACGACGAACGCCAGCCCGAACAGGAACCAGCCCGACCCGCCCGAGAGCGCCCGCGACATCTTCTCGCGAATATAGCGCTGCCACTGATCGGCCTGCGCCTTGCCGTGCATCCAAATCCCGACCGAGAGCAGCACGACCGCGGCGAACAGCGAGCCAAACCCTTCCGTCAGCTCCCGGCTCGCACCGCTGATCCCGATCGCATAGGTGGCGACCGCCCAGGTGATCCCGCCCGCGATGATCGCGCTGACCCAGCCGCCATGCACGTACCGCAGCGCCTCGCCGCGCTCGGCTTTACGCAGGAACGCGATCATGGCGACAACGATGAGCAGGGCTTCGAGCCCTTCACGCAGCAGGATCGTGAACGCGCCCAGGAACGTGGACGCTTCGGTGGCGGCATCAGGCGCGAGCGCCGCTTCCGCATCGTCGAAAAGGCCGCCCAGTACTGCGACCTTCTCCGCGAGATCATCGGGCGACGCGCCCCGGTCGATCGAGGCGCGGAACTCCTCCATCGCGCCCTCGATTCGACCCATCAGCGTCGCGTCGCGCGCGGTGAGTGTTGGCTCGATCGGCTCGAACCCATCGAGATAGGCCGACAGCGCCAGCTCTTTCGCCATGCGCGCATCGCCGCGCCGCGCAGCCGCCACGCTTTCGGCGAGTTTGGCGCGGGCGACCGCGAGCGAGCCGGGAGCCTGTTGTATCACCTGTTCGGGATGACGACGCAGGAACGCGAGCACTGGGTCAGCCTTGGCGTCGCCGATCGCCGCGCCGAGCGCGGCCGGGGTGAGCGCGACCAGGGTTTTCAGGTCCGGAATGCGCCGGCGAAGGGTCGGGTCGGATTTCCAAAGCCGCTCGCCTTCGCGCGCCTGCGCATCCGTGAAGGCGAAGCTCCCGGCTCGGAATGCTAACGCCCAGCGCTGATCGTTGGGCAGATCGGCGAAGCTCTGCATCGCGGTCCCGTCGATGCCTTGCGTCACCACCTGATAGAGCGCGAACACGCTGCGCTGGCGCGCGCGCTCGGCATCGGTGAAAGCAATCGGGGGCGTAGCGAGCTTGGCGGCGTCAGGGCCACGGCCGTTGCCCGTCATCCCGTGGCAGGACGCGCAGGATTGTCGGAACAGTGCATCGCTGGAGACGAGGTTCGGAGCCTTATCGGGCGCGAGCGGCACCGGGTAGGCGCGCAACAGATCGGCCGCGAGCCCGTGCGCCAATGTTGCCACCTGTTCAGTCGGTCCCTTTTCCGCGATCACCGCCTGGAGGTTGGCAGCCCGCTGGATGAGGGCTTGACGCTCCGGCTTCGCTGGCAGGCCCTGAAGCCGTGTCGAGACCGACGCGGCGAACTCCGTCATCTCGGCATATTCCGACGTGCTCTTGATCCGACCGTTGGCGACCGCGCCGCCATAATCGACGGCCATATAGTCGAGCAGCCGCCATGCGGTTTGCACGTCGCCGGGTTCGGCGATTGCCGCAGCAGGGATCAGCAGCGCCGCGAGCGCGGAGAGCAGCCGCAACGAGAGCATTGCCCGGATCAACGCGAGCAGACGCACTACCGCTCTCCCAATTCGCGCCGAGCGCCAGTGACGATTTCATAAGCGGAGTGGAGGAACAGGAGGGCGATGAGGCCGGCGACGGCGAGGTCCGGCCAGGCGCTTCCTGTCCACGCCACCAGACCGGCCGCGGCGATCACCGCCACGTTGGCGAGCGCGTCGTTGCGGCTGAACAGCCAGATCGCGCGAACATTGGCGTCCCCTTCCCGGAAACGCGCAAGCACCAAGGCGGACACGACATTGATCGCGAGCGCGACAACGCCGATTGTGCCCATCAGTTCGGCATCGGGCGCGGTTGCGTTCAGGGCGCGCCAAATCGCGAAACCGATTACGCCCACGCCAAGCGCACCGAGAAACAACCCCTGCGTCAGCGCGACCTTTGCCCTCGCCCGTGCGGACCAGGCAAGCGCGAGAAGACCGATAAGGCTGATCGACCCGTCCCCGAGAAAATCGAGGGAATCCGCTTTCAGCGCTTGGCTATCGGCGATGAACCCGCCGAACAGCTCGGCGACTCCGAAGCCGAGGTTGAGCACCACGACGGTCAGCAGCGCACGGCGATAGGCCGGATCGGTTTGCGCGCGCGCGGGCTCCCCGTGGCACCCGCAGCTTTCGGTAGAAGCATTCATGCGGCCTTCCTTACCACCTCCAGTCGCTGTAGAAGCAAGCGAAATGTGCGACACGTTCGCATAAGCAAGGATGGCATGATGAAGCCGGTGATGATTGGGCAGCTCGCCAGCGAGACCTCGACGAAGGTGACGACGATCCGCTTTTATGAGTCGATCGGGTTGCTCCGATCCGCCCCTCGCACGGCGTCGGGTCGCAGAACCTACGATGCCAGTGACATTGAGCGTTTGCACTTCATCCGCAACGGTCGCCGGCTTGGCTTCTCCGTCGACGAGATCCGTTCGTTGATGGGGCTGGCGCAGAACCCGGACCAGGATTGTGGTGCCGCCTCAGCTATCGCTGCTCAGCACCTCAAGGATGTGGAGGAGAGACTGGCGCAACTCGCGGTGTTGCGGGATGAGTTGGCAATGCTCAGCCAGAGCTGCACCAAGGCGCGCATGGCCGATTGTCGGATCATGAAGGCGATCGGCAAAGGCCACCCTCAAGCCGATCAATAATAATCGGCCAGCCTGAGCTCGCGCACATCACCCGAGGCCATCGTCAGCTTTACGAGGGTGCCAGCAGGCCGGGAGCGCACTTGCCAGAGCTCCCCACGCGTATAGTTCGCATCGATCGAATGGCCGTTCACCGCCACGATCCGGTCGCCGACCGCCCAGCCAGCCTTTTCCGCGGGACTGTTCGCCGCCACATGAACAACGGTGAGCGCCGTTGGTGAGGCTGCGAGGCCAAGGCCGCTACGGTCCTTCAGCATCGGCAGGCGACGACGAGGACCGAGTGGCCGGAGCCACACGAATCCGGCGGTCACGTCGAACACCACGTCGAATTGAGCGATCAGCGGTAGGCCGACATTGCCAACCGTGCTGGTGGAGAGCCAAGCTCTCATCCCGAGTGTGGGGACGTTCGAGACGCCAAGCCCTTCGATGTTGATGTTCTGGATCGTGAAAGCATCGTTGATACGCACACCATCGACGCCGCCGATCGCCGCGGTCGAGACGAGCTTCCCGTTCAACAGCCCTTGATCGCGGGCATAGGCCGACGAGAGCATCAGCGCGGCCGAGCTGCCAAGATCGATCATCAAGGGCACGGGAGGCAAACCCGAGACGGAAGCTCGAATGAACAGCTCCTGCTTGGCACCGCGCCCGAGCGCGACAGCGCGCCAGTCGGGACCGGCGAGAAACGTGCCTGACTTGACGACCGCCATACGCCTTTTCGCGAAATCGAGCGCGATGCAGCTACCCGTGAACATATCGGCACCGAGGAGGATATCGATCGGTCGTCCGAAGGCCGCCGACACTGAACTCAGATCACCAACGACGGCAAAGGGTAAGCGACGGGTTTCGCGGGCGAGCTGTACGTCGATGTCGCGGACCAGCAGCACCGGGGCCTTGGCGCTCAGCCCGCTAATCATGCGCCGCTCACCATCGTTCAAGCCGAGCTTCGCCGCGAGCGCCGTGCTCATGATCGACGCGCCGCTGCCACTGTCGAGCACCGCCCGCACCGGCACTCCGCGCACTTGTGCCGAAACAAGGAGGGTATCACCCGTGCCGACTTCCAGCGGCTCCCATTCGAGGTGAGCCGCACCGAAGTTCCACGAGCCCGCAGACCGGGAAGTCTGTCGCGCGAGCGTTGGAGAACCGAGCACCAAGCCGGTTCCACAGGCCACCAGCCGCGCCACTAATGAGCGTCGAGACATACCGATTGCTTCAACACGGGCCGTCAAAAAGCCACCTCCAGCCCCCCGTCCGCAGGAGAGCAAATTGCGGTTACATGCTCCAGCCACTGGAGGAGCAAGTGCTTTTGGTGCGCCCGAAAATCCTCAGAAGCGCTTGGAGAACTTTAGATGAAGGATGGTGCAGACCGCTTAGATGCCTTCCCGATAACGAACGGTTCCGGGGGACGCTGGGCCGATCGGGACCGCGAACGGTGTAAACGCTCGCGCTAAGTGGCGGCATTCTGATCGCGCTATTTGTCGGCGAGCGTCGCTACGCGGCTACCGGCTTGGTCTCGGCCGATCGCACATAGGCGTAGAGTTTTGGCTTGGAGATGCCGAGCATCGAGCAAATCTTGGCGATCGGCATCGTGTTCTCGTGGTAGAGCCTGACGGGCAGGTCGCGCTTGTCCTTGCCGAGTGCGGCCGGCCGGCCACCCTTCTTGCCGCGAGCGCGGGCTGCGGTGAGACCGGCCTGGGTCCGCTCGCGGATCAGGTTGCGCTCGAACTCCGCCAATGCCCCGAACAGGTGGAAGGTAAGCTTGCCCGACGTGGTGGTCGTGTCGATCGCCTCGTGCAGGCTCAGCAGCCCGACCTTTTCCTCGTCGAGGTAGGTCATCCATCCGATCAGATCACGGAGCGAGCGGCCGAGCCTGTCGAGGCGCCAGACCACCAGTGTGTCGCCGGCGCGAAGCAGCTCCTTCACCTTTTCCAATCCAGGGCGAGCGGCAGTCGCCCCGGAGGCCTTGTCGGTGATGACCTTCTCGCAGCCGGCAGCCTTCAGCGCATCACGCTGGAGGTCCAGGTTCTGCTCGGCGGTCGATACGCGGGCGTAACCGATTTTCATGCGTAGGGCCGGTGGCGCCCCGATCGGGCGCGGTTTGGGAAGAAAGTCGTCATCGGCAGGTCTATGTTGCCCTAGACCGTATGTTCGTGCGGTGAAGTTGGCCCGCCCTCGGAGTAAGCAGGAAACGGGGGTTACGCCGGACGGGCCGGCGCCTATCCCCATGCTTAGGCGAGGGCGAACCATGCGCGAGTATAACGAACTCTTTATCGGACTCGATACATCGAAAGCGAAGATTTCGGTTGCGGTCGCGGAAAAGGAGCGGAACGGCGAAGTGCGTTTCTTTGGCGATATCTCAGCCGAACCGACATCGGTTGCATCGATGGTAGCCAAGTTGGCAAAGCGCGGGGCCACTCTTCACTTCTGTTATGAGGCTGGCCCGACCGGGTACGACCTTTATCGCCAGATCATGGGGCTGGGGCATCAGTGCCAGGTCGTTGCTCCATCCCTTATTCCCAAGCGTCCGGGCGATCGTGTGAAGACCAATCGGCGCGATGCAGTCAGCCTGGCACGGTTGCATCGCGCCGGAGAGCTGACTGCTGTTTGGGTTCCGGACGAAGCCCATGAAGCTGTGCGAGACCTTGTCCGCGCTCGTGAGTGCGCCCACGACGCGCTGAAGAAGGCACGTCAGCAACTCCAGTCATTCCTGTTGCGCCATGGTCGGATTTATCCGGGACGCTCGCCTTGGACACGAGCCCATTTTCGATGGCTGGCGGCGCAGAGTTTCACCCATCCCGCCCATCACATAGTCCTCGCCGAATATATCCAGGCCATCGAGGATGCGGCCATCCGTGAAGACCGGCTGACCAAACAGGTCGCGGAAGTAGTTGCGTCCTGGTCCATGGCGCCTGTCGTGGAGGCCTATCAGGCAATGCGCGGAATTGCGTTCATCGCTGCGGTCACCTTTGTCGTGGAAATCGGCGACGTACGACGCTTCGAAACGGCGCCGCAGTTGATGGCATACCTCGGGCTTGTTCCATCTGAGAGTTCAACAGGCGAGCGGGTGAAGCGCGGCGGCATCACCAAGGCCGGCAATAGGCGAGCCCGCCGAGTGCTAATCGAAGGTGCATGGACTTATCGCTATCCCGCTCGCGTGAGCCAGACGATTCAGGCCCGATTGGACGGGCTACCACGCTCAGTCCGCGAGATTGCATGGAAAGCCCAGATCCGGCTTTGTGCACGCTATCGCAGACTGATCACTACCGGCAAGCTCAAGACCGTCGCGGTAGCGGCGATTGCGCGGGAAATGGCTGCCTTCCTCTGGGCAATCGGGCAGGAAGTCTCTCCCACTGTTCGGGCATAAAGGTTCTTCCTCGGTAAATCGCGACGAGAAAGGAGCAATACAGAACCAGCGTCATCATCTGCTTGATGTGCAAAGTTGGGAGCAGGGCCCCGGTGGGGAATCCTCGTGAAAACTAAGTGGCGGACAATAACGTCTACGCCCGACCCTAGGCAGAGGCAGCCCCAGACGAACATACGGATTGTGGTAGCCAACCCGCGCATAAGAGTATGCCAACCGTCGTCGAAAGCCCTGCTCCCTACTCTGCACATCAGCTCCACACCTTTGACTTCGTCATCTAAGGCGGAAAGGACCTCATCATGTCGAAGGCTCTTGAAATCGAACATAAGAGTTTTCTTTACCGGGTAGATTTACGTCGAACAGGCCGGTTTGGCAACGCGAGCGGACTCGCATGGCGATGGGCAGGCAAATCTCCGTTTTCCTTACCTGCGACACGGACCGTCGGCGGTGACGCATCCGGCGCTTGTCCCGCCGCTGGCGATCGAGCGCTACCGCGTCCTTGAACCGCACCTCGCCGATGGCATCCCGCTCGCGGACCTCGCCCGCACCGGCACGCTGAGCGAGCGGACGTTGCAGCGCTGGCTCGGGCGCTACCGTGCCGAAGGACTTGCCGGTCTCGCGCGTCTGCCGCGCAACGATCGGGGCAGGCTGCACCTGCCGGAACATCTGGTCGAACTGACCCGCACTCTCGCCACCAAGCGCCCGCGACCCCCGGTCGCCGCCATTCACCGAAAGGTGCAGGAACTCGCCATCGCGCATGGACACCGAACCCCCAGCTATGCGGCCGTCGCGCGTGTCGTCAGGGCGATACCGGCAAGCCAGATCGCCGCAGCCTCCGATCCGGCCGTCTACCGCGACCAGCACGAGCTAGTGCATCGGCGCGAAGCCGCGACCTCGAACGAGATGTGGCAGGCCGATCATACCGTTCTCGACATTCTCGTGCTCGATGATGCCGGAACCCCGGTGCGTCCTTGGCTGACCGTCATCGTTGACGATCACAGCCGAGCCATCGCCGGTTACTTCCTCAGCCTCGATGCCCCCAGTGCCCTCAACACGGCGCTCGCCTTGCGGCAGGCGATCTGGCGCAAGCCCAATCCCGAATGGATCGTCAGCGGCATTCCCGAACAGCTTTACGTCGACAACGGCTCGGATTTCATCTCCGAGCATATCGAGCAGGCGTGCATCGCCCTCAAAATCCGCCTCATCCATTCGCTGCCGGGGCGTCCTCGCGGGCGCGGCAAGATCGAGCGGCTGTTCCGCACCATCAACGACATGTTCCTGCCCGACCTGCCCGGCCACCTGATCGCGGGCAAGCCGCTGTCGGCGCCAGTGCTCACGCTCGACGAGCTGCGCGCCCGCTTCGAGGCGTTCGTGTGCGGCGTCTATCATCGTCGCCCGCATGGCAGCACCGGCGAACCGCCGATCACGCGCTGGCAGAAGGGCGGGTTCCTGCCCGCAATGCCCGACAGCCTTGAACAGCTCGACATGCTGCTCGTGCACGTGCCCAAGCCCCGTAAAGTGCTGCGCGACGGCATCCGTCTGATGGGCAGGCGCTATGTCGAACCCACGCTCGCGGCCTTCGTCGGCGAGCAGGTCGAGGCGGTCTATGACCCCCGCGACCTGACCGAGATCCACGTCTACCACCAGGGCCGGTTCGTCTGCCGTGCGCTCAGCTCCGAGCACGCTGGGCACCCGTCGTTGCGCGCGATCCAGCGCGCCCGGCGCGGCGCGAAGGAGCGCGACAAGCAGGTGCCTGCCCCCACGGAGACCTTCGATGGCGACCAAGAGGATACGGCTTCCCGGCCCACCACCTACCGAGGGCTCCGGCTCTACGCCGCTGACGATTGAGTTCCTGGTCGAGCAGCCGTTCCTGGCGACCCGCGAACATGCCCGGTTCGTCGAGTTTGCCGAAGCCTGCGCGCACTACCGCTATATCGGCGTGTGTCATGGCCGGCCGGGCGTCGGAAAGACGCGATCGGCGCGCGAGTTTTCCAGCTTCCCCGACCTGGGGGAATATGCCGCGCTCCGTCCCATTGCCGCGCTCCTTGGCGAAAAGGTCGCTCGCTGCCGCGCCGTCTTCTACACCGTGTCGGTCAGCAACACGCCCAAGACGATCGACGCGGTGTTGGGCCTCAACCTCATTAAGCTGGGCTATGCCCGGCTGACGGTCGCGGGCGGCTCGCAGGACGAAATCACCCATGACGCCGCCCGCATCGCCTGCCCCCTCGTCATCGTCGACGAGGCCGACCGCCTGACCATAAAGTCGCTCGAACATCTCCGCGACATGGCCGATCGCCACGGCTTCGGGCTGATCCTGATGGGTATGCCGGGCTTGGAGAAGCGCCTCGCCCGCTATGCCCAGCTCTACTCGCGGATCGGCTTCGTCCACGAGTTCAAACCGCTTACCGAGACCGAAATGCGGCTGCTGCTCGCGACCCACGCCGGCGATTTCGGGATCAGCTTCGACCCGGCCCAACTCGACGCGATCGAAGCGCAGGCAGCCGTGATCCGCATCACGCGCGGCAACATCCGGCTCATGGAGCGCCTGTTCGCGCAGATGCGGCGGATCATGACCCTCAACCGCGTCGAGGAGGTCACCGCTGACATCGTTCAGGCCGCGCGCGATTGCCTCGTCATCGGACCCGGCAACTGACAAATAGCGCGATCAGAACGCCGCCATTTAGCGCGAGCGTTTACACAGGATAAGATCCATACCGTTTCCGGAACCACTTTCTTGTTTCCTCTTCGAAATTGGACTGTGCTGATGAGTTTGAGCGATGGTGGCTTCGCTCATACACTACGCGCTACCAGGCCCCTGCCCGTTTCTTAGGCTTAACGTTGTAGCTCAAGACCCCGGGGGCTCAGCCTCCCTTCTCCGGTTCTTGCCGCTGCGCAAATCCCTCGATCTACCTGCCGCCGTCGTGTGGTCGCACGGCATCATCCAAAGACCTATTTAGGCCGTCATGACTAGGCCGCGTTGACAAAGTGTGGCAACCATCTGCGAATGGCGGCGAGGTTCAGGAAGCTTGCGAAGGATAGGGCTGTTTTGTCGTAACGGGTTGCGATCCGGCGGAACTGCTTGAGTTGGCCGAACATGCGCTCGATGCGGTTGCGGTCACGATAGCGGCGGAAGTCGCAGTGAATGGGTTCGCGGCGATTGGCCTTGGGCGGGATGATCGGCAGGATGCCGTGCATCAGCAGATTTTCGCGGACAGCATCACCGTCATAGCCCTTGTCGGCCAACAGCGCCTTGGGCTTGGCGACGGGGATCGCCATCAGGGCATCGACAGCGCCATAGTCGGACGCTTCACCGCCCGTCAGGATGAAGCCGATAGGGCGTCCCTGATTGTCACAGCGGGCGTGGACCTTGCACGTAAAGCCGCCGCGTGATCGACCAAGAGCCTGCGCAAAGGCCCCCCTTTTCCGCCCACCGCCGATACGTGGCCGCGGACTATGGTGCTGTCGATCATATGCTGCCAGTCGTCGGTCAGTCCCAATTCCACCAATGTCGCCAGGATCGCATCCCACACGCCTTGCTCGGCCCAGCGCCGGAACCGCACATAGACTGAGTTCCACAGACCATAGCGTTCGTGCATATCCCGCCACGGACAGCCGACCCGCAAAACATGCAGCATGCCGTTGAGGAAACGCCGGTTATCATGGGCAGGACGGGACTTGCGACCGCGCTCCGATGGCAGCAGTCCCGCGATCACATCCCATTCCTCATCCGTCAGATCGCCCCGGCCCATCGTCGCTCCTCGCAAAGAGAAGCTCTGAATCAGAAATCAGGCCGATTGGGAATCCACTTTGTCAACGCGACCTAGCCAATCTTCGCCATAAGGCGCCCCGCCGCCCCCTGCTCTGCCGCGAGATTGCGATTATAAGCGAGCGGCATCCGCGGCGACTTCCACCGCAGCGCGTCCATGATGCCGGCCAAATCCTCCCCGCTGGCGAACAGGTCCTGATTGAGCCCGATCCGCGTCGAGTGCGCACTGATCCCCTTCAGCAACCGCGCCAGATCGTCCGCCGTCAAATCGGGCAGCGCGCCACGGTCGAACGCGCGGCCGATGATCGACCGAAAGATTGGTCCGATCGAGCCCGGGTGCAGCGCCACGGTGCCGATGTCATATTCGACGCGCGCCTTCACCGCCGGCTTGGACAGCGTCTTGCGCAGATCCCACGTCTCCCGCCCCGAGATGCTGTCGATCGGCCGACCGCGCACGGCTGCCCGCGCCTTGTAGCGCCGCACCTGCACCCGCCGGAACAGCGGCCCTGTCGTGATCCCCGCCGCTTCGGTCCACGCCGCGATCGCCGCGACGGTGCGCGGGCTGAGGTAGGCGGTCGCCCCCTCCCCGTCTTGATCGCCCTTATGACGCAGAATCTGCAGCAGCCGCGCTTCGGGATCGATCGCCTCCTCAATATGCTCAATGGCGACCGCCACCAGTTCGGAGGCGCGCAGCCCGGTGTCATAAGCGGCCGATAGCAGCGCCCGATCACGCAGCCCCGGCAGATCCTCGCCACAACTCTCGAGCAGCGCGCGGATGTTGAGCCCCCGCGCCTTGTCGCGCTCGACGTCGCGCACCGGGCCCTTGAACCGCAGCGGCCGCGCCTGCTTCTGCGCAGCCCCCTTCTCGCGGCGCACCGTCTGGAGCCGCAGCTTCACCAGCGGCGCCGGCGTCGGATCCTTGAGCTCGAGCAGCTGGTGGATCTTGGCGATCGACGCCTTGTAGCGGGATAGCGAGGCTGGGCGGCTCCCCTTGCCTGCCCGCGAGTCGAGATAGTCGGCCACCGTCTCGGCCGTCGCCGGCAGTGCAATCCGGTTGTTGCGCC
>JAEXHR010000186.1 GCA_023449855.1 Pseudomonadota bacterium | reverse complement strand
CTTCGGGCCGGGCTTGCCGGGAGCGCCCGGCTTGCCGGCGATGCCGGGCTTGCCCTGCGCGCCTTCGGGGCCGGGACGGCCGGGATGACCCTGCGGCCCCGGTGCGCCCGGCTCGCCGCGCGGGCCGCGCAATCCGGTCCGCTCGATCGTCTCTTTTGCCACGCTCTCTACTCCATTCGTGATTCCAATTGCGTGGCTTTTAACAGGGGAAGGATGACGGCATCAATTCGCGGGACGTTCTTCGCGGCCGTGCCAGATGCGGGTGACGATGATGTCACCGATCTTGGGATCGTGAACGAAGCGGATCACATAACCGGATCGTCCGAATGGCACGGATAGCTCTCGCGAATTTCCGTTGCCGGTCGGACGTCCACGATCCGGAAACACCGTAAGCCCATCGATGGCACGGACGAGCGCGACAATGGCTCGACGGGAGGCAGCGGGATTTTGGTCTGCAAGGAATAGTCGCAATCTTTCGAGATCTGCCATCGCAGAGCGCGAAAGAATGACTCTCATATTTTGCGCGGCTTCGGTTGAGGTCGTTCGTTGAGCGTGCCCCAGCTTTCGATCCAGGCTTTCGCCTCTTCCCACGGAACGGCTTCGCCGGTTCGGTGAAACTCGGCGAGGCGGCTTACTTCCTCGGCCAGAGACACGTCGGACCAAGGACCTTCGCCCGCCGCCCTCATGGTTTCCAGATCGGGGGACAGCAGCGCGTCGCCGCCTGCGAGATCGGCGATCAGATCGGACACACTAATCCCCCGCGCCGCAGCACGTTCATTCAGCAGTTCGGCTGTTTCTGCGTCGATCTCTATGCGGACCTTGGAATTCATGGCTGGAGGATAACAGAGCTGGCGCGGTTGTCGAGGAAAGCGCAGCCACTTTCATCCGAACCTGTTTCGCTCTGCCTGCGTCAAAGGGGCGGCTCACAGGGAGACAAGCCATGCTGCCGTCCACGCGTCTGAAACTCGCCTCGTCATTGTTCGGCGCCATCTGGGCGCTCGGCATGTTCTGGTGGAGCGGCGCCTACACTGTTCTCAACGCTGTTCTGCACGCCGTTTGCGGAGCCGGCGCCGGCTTTGGCTGCTACTGGCTGATGCGCGGATGTATCGTGCGCCGCCGCGTGCCCGAGCATTAGAGCGCGATCCGAAACGAATGCTATCCGCTCGCCGGCACGTCGATGCCATCCGCGGAATACTGCTTGATCTTGTTGCGCATGGTGCGGACGGAGACGCCGAGCACGCGCGCCGCATGCGTCCGGTTGCCATCGCAGCGCGCCAGCGTCTGCAACATCAATTCGCGTTCGACTTCCTCGACGGTGGCGCCCACCAGCATCGGCACGACCTCGCTCGGCTCCGAGGCCGGCACCAGCGCATCGATGTCGAAGGCGCCATCGCAGCAGTCACCGGAACGGGCGTCGGGGCATTCCTGCGCGAAGCAATCGAAGTGGGTAAAACTCTGGGGCATCGGCAACCTCCCGATCAACGCACGCTTTGCGGGCGCAAAGCGATACATCGAGACCAAACGGCACCCCAGCCACACCCGCAGGGTGGGCGCGTTTGGTTAACGAAAGGTTAATGGAGGAGGCTACCAAGCCTATGCCAATGAACGCGCCGCACCCGGCGTCATCCCCGGGCCGGGGCAAGCCCGGCCATGACGGAGAGGGCGGCTCACCGCATTCCGAACTGGGCGATGCTGTTATAGGAATCCACGAGCTGGTTGTAGTCGCGCAGCAGCCGCGCCGGCGAGCCTTCGACCATCCAGCCGCTGCGCGCGTCCATCATCATCTTCTGGCCCTGCGTATACGGCACCTTGTCGCGAATGCGGCGCATCAGTTGCTTCGATGTCACCAGCACCGCCTTCGCATTGCTGGTGAACATGGAATCCACCTTGCCGCCATCGGCGGTCTTGGCGTCCTCCAGAGCCTTGACGGTTGCTTCATAGGCGGTCACCGCCCTGGTGATCGCGTCGATATCCGGCTTGTCCGCATCTTCGAGAGCGAGTACGCGCGCGCCATCGATCATGACGGCTTCGACATAATAGCGCGCTGTCCTGCGTTCCTTCGCCTCGATTTCCCTGAGCTGTTCGAGCTTGCGCCTGTCGTTGATGGCATCGACACTGGAGCGCAGGTGCACGTCGGCGGCGGAGAATGCATCCCAGGCGGCGACGAGCTTTGGATGCAGCGCGCGGCCCTTGGCCATCTTGTCGTCCTTGTAGTTCTCCTGCGTGTAGTAATCGTCCGCTTCCTTCAGCAGCGGTCCGAGCGTCGTCACCGCGCTGACATAGGCGGAAGCGGCCGCCTCCAGCGCCGGATCGCGCGGCTCCAGCGCATTGGCTGATTCAACGCCCTTCTTGCAGTCGTCGGTGTCGTAGATCGTGTAGAGCCCATAGATGATGCGCTCCTTGCCGGTCGGCCCGGATTTCGGCGCCCAGCTGAAATAGCGCGACTGCGAGTCATAGGCGCGCGATGACAGCCGGTTGATGCAGCCGACATAGGCATTGAGCTTTTCGGTGGCGGTGGAGGATTGCGCGGTGACGCGATCGCTGGCGATGAATGTCAAAGCCGCTGCCGCACCAGCGGCAACGACGAATGCGCGAAAAGAAATCATCGATCAGGTCTCCAGCGCCTTATGGCGGCATGCTTCGTAACGACGGCGAGGATAGGGTGCACGCGTGAACGCAGCCAGAGCGGGCCGTGCATGGCGCCATGCGGCCGTCAGGTTATTTGACGCAAGAAAGCGCGCACTGGTTCATACCGTATGCATAGACATCGATCCCAGCCGATACGTCACTTGGCTCCTGCGGACTTCTTTTACTTGATCAACGACGCTATGCCCTCGATCTCGATCAGCATCGCCGGATTTGGCAGAGCCTGAACAACACATGTGGTACGTGCAGGGTAGGGAGCGGGACCAAAGGCGTCGGCATATAGCCGGTTCATGGTTGCGACATCCGATGCACGCGTCAGAAACACATTGACCTTCACGAGATGAGTGACATCGGTGCCGGCGTCCGCGAGTATTTGTTTGAACGTGCGTACAACACAGCCAAACTGCGTCTCAAAGTTGTCGGACAAGATACCCGTGTCGTCGAAGCCCGGGATTCCGGAGATGAAGAGCAGGTCGCCTACGCGCGCAGCATAGGACAGTGGCGGCGCCTTGATGCCGGCAGGGGCGAGATAATGCTGGATAGGCATGGCAGGTGTCTCCGGTCAGGGGCAATACGATACGGTCAATTCTTGCGCGAAGAGTGCTGCTGGATGCAAGCGAAGCGCTGACAAAAGAAAGGCCGGGTTTTGGACCCGGCCTTTCTCGAACGATGCGATGTCGAACGCCGCACTACAGTGCCTTGTTGCTATCCTTTACCGCCTGCGCCTGGACATAGACCTGTTCGCCCATGTCCTTGAACTTCTGGCTCATGCTGGCCATGCCGTCCTCGATCACGCCGGACATGCTCATGCCCATGCTCGCCTTGCCGCCGAGGCTCAGCGCCGCCTTCTCGTTGTCGCCGAGCGTCGCTGCGTAGTCGCGCACGTCCTGCGTGATCTTCATCGAGCAGAACTTTGGTCCGCACATCGAGCAGAAATGCGCGACCTTGTGGGCTTCCTTCGGCAGCGTCTCGTCGTGATAGGCGACGGCGGTTTCCGGATCGAGGCCGAGATTGAACTGGTCCTGCCAGCGGAAATCGAAACGCGCACGTGAGAGGGCGTCGTCGCGCAGCTGGGCTGCGGGATGGCCCTTGGCGAGATCCGACGCATGCGCCGAGATCTTGTAGGTGATCACGCCGACCTTCACGTCGTCGCGATTGGGCAGGCCGAGATGCTCCTTCGGCGTCACATAGCAGAGCATGGAGCAGCCGAACCAGCCGATCATGGCGGCGCCGATGCCCGAGGTGATGTGGTCGTAGCCCGGCGCGATGTCGGTGGTCAGCGGCCCCAATGTGTAGAACGGGGCTTCGCCGCATTCCTTGAGCTGCTTGTCCATGTTGATCTTGATCTTGTGCAGCGGCACATGGCCGGGGCCCTCGATCATCACCTGGCAGCCCTTCTTCCAGGCGATCTGCGTCAGTTCGCCCAGCGTTTCCAGTTCGGCGAATTGCGCGCGGTCATTGGCATCCGCGATGGAGCCGGGGCGCAACCCGTCGCCGAGCGAGAACGAGACGTCATACTTGCGCATGATATCGCAGATCTCGTCGAAATGCGTGTAGAGGAAGCTCTCCTTGTGATGCGCGAGGCACCACTTGGCCATGATCGAGCCGCCGCGTGAGACGATGCCGGTGACGCGGTTGGCGGTGAGGTGGATATATTGCAGGCGCACGCCGGCATGGATGGTGAAATAGTCCACGCCCTGTTCGCACTGCTCGATCAGCGTGTCCTTGTAGAGCTCCCAGGTCAGCTTGACCGGATCGCCATCGCACTTTTCCAGTGCCTGATAGATCGGCACCGTGCCGATCGGGATCGGCGCATTGCGCATGATCCACTCGCGCGTGGTGTGAATGTTGCGGCCGGTGGAGAGGTCCATCACGGTGTCGGCGCCCCAGCGGATCGCCCACACCATCTTGTCGACTTCCTCTTCCACCGACGAGGTCACGGCGGAGTTGCCGATATTGGCATTGATCTTGGTGAGGAAGTTGCGGCCGATGATCATCGGCTCGAGTTCGGCGTGATTGATGTTGCAGGGAATGATCGCGCGGCCGCGGGCGATCTCGCTGCGCACGAATTCCGGCGTGATGAACAGCGGCACTTCGGCGCCGAAGCTCTCACCATCGGCGCGCGCGGCTTCGGCGCGCTCGAGCTGCTGCTTGCGGCCGAGATTTTCGCGCTCGGCGACGTAGATCATTTCCTTGGTGATGATCCCGGCGCGGGCGAATTCGAGCTGGGTGATCATGTGATCGCCGACACCGCGCAGCGGCCTGTGATGCGCCTTGAAGGCGGCCGCGGCGTGGGCGGCGCCGACATTGCCGTTGTCTTCCGGCTTGATCTGGCGCCCTTCATATTCCTCGACGCCGCCGCGCTCCTTCACCCAGTCCTGGCGCGTGCGGGCAAGGCCGTTGTTCACGTCGATCAGGACGTTCGGATCGGTGTAGGGACCCGAGGTGTCATAAACCGGCAGGTTCGGCTCGCCGGCGCCTTCCGAGAGAATGATCTCGCGCAGGGGCACGCGCAGGTCCGGCGCGCTATCAGGGATCGCGTAGAATTTTCGCGATGAGGGCAGGCTGCCTGTGGTGACGGCTGGACGGGTGGTGTCGGGATTGGAGCGGATGTTCATGGGACGATCCTCCTGGTGGTTTGGCAATTAGGCTCGAAAGTTGATCGTCATTGCGAGGAGCGTAGCCACGAAGCAATCCAGTTCTTTCTTCACTTGGCTTCTGGATTGCTTCGCTGCGCTCGCAATGACGGTTGAGAGGTGGTTAGGCGCCGAGCCATTGCCGCACGCGGGCATCCGGATCGGAATTCTGGGTGACATCGCTGACGACGGCGATGCTGTCGGCACCCGCGGCAAAGATCTCCGCGGCGTGTTCGAACTTGATGCCCCCGATGGCGACCAGCGGGAGTTTGCCGACGCGCTTCTTCCACGTCGTGATCTTCGGAATGCCCTGCGGCGCGAAGCGCATGGATTTCAGCGTGGTGAAGAAGATTGGCCCGAGCGCGACATAGTCGGGCTCGGCGCGCAGTGCGTTTTCCAGCTCTTCCTCGTCATGGGTGGAAAGGCCGAGCGTGATGCCGGCTTTCTTGATGGCGGCGACATCGGCATCGGCAAGGTCTTCCTGGCCGAGATGCAGATGTTGTGCCTTGAGTTCGATGGCGACGCGCCAGTAGTCGTTGACCACCAGCTTGGTGCTGGTGCCCTTGGTCACGTCGAGCGCGGCGCGAAACAGGATCATCGCCGAAGCGTCGTCGAGATCCTTCGCACGCAGTTGCACGGTGCCGACGCCGAGCGCAGTGAGGCGCCGGACCCATTCGACGGTGTCGACGACGGGGTAGAAACGGTCAGGATACGGCATGCCAGAACGGTGTCCCGATGACTGGAGTGGAGGGAGAAGCGAAATCGCGCGCGCCCATCAGGCCGGCTTCATAGCCGGTGCGGCCGGCCTCGACGGCGAGACGGAAGGCATTGGCCATGGCGACGGGATCGGCGGCCTTTGCGACGGCGGTGTTGAGCAGCACGGCGTCATAGCCGAGCTCCAGCGCTTCGGCCGCATGCGACGGCGCGCCGATGCCGGCATCGACGACGAGCGTGATGTCGGGCAGGCGGTCGCGCAGCAGCAGCAGGGCATCGCGGTTGATGATGCCGCGCGCACTGCCGATCGGCGCTGCCCATGGCATGACGACCTTGCAGCCGGCGTCCACAAGGCGCATGGCGACGCCGAGATCTTCTGTGCAATAGGGGAACACCTCGAAGCCGTCCTTGACCAGGATGTTCGCGGCTTCGACGAGGCCGACCACATCCGGCTGCAGCGTGTCGTTGTCGGCGATCACTTCCAGCTTGATCCATGGGGTGCCGAACAATTCGCGTGCGAGCTTTGCCGTGGTCACGGCCTCGCGCACGGTGCGGCAGCCTGCGGTGTTCGGCAGCACGGCGACATCGAGTTCTGATATCAGCGACCAGAACGCATCGCCGGTCTTGCCGCCCGCGGTCTCGCGGCGCACCGACACGGTGACGATGCCGGCGCCGGAGGCGCGGATGGAATCCTGCATGGTTTTCGGCGACGGATAGAGTGCTGTGCCGATCAGCAGGCGGGAGGAAAAGTCCTTGCCGTAGAAGTTCACTGCCATATCAAGCTCCCACAATCTCGGTCCTCATCCTGAGGAGCGCGATCTTCGCGCGTCTCGAAGGATGATTGTTCCGCGCCTGTGGCCATCCTTCGAGGCTCGCCGTAGACGGCGAGCACCTCAGGATGAGGGGGGAGTTCGTAGCGATGATCATCCTCACCCTCCCTGCCGCGGCGTGATGATCTCGATCTCGTCGCCGGCCTTCAGCGCCGTCTCGGCCCACTGGCTGCGCGGCACCACGTCGTAATTGATGGCGATGGCGCAATGCGTGCCCTCGAAATCGAGTTCGCTGAGCAGCGCGCTCACATGCGACGCCTGGATCTCGCGTGCTTCGCCGTTGACGGTTACTTGCATTGCATCACCTCGTTATCGATCGCGCCACGCTGCACATAGGCCAGCGTCAGCTCCGCCAGCGCCGGCGCCAGCAGGAAGCCGTGGCGATAGAGGCCGTTCACCGAGATCGTGTTCTTCCTGATCGCGATGCGCGGCAGATTGTCGGAAAAGGCCGGACGAAGTCCCGAGCCGAGATCGAGAATGCGCGCCTCGGCAAAAGCCGGATGCACGGCATAGGCGGCGCCCAATAATTCGAGCGCCGAGCGCACGCTGACGCCGCTGCTTTCGGTCTCGATCGAGGTCGCGCCGAGCATGAAACGGTTGTCGGCGCGCGGGATCACATAAAGCGGCCAGCGCGGATGCATGAAACGGATGGGGCGGGAGAGCTGTACCTCGTCGGTTTCGATGAGGATCATCTCGCCCTTGACGCCGCGCAGCGGTGTGTCCTCATCGCGCGCCCAGATGCCGCGGCAATCGATCACGAGCCCGTCGAGATCGCCGGGCTGTTGCTCGCTATTGAAATGGATCGTGCCTCCGGCGGCGGCGATGCGCCGATGCAGTTCGGGCAACACGCGGCGCGGTTCGACATGGCCTTCGGCCGGATAGAACAGGCCCTCGCGAAACCGGCCGCCGAGCGACGGTTCGACGTCCTCAACGCCGGCGGCATCGAGCCGCGTATGGCCTTCGGTCATTTTCGCGAAGCGTTCGAAATCCGAGCGGTCGCGCGGATGCGCGATGACCAGCGAGCCATTGAACGGCGTGTCTGGCAATTCCGCACGCCATAGATCGAGGGCGCGCAGGCCAAGCCGCATGATGATGGGCTCGGAGACCTCGGCCTCGCACCAAGGCGCCAGCATGCCGCCGCCCCAATGGGTGGTGCCTTCGCGCATCTCCGCATTGTCGCGCTCGTAAAGCGTGACTGGATGCCCGGCCTTGGCGAAAGCCAAAGCGTGCCAGGCGCCGGCGATCCCGGCACCGATGATGGATATAGGAGATTGCGTATTCGCAACGGCAGATTCGCCGCGCGACACACCGTAATGCGTCGTCTGATTCATCCCTGTCCCTTCGCCGGCATGACCCGGATCAGGTTCAAAGGGTCACCGCGGTCCTGCGCGTCTCTTCAGGATGAAGAGTGCAAGCTAGCGGTATCTCAGCTCCTCGTCGGAGCCCCCCTCGGAACGTCTCTAATTTAAACGTCCAGCCCGGCGTGTCAACGCGGCTTCACGGGAAGGTCACATTCACTTCGCGGGCTCGACGCTGGCCTGCTGGGCCTGCGCCGATTCCTGCTGTTTCAGCCGCTCGGCCTCCTTGGCGAAGATCGGCTGATGCGGCGGTGCGGAAACTTCCTGCCGCTGGCGCTTGGCGGCGTAGTAGTAGCCGCCGGCATAGTACCGCACCGCGCGGTTGTGGTCGCCATGGGCGGCGCGATAGGCGCCGGCGAGATATTTGATGCCGTAAGTGAGATTGGTGTCGGGGTCGCGCAGGCCCTCGGCATTGCCGGCGTAGCCGACGCCGCGCGCGGTCGCGAGCTTGATCTGCATGAGGCCGATGGTGCCGCCGCGGCCGATCAGGCCGGGATTGTACTTGCTCTCGCGCATGATCACGCGATGCACCAGCGCTTCCGGCACGCCATTGGCCTGCGCATGGGAAGCGGCCATGGCCTGGTAGTCGGCGCGCTGTTGCGCATGGGCGAATTGGGGGAGGGCGGCGAGGGCGACGGCCGACGCCAAAATAGTCGAAATACGGGTCATCAATGGTCTCGAAAATCGCATCCGGCGCTGGTAACGGGCCGGTCTTTCAGATGGCCTAAACCATCTCGTTCAATTCTTGTCGTTTGAGGCGCGAATTGAGTCTTTCTCGGGGCTGCGAGTCCGGGTTCCCGCAGCGATTTACCTCAAATTATGCCGCCCCGTGGTTCCCTCGCGTCATTCGCGGCTGCTGATGCCGTTCTGCCACGGTTGGCCCGTTCATGACCATGTCCATTGTTCGCGCTACGGAAGCCCGCAAGGCCGATAGCTTGCTGCCGCTCTGGGGCGGGATCGGTGTCTATGCGTTGCTGCTCGCGGTCGGCAGCGGGCTGCTCAACGATCCCGACACCTATTGGCAGATCACGCTCGGGCAATGGATGCTCGATCACCACGCGGTGCCGCGCACGGATATCTATTCGTTTACGATGCACGGCCAGCCCTGGATCTCGACGCAGTGGCTGGCGCAGGTCGCCTATGCCCTCGCTTACAATATCGGCGGTTGGGCCGGCCCTGTCGTGCTGGCGGCAGCTTCTGCCTCGCTCGCCATCGCGCTGCTCGCGCGCTTTCTCCATGCGCGGCTCGCGCGCACGCCGACGCTGGTGATTCTCGCCGCGACACTGGCGCTGATGGCCGGCCATATGCTGGCGCGGCCGCATGTGCTGGCGATGCCGGTGATGGTCGCCTGGGTTGCCGGCCTCGTTGGTGCGATGGATCGCAAAAGCGCGCCGTCGTTCTGGCTGCTGCCGCTGATGGCGCTATGGGCCAATCTGCATGGCGGCTTCGTGCTCGGTCTTGCGTTGATCGGCCCCATCGCGCTCGATGCGATCTGGCATGCGCCGAAGGACCAGCAAGCGCGCATGTTGCTGCGCTGGGCACTGTTCGGCATTGCCGCGCTCGCCGCGAGCTGCATCACGCCTTACGGCTGGGAAGCGCTGCTCGCCTCGCGCCGTATCCTCAGCCTCGGCGCCGCGCTCGCCGTCATCGGCGAATGGCGTCCGGCGAATTTCGGCAAGGCCGGTCCGCTCGAAATTTCCGTGCTCGCCGCTTTCGCTTTCGCGCTGTGGCGCGGCATCACGCTGCCGCCGATGCGTATCGTGCTGGTGCTCGGCTTCGTCTATATGGCGCTCGGCCATATCAGGAATGCCGAAGTGCTCGCACTGCTCGCGCCGCTGGTGCTGGCAAAGCCGCTCGGCGAACAGCTTGGGCGCGATGAAGAGGCCGGGTCGGCGCCGAACCGATTGATCCTCGCCGGCATCGCGCTGTGCCTGATCGCGGGCACCATCGTCGTCGCCTCGATCCGCCAGTACACGCCGTCGGAACGCGCAGCACCGATCGCAGCCGTCGATGCGCTGAAGAAGCTTCATGTCAGCCGCGTGTTCAACGACTATGATTTCGGCGGCTATCTGATCTGGCGCGGCGTGCCGACCTTCATCGATGGCCGCACCGAACTGTTCGGCGAAGAGCTGATGGTCGATCACAACGATGCCAGCGGCCTCGCTCAGCCGGACAATCTGTTCCGCCTGCTCAAGGACTACAATATCGACGCAACTTTCATGCGCACCGAAAGCGCCGCGACCAAACTGCTCGATCGTCTCGATGGCTGGGAGAAGGTTTTTAGCGACGACCTCGCGACCATCCATGTGCGCAAGGACGGGGCGACGGGGAAGGTGAGGGAGTAGCCGTTTCGTAGGATGGGTTGAGCGTAGCGATACCCATCGGCAGCAAGCCGTGATGTTGATGGGTATCGCTGCGCTCAATCCATCCTACGTTCACGCCGCCGCTTTTCCGCTATCCGCCGTCGGCAGCGTGATCCGCACGATCAGGCCCTGCGGCTGCCGGTCGCGCAAGGTCAGCTCGCCGCCATGGGCCAGTGCGATCGCGCGCGCGATCGAGAGGCCGAGTCCGAAGCCGGCCGCTTCGTGATCCATGTTCCGCGCGTCGTCGCCGCGCACGAAGGGCTGCAGCATCGCATTCTTCTGCGCGTCGGAAATGCCCGGCCCGTCATCGGCGACTTCGATCACTGCGCCATCCTTCGCCATCACCAGCGTGATCGCCGCCTCGCCGCCGAACTTCACGGCATTTTCCACGAGGTTGGTCACGGCGCGATGCAGGTCGTCCGGTCGGGCCATCGCCATCGCATGGGTGGGGCCCTGATAGGTCACCACGTGGCCGATATCGGCGAACTGGTCGGCGATCAGTTGCAGCGTGGTCGCGATATCGGTGAGCGTCAGTTCCTCCAGCCGGCGGTCGTTGCGCAGGAATGACAGCACCGCCTCCAGCATCGCCCGCATCTGGTCGAGGTCGCGCAGCATGTGCCGGCGATGGCCTTCGTCCTCGATGAATTCCGAGCGCAGCCGCAAGCGCGTGATCGGCGTACGCAGATCGTGGCTGATGGCGGCGAGCATCTTGGTGCGGTCGTCGATCAGCGCGGTGATGCGCTCGCGCATGCGGTTGAGCGCGCGCGCCACGGCGCGGATCTCTTCCGGTCCACGCTCGGGCAGCGGCGTCGCGGTGCCGCTCAGGCTGAATTCCTCGGCGGTCTTCGCGAAGGACGAGAGCGGCTCGGCCAGCATGCGCGCGGCCCACAGGCCGAGCAGCGTCAGCGTGATCACGGCAAAGGCGAAAGTGAGGAACACCGGCCCGCCCCAGAATGGACGCGGCCGGCGTTCCGGCATGTCGCTCACCGAGAATGTCTGGCCGTCGGGGAGCACGATGCCGATGCGGTCGTCGGCCAGCGGCATCGCACGCGCATCGTGCCCCATCAACCGGTTCATGCGGCGAAACGGAAAGCCTTCGCTGCGCTGGTCGGCATTGGCGCTCGGGACGAGGCCACCCGGTTCATGGCGCAGCTCGAAGCCCGGGAAGATCTGCTGCATCCGCGCCAGCAGCGCCGGCCGTTCGCCTGCGGGTGTCGCCGACAGCAGCTTCGCCATCGCCACCAGTTCGCCATGGCCGCGGTCGGGCGGCACCGGCTGGTCCGGCCGCAGCACCGCGAAGCCGACGCCGATGATGATGTGAATGGCGACGATCGACACCACCACGAGCGCGGCGATCTGGCCGCTGATCCGCCGCAGGTTGAGGACGTTCAGCAGCTTCATGGTCAGCCCGGCTGCGTGGCGCCGATGGTTTCCACATCCGGCGTGAACATGTAGCCGCCGGAGCGCACGGTCTTGATCAGTTGCGCATCCTGCGGATCGGCCTCGATCTTGCGGCGGATGCGGCTCACCAGGACGTCGATGCTGCGCTCGAACGAGCCCGCATTGCGGCCCTGGGTGAGGTCGAGCAGGCTGTCGCGCGACAGCACGCGGCCGGGCCGCTCCACGAAGGCCCGCAGCAGGTCGAACTCTGCCGAGGTCATGGCGATGCGGGCGCCTTCGGGATTGCGCAACTCGCGCAGGCGGAAATCCATCTGCCAGCCGAGAAAGGCGAGTGCCGTGGCGCTGGGCGTCGCGCTGGCATTCAGCGCATTGGCCTGCCGCCGCAGCACCGCATTGATGCGGGCCAGCAGCTCGCGCGGATTGAACGGTTTTGGCAGATAGTCGTCGGCGCCCATTTCGAGCCCGAGGATGCGATCGACATCCTCGCCGCGCGCGGTGAGCATGATGATCGGCACCTGGGAGTCCCCGCGCACGCGGCGGCACAGGCTGAGGCCATCCTCGCCGGGCAGCATGACGTCGAGGATCATCAGGTCGATGCGATTCTCCGCCAGCGCCTTGTCCATCTCGCGGCCATCGGCAGCGACGGTGACGTTACAGGCGTTGGTACGCAGATACTTGGCGATCAGCGTGCGGGTTTCGCGGTCGTCTTCCACGACCAGGATATGGGGTGGGTTTGCCATGTGAACCCTTTTCGCCGGTATTGACGCCAATTGCAGGGAAATTTTGTTTCGGTCTGTTGCTGTTCCAGCGAGCGTAACCCAGCGCAACATCTTGGCAAGCCGGCAGCAAGATCCCGTTAACATGGTTAATCCGAGATGACGGCACTACCAGGCCAAAGCCTCTCGGAGCAGATCATGACGACCATTTCGGCTGCCGCCGGCAGCTCCTACCAATCTCCTCTCCAGAAGCTGCAGCAGGAGCTGCAGGCCGAGATCACCTCGGGAAAGATCAGCAGCGGCGACCAGGATGCGTTGTCGGCTGCCTTGAACAGCATCGACCAGTCGATGCAGGCCGATCGCGCCAGCGGCGGCACGCGGCCCGCGCCCGGCGAGATGAAATCGAAGATCGACGATCTCATTGGCGCGCAGGTGTCGAGCGGCAACCTCACGTCGGACCAGGCGGACGAACTCAAGGGGGTGTTCGAAGCCGCCTTCGCTCATGGCCCCGGCGGCGCCCGCGGTGCCGGCGGTCCGCCTCCGGGTGGCCCGCCGCCTTCCGACAGCGCCGATAGCAGCGACGACACCGATGGCTCGACAGATATCAATGACATCATGCAGCAGTTCCTCAGCTCGCTGAAACAGTCGCTCGAAGCCTCGACCTCGAATGCCTACGGCGCCAGCGGCGTCACCGCTTCGGGAACCACGGCCTCCTTCACGGCGCTGCTGGTGGACTACAAGAGCTGACATTGACGCGTCGTAGGATGGGTTGAGCGAAGGCGCGTCGCGCCGGAGCGATACCCATCACCTCGCGCTCTCCGTGCGATGGGTATTGCTTCGCTCAACTCATTCTGACAATGGAACCAGCCGCATTGTTCCTCATTGTTCCCTTCAACTAACAAAAGGAGGACATGATGAGTCTCGATACCATCACCCGGCCGCACACGCTGATCGGCAGCGACCGGATCGAGGGAACGGCGGTTCGGCGCGCCAATGGCGATTGCATCGGTCATATCGAACGTTTGATGATCGACAAGATCAGCGGCAAGATCTCCTATGCCGTCATGTCGTTCGGCGGTTTCCTCGGGATCGGTTCCAATCTGCTGGCGGTGCCATGGACGTCGCTGGCCTATAACAGCAAGCTCGACGCCTATCAGCTCGATATCGATGACGAAGACCTGCGCAGGGCGCCGTCTTTCACGGAACAACGCGATTTCGATTGGGGTGATCGGTCGCAGGAAGAAGCGCTGCACCGCCACTATGGCGTCGCTCCATATTGGGGTGAATTCTAACTACACTTCGACATCACCAATTTCGGTCGGGAACCGGAACTGTGGTCGAATCCTCGCGTTGCTTTCGGACAGGTGGCAACAACAGGAGGAAGATATGTTCAAGACATATATGACGGCTGGTATCGTCGGCTCGGCACTGCTCGCGACGGTGGCCTTTGCGCAGAGCCCGAGCACCACGACAACGACGGCGCCCGCCGCTGCACCGGCGACAGCGTCCGACACCACGTTCAACGGCAACTGGCGGACATCGAAGGTCGTCGGTCTCAACGTCTATAACGAAGCCAATGAAAGCCTCGGTTCGATCAACGATCTTCTGACCGACAAGCAGGGCAATATCAAAGCCGTGGTGATTGGCGTGGGTGGCTTCCTCGGCGTCGGCGAGCGTCTGATTGCCGTGCCGTTCGACAAGATCAAGTTCGTGAGCGAGCCGCTCCAGACCGCGGCCAGCGGTTCGGCGGGTATGACGAAATCGTCGTCGACCTCCAGCGGCATGACCACCGGCGCGGCGACGTCGGGCGGCTCGGCGGGATCGGCAGCAGCGCCGGCCAAGCCGAACCCCTGGTATCCCGACCACGCCGTGATGAGCGGCGCCAGCAAGGATCAGCTGAAGGCGATGCCGGAGTTCAAGTATTCGACCTGACGGTCGGGTGAGGTACGAATGACATCGTATTGGTGACGATGTCGTCCGATGAAGAGGGCGCGTCTGCTCCTGCACGACGCGCCCTTTTTCGTACCCGGAATGCAGATGCCGTAGGATGGGTTGAGCGCAGCGAAAACCCATGCTGTTTGTCGTCGCGGCTGGCTCCGCCGATGGGTTATCGCTCCGGCGCTCCGCGCCTGCGCTCAACCCATCCTACGATCTATCATCTACAACTGCGGCAGCTTGGTCACCGTCACATTGATCGCGCCTTCCGCTTCGGCGATCACCCGCAGCGTCTTCGAGTCGAAGGCGATGCCGCCGAGCCGCAGCGCGGTGATGTCCGCGCCGACGCGCAGCCCGTCTTCGTTCTTCTGGAAATCGGCCAGCACGCTCGCGATCTTGCGCTGTGCGTTGGAGGCGAACGGCTTCAGGTCGATCACCGCATGCTCGGTCAGCGTCCGCTCCAGCAGCGGCATCGCCGCCCGCGCCGCAGCGCCCAGCAGGCCGAAGGCCGCTTCCGACTCCACCGCCAGTTCGAGATCGGTGAAGCGCATGATCTGGTTGACCTGATCGAGCGCGGGCTTGCCCCAGACATGGATGGTGGCTTCGCCGCCGAGACCGAACCAGCTCGATTTTTCCCTGGCGTTCACCAGCAGCGAGATCAGCAGCCGGTCGCCCGAGGCGCGCACCGTTGCCTTCTTGACGGTGACCGACACCGACCCGGAGCCGTCTTCCGGAAACGTCTTCCCGGCGAGCTGCGTTTCGATGATCTTGTTCAGTTCGGTGAACGGCATGTCGATGGGCACGCCGATATTCAGCTTGCCGGGGCCGGCGGGCACGATGGCCAGCGTTGCCGGGAACGGGCAATTCGGCGTCGTCTGCGTCCCGGTGACGCGTGTCTCCGCTTCGACGCCGAGCGTCAGCGTGATGTTGCTGCCGTCGATGCGCGGCTGCGCGGCGATGGCGCGGGTCGGCTTCAGTTCGAGATACAGGTTCTGCACCGAGCTGGCGCCCTGCAGCGGCACCGAGCGGCACAGTTTGGCCCATTCGCGCCGGGCATTCTGTTCGAAGGCGGGGTCGTTGCGCAGCCGCTGCTGCACGGCAGCGATCTGCTCGTTGACCGCATTGTCGATCATCGGCTTCACCTGCGCCGGCACGTTGATGCGCACGCCGCTGACCGAGGCATTGGTGTCGCCGAGCGCGACCTGCGCCGACAGATTGGGGTCGATGCGCCAGTTCGGCGTCAGGCGCGGCTGCGATGCCACCACCACATTGCCGCGGATCTCCGCATTGGCATTGACGTTCTTGATGTTGATGTTGCCGATCTGCTTGGCGACATTGCCGCCGAGCAGATTGCCGAGCGCGCCGCCCAGCGCCTCGCGGACATTTGACGACAGTTCGCCGCTCACATTCAGCGTGCCGTTGAGCGGCGTGGACATTGTGAGCGTGTCCTGCGCGCCGGTGGTCGTGATCGGGCCGCGGGCGGCCGTCCATTTGATGTCGGCGTTCTGCAACACCTGCTGCGCCGGATTGGCGGCGGTGCCGGCGAAGTTGCGCGGTGCGCCGCGTTCGGCGACGTCGCGGATCGCCGTCAGCGCCACCGCGATGGGGGCGACGATGGTGGAGCTGCGCGGCGGCGAGGGCGGCAGCGGCGGCAATTCGACCAGCGTCGGCGCGGGACCGGTGCCGCGCGGCGCCACATAATCCATGATCTTGAGCGCAGCCACAAAAAACACGGCGACCAGCGCAACGCCGATCAGAATGGTCTTCAGACGCATGATGTCCCCGCATGCAATATGCGGGGACAGTACATCAAGTGCGGAAATGGACAAAGTAAGGCGGGACGCTGTAGCCCGGGTGGAGCGTAGCGTAACCCGGGGACCATCGCATGCGAGAAAACCGTGAATCCCGGATTTCGATGTGCTTCGTCCGGGCTACAGATCGGCGCTATCCGCGCCGGCCGTTGCCACTGTCCGCCCGCCGATCCATCGGCAGCACGATCACCTTCGTTCCCACCGTCACCCGCGAATACAGGTCGGTGACGTCCGTATTTGTCAGGCGGATGCAGCCCGACGACACCTGGGTGCCGATGGTCTCCGGCATGTTGGTGCCGTGAATGCGATAGATCGTATTGCCGAGATACATCGCACGGGCGCCGAGCGGATTGCCGGGGCCGCCGGCCATGTGGCGCGGCAGATAGGGCTGGCGCGCGATCATTTCCGCCGGCGGCGTCCAGGCCGGCCATTCCGCCTTGCGCGTCACCGTCTGCACGCCCGACCATGTGAAGCCGTCGCGGCCGACGCCGATGCCGTAGCGGATCGCCTGGCCGCCCCCGAGCACGTAATAGAGATAGGTGTTCGGCGTATCGATGATGATCGTGCCCGGCGCTTCGCGAGTCATGTAGTTCACGACCTGGCGCTTGAACCGCGCGGGCTGCTCGATCGCAGAGCGATCCTCATCCTGCTGCGGCGCTTGATAGGAGTAGGGCGCTGGCTCGGCCTGCACCGGCGGCGACATGAAAAACGGAAACAGCGGCAGCGGCGCTGCGCCGGCCGGATTGGCAAAGCTGAGTGCGCCGGCAGTGAGCGTGCCGATCGCGAGAGCAGCACGACGAACTTTCATGTCGAAACGAGCAAGCGTGACCATGGATATCTCCGTTTGAGCGCCTGTGGGTGAGCGCCCCTTCGGCGCTTCGTTGGCGGCAGGAGTATCCGGGGCCGGTTTCACGGGATTTGCGCGAGACAGGCAAAAACGTTTCGTCGTGCTGGAGAATTGTGTCGCGAGCGCTTCGTCACGAAGTGAAGTTGCACGATTGCTTCGTCACGGGCCGCGATGTGGGCCAGCAGTCGGTGCCGGCTCTTTCGGTCCGTTCAGGCGCCCGTGGTAGACGATACGCAAACAAAAGCGCCCGCGCGATGCGCGGACGCCACCAACCTGACATTTGGCCATCGGTGTCTCAGAGCACTCCGAGCACGATGGCACCGACAAAGGCCATGGCCGCATAGGCGGCAACGATGCTCAATTGACTGACGAAAGCTGTCATGGCGGTGCCTCCCTTTGGCGTCGTCGTTTCCAGCGCGGGGTAACGCGAGGGGCGCGACAGCGTTCCTTTGTAGATCTGGAAAATCCCTCGGGTGCGCATACAAACACGCAGTGCGTGTGTCGTTGCTGCAACATCGTTTCTCAAAACTGTTCCAGCTCGGTCAAAATGGCTGCTTTCAACGGTTTCACGCTGGGTAGCGCCGCTCTGCATGCGTGACTTAAGGTTGTTGCGGTGCCATGTTCCGCATACGGATTCTGGCAACCTGTACGTCCAAACCGTGCAGGGAAGGGGCAAGGCGTGCGGTCTCAACTCGGGCAGGTTTCGGCGCGGCGTATCTTAGTACTGGCAGCCCCATTCATTGCACTGACGGCAATGACATCCTGGGTCCATGCCGCCTGTACGCCGGCGGCTGACGCCACGCCATCGCCCGTGGCCGGAACCACGGTGACCTGTTCCGGCGCCACCACCGACCAGAATGCGGCTGGTCGCGGCTACGGTACGGGCAACCAGACAGGGATCACTATCGACGTCCAGAACGCAGCGTCTGTGACGGGGACGACGCTGGGACTCAATGTTCTGGATGCGACCGTGCGCAACGGCGTCGGCGCCATCATCACTGGCGGCTTGAACGGCTTCAATTCGGATGCTGGCTTCGCCACGGTGACGAATTCCGGCAGCATCATTGGCACCACCGGCTCTGGCATCAGGACACAGACAGGTTTGACCCTGCTCAACAACGCCACCGGCAGCATCACCGCTGGAGTCAACGGGATCTTCGTCTTTTCGGGCGCGGCGGACGTCACGAATTTAGGAAGCATCACGGGGATCGGCGTCGGATTTTTCAACGGATCAGGGACAGCGAAGGTCAGTAATTCTGGCCGCATCGAGGCAACGTCGGCTGGTGCGTCCAGCATTGCCGTCCGGGTCGGCTCCGATGTTACGGTGGTGAACGAAGCCTCCGGCGTGATCAAGGGCGGACATTATGGAATCGCGTCGATCGGCGGATCGGCAACGGTCACTAATTCGGGAAACATCGACGGGACGACCGGATACGGTGTCTGGGCGTCTCGGAGGGCCTCGGTGATCAATGAGGCCACAGGCATCATCCATGGTGACATCAATGGCATCCTTGCCATTCAAGAAGTTGCCGATGTCGTCAATGCCGGCCGCATCACAGCTCTGTCGGGCTCCGGCGTCTATGGTGATACGGGCGTCGCGGTGACCAATCTTGTCGGTGGCGTGATCAGCAGCAGCGGAAACATCGGCGTGTTTGCGAATTCTGGCACGGCGACGGTGACGAATTCGGGCAGTATCGTTGGCGGCGGCAACAGCGGCGTCCGGAGCCTGGGCGATGTGGTGGTTGTCAATAATGCCGGCGGCACGATCTCAGGTGCCACCTACGGCGTATCGTCACTCGGCGTGACCCGCGTAACGAATTCCGGCACCATTGCCGGCGCGAGTATTGATGGCGTTCGCGGAGGTACCTTCGTGACGGTGCTCAACAACGCCGGTGGCGTCATCAGCGGCGGCGATTTCGGCGTGGTCAGCTTGTCGGGCGCTGCCGAGGTGACGAATTCCGGCAGGATCACCGCGGGGACCGGGTCTGCCATCTTCGCCCGGACGGACGCCACCGTCGTCAACAATGCCGGGGCGACGATTGACGGCAGGGACGACGGGATCAACGGCTTCACGGGCTCCGTCAACCTCGTCAATTCCGGTAGCATTATCGGACGGGGGGACGATGGCGTTTCAGCCCAGACCTTCGCGACGGTGGTCAACAAGGCGGGCGGGTCGATCGTCGGCAACCTTCACGGCATCTACAACTTCGGCGGTGGCTCCTCGGTGTGGAACGCAGGCACCATCAGCGGCAGCATGGCGGCGATCACTTTCAGCGGTTCTGGCAACACACTGACGCTGGCGCCGGGATCTGTCATTTCGGGCAATGTGGTAGGTGCCGGCAGCGATACGCTGCAATTCGGCGGCACAGGCAGCGCGAGCTTCGACGTGTCGCAGATCGGCCCGGCCGCACAGTATCAGGGCTTCGGCACGCTCAACAAAATCGATACATCGCTTTGGTCGCTCACCGGCACTGCGACCTATGCAGGCCCTGTCAACGTCAATGGCGGCACGCTGGCGGTCAACGGCAATCTCGCCTCCGCCAGCCTGCTCACGGTCAATTCCGACGGCACGCTCGGCGGTGCGGGCGTGGTTGGTTCCGTCGCCATCAATGGCGGCACGCTGGCCCCCGGCAACTCCATCGGCACACTCACCATCGGCAGCCTGACCATGACGGCGGCGTCCACCTATCTCGTGCAGATCTCCGGCGCGACATCGGACAAGACGGTGGTCACGGCCACGGCGGCGATCGCGGGCAAGGTCAATGTCGATCCGTTGAAGCATATCGGATCGACCACGACCTATACGATCCTCAATGCTGGCACGCTGGCCGGCACCTTCAGTAGTGCCTCGGTCATCAACAACTTCGCGCGCAATGCGCGGTTGAGCTATGTCGGCAACGACGTTCTGCTGACGGTCGATGCCGGCCTGTTGTCGCCGATCCTGCCTGCCGGCGCCGCGGTCAACCAGAAGAACGTCGCCGCCGGTGTCGACAATGCGATATTGTCCGGCGCGACCTTGCCCGCGTCCTTCAACGCTCTGTTCACGCTCTCCGGCAACGATCTGCTCAATGCATTGAAGCAAGTGTCCGGCGAGACGGCCACCGGCGCCCAGCAGACGACCTTCGACGCTATGACGCAGTTCATGGGCGTAATCTCCGATCCGTTCACGGCCGGCCGCAATGGCGGTGCTCCTGCTGCATCGGCTTTCGCCGACGAAGGCGATGCGCTCGCTTATACGCAGGACGGCCGCAAGCGCACGCGCGCCGAACGCGACGCCTTTGCGTTATTCACCAAGGCGCCGCCGCGCGTCTACGAGGCGCGCTGGAATGTCTGGGCCGCCGGTTTCGGCGGCTCGCGCACCACCGATGCGAATGCGCTGGTGGGGGCGGGGCGCACCAATTCCAGCATCGGCGGCGCCGCTATCGGTGCCGACTACTGGTTCTCGCCGGCGACCGTGGCCGGCTTTGCGCTTGCCGGCGGCGGCACCAGCTTCTCCGTCGCCGGTGGTGGCAGCGGCCGGTCCGATCTGTTCCAGGCCGGCGCCTTCGTGCGCCACGACATCGCGTCGTCCTATATCACGGCGACCGTCGCCTATGGCTGGCAGGACATCAGCACCGATCGCCTGGTGACCGGCGCCGGCACGGATCGACTGCGCGCGTCGTTCAGCGCCAATGCCTATTCGGGGCGGATTGAGGGCGGCAATCGCTGGCTGCTGCCGCAGTTCGGCGGCATCGGAGTCTCGCCCTATGCCGCGGTTCAGGTGACGGCCTTCGATCTGCCGGCTTATGCCGAAACCTCGCTCAACGGCGCGGGCGGTCTTGCACTGAACTATGCCGCAAGGACCGTCACCGCGCCGCGCACCGAACTCGGCCTGCGCAGCGACAAGTCATGGGCGATGGCGGAAGGGCTGCTGACGTTGCGCGGCCGCGCCGCCTGGGCACATGACTACAACAGCGATCGCAATGTCAGCGCTGTGTTTCAGTCGCTGCCCGGCTCCGCCTTCATCGTCAACGGTGCCCAGCCGGGCCGCAATGCTGCGCTCGCCTCCGCCTCGGCGGAGATGAACTTCAATGGCGGTTGGTCGGTGGTTGCGACATTCGATGGCGAATTTTCCGACGTCAGTACCAGCTATGCCGGCAAAGGGGTCGTCCGCTACGCGTGGTGAGGCTGGTGCGACAGTGCGATGTCCCCTGCAGCAGCATATCATTGCAGTTGGCCGCCCTGGATAGCGCGGGCAGCGGCACCGGCGGAGCGAGCGGCCTTTTTCCGAATGACGGCGCCACGGTTGTCAATCGTGTTGGCGCCAACATCACCGGTGCTGCTTTCGGCTTCGATCTGAGCCGGGCGTGGCGAGGGCCGTTTGATTATACCAAGCGGCTTATCTGGCGGTCGCCGGCCGTGTCAGCGCGCCGCCTGGGATCGCTGGGCTGGTGCCTGGGGCTTGCGCTGACGCTCTGGAAACTTTCCATGTTCTGTATCGGGCTCGGGCTGGTCTTTAGAGCTGGGATCGAGGGCGCGATGTTTTGTTTGCGGTTGTTCTTGGCCTTTCTGGTCGAGGGCTATCTCGTGGCGCGAGTTCTGTTTTCCCATGGTGGCCTCCCCTTATTGACGACAGCGGGTGCTCCCGCAGTCAGGCGAACGCACAGCGCTCTGCAAAGTTCTGCCTTCAAGCGTCCTGAATTTTTCGCCGTTCCCATGATGCATTGCGTCAGGGATGGTTCCTGCAGAAAACAAAAAGAAACGGGTGGCATGGTGCGCAGTCTGGGACTAGCTTCTAACCATCACCGCAAGGCCCGTGGCATTCATCGGTGATGAGAACGCCTTACTTTTTTGCGCTCCCGCCATCCTCAATGGAAAGGAGCAGCGCATGTTCGAGCGTCGCATCCAGACAAATATCGATGTTCAGAGCCTTATCGCTGAAGCGAAGCAATTGCTTGCTGAAGCCGAACAGCTTCCACTTGGCAGGCGGAGAGACCTTCTGATGGAGAGGGCCAGGGAAGCCATGATCTCAGCCAACTTGCAGGGCTGGGCGAACTCCGCCGGACTGCAGCCCCCTCGATAATGGAGAACATCGTGCCTCACGTGACCAATCGTAGCTGGACCGAAGCTGATATCGCACGCCTGAAGGAATTTTCAGAACAAGGTGCGTCGGTCAACAGAGCCGCCGCCGCACTCGGCCGGAAGACCGATGCCATCAAGAGACAATGTCGCGTCCAGGGCTTCAACCTCGTTGGCACGCGCCAGGCAAAAGCAGCAATGAGATCGTTGCGCGAACAGGAAGAAAAAATCCTGTAGAGGTTTTGTGCGTCTCAAATATCGGGAGATTGACCGGTGCCAGTACCCGCAGTCGATGTCGCGTCGGCTTTGGCATCGGCATCGGCCGAAATGTCCTGCGCCAGCGGCCTGTTTCTCGCCGCCACTTTCGACGGTGAATTCTCCCATACCACGCGCAGCTATGCCGGCACGGGCGTGATCCGCGACGCGTGTTGATCGTTGGATGGGTTGAGCGTCTTTGCGAAAACCGAACACGTTTTCTCGTGATTGGCTCCGCCGACGGATGGGTCTTTGCTTTCGCCTTCGCGCGGGCAAGTCCGCGCTGACGCGTCAGGGTTCAACCCATTTGACAAATGGCAAGCCGCGCGTGCCGCGGCTCGGAACGATGCCATGAATGGTTGCGAAGCATCAGCATTACCTTGTTACCGAAATGACTCACTCGTGCCGAAAGCGCGGCGTTGCGTGCAAAGCGCTGACCGGTCGCATTGTACCCCTCAGGCGAATCGCTGAAGCGTGGCGGAAATGTGTTCGTGTGAGTCGGCGTCGGTGAAGTGCGATGGGCCACGCGAGGTCCACACCAGCCCGATCTGACATCGCTCAAAGCGGACGCGTCACGAATAACAACCATCGCACAAGCGGACCGCCATGCCCTTTGATCGACGCAAGCTGCACATTCTCGCGCTCACTCTGACGTCAAGCATCGTCCTGGCCGCAGCGGCGTCGTCTGCTCATGCGGATGGCGGTCGCGGCGGCGACGGATTCTACTATTTGGGCGGTGCGGCTGCCGGCGGGGCTGGCGGCGGCGATGGGGCTGCGGGCCAGGCCGGCTCCCCTGCCGATTGGTTGGGTAACAGTGCCGGCGCTGGCGGCGGCGGCGGCGGCGCTGGCGGCGGGATCGGTGGGGCGGGCGGCACCGCAGGCGTGGGAGGCCCCGGTGAATCCGGCGGCAGCGGCGGCAATGGCGGCGCCCATGGCGCGTCTCTTTCCGGCTATCAATCGGTCGTCGGCGCCATGACTGGCGT